>PFND01000033.1 GCA_002791805.1 Alphaproteobacteria bacterium CG_4_10_14_0_8_um_filter_53_9 | reverse complement strand
GATGGCGGCACCTATGACGGCAAAGATGGGATTGAGATTGCCACAACACGACCTGAAACAATTTTAGCAGATGGGGCTATTGCCATTCATCCTGAAGATAAGCGGGCAAAAGACCTGGTTGGTCGCAAAGTTATTGTGCCGATTGTGAACCGCGAAATTGAGATTATCCCGGATGAGATGGTCGACCCGGAATTTGGGAGCGGCTTGGTAAAGATTACGGCAGCGCATGATTTTAACGACTTTGAATGCTATAAGCGGCATAAAGATACGGTGGATATCCCCCTTATTAATTTACTTAATCCGAACGGTACGATGAACACAAATTGCCCTAAAGCTTATGTGGGTCTTGACCGCTTTGAAGCGCGCAAGCGTATTGTAATGGACTTAGATACTATGGGCCAGTTGATACAAACGGAGCCTCACCCCCATAATGTGGGCCACGCCGAGCGCGATGATACGATTTTGGAACCTTACCTGACCTGGCAGTGGTATGTGACAGGCGAACCTTTGGCTAAGAAATGCTTGGATGCGGCTGATAAGGGTGATGTTGAGTTTTTGAACAAGCGCGATGAAAAAGTTTATCGTCATTGGATGGAAAATATTCAGGATTGGTGCATTTCTCGTCAGCTGTGGTGGGGACACCGTATTCCTGCCTGGTTTAAGGGTGATGAGGGTACGGACTCGTTTGAAGTTTATGTGGGTGAAAAAGCGCCTTCTGGTGAAGGTTGGAGGCAAGATGAGGATATTTTAGATACCTGGTTCTCTTCCGCTCTTTGGCCTTTTGTAACCCAGGGATGGCCCACTGGTGGTGAGCGTTTGAGTGAATTTTATCCGGGTCATGTTATTATGAACGGCCGGGATATTTTGCCTTTTTGGGATATTCGGATGATGATGATGGGCTTGGAGCTTACAGAGAAAAGTCCTTTTAAAACAATCTTTACTCATGGATTGATTCTGGATGAAAAAGGCCAGAAAATGAGCAAAAGCAAGGGTAATGTTATTGACCCCATGCAGCTGATTGAAGAGTTTGGTGTGGACGCTTTGCGTATGACCATGGCGAGTATTGCGAGCAGTGAGGATATGCGTTTTTCTAAGGCTAAAGTAGAGCAAAGCCGAAACTTCTGCACGAAGCTTTGGAATGCAGCCCGCTTTATGCAGATGCAAGGCGTGATGTGGGATAAGCCTCATCGTGATAAGTTTGACATGAGCAAAGTGAAGCATAGCGTTAACCGTTGGATGGTGAGCGAGTTAGGAAGTTTGGTGCGCGAGATAGATGAGCAGCTTGATGCCTATGCTTTTAACCAAGCAGCGCAGAAGGCTTACCACTTTGCGTGGGGCATTTGGTGCGATTGGTATCTTGAGTTTTCAAAAAGCTTACTTGCTCATGAGCAAACGGCTGAAGAAACAAGACTTGTGATGGGATGGGGCTTTGATCAGCTTCTTCGTATCCTCCACCCCTTTATGCCTTACATTACAGAGGATTTATGGCGGCGTTTGACTTTGGAAGATGAGGCATTTCTTATGTTGCAAAGTTGGCCCCGTACAGCCTTGTGGCCTGTTTGGGAAGATGCCCAGGCGGACGTGGGACGTATCGTAGATGTTGTAAGTGCAATCAGGCAAGCGCGGACGTTGCACCGTATTTCTCCAAGAGCATCCCTTTCTTTGCTCTGCAAAGAAGAAACAAAAGATTTGTTAAGTGAGGCAGGGTGGGAACAAATTCGTCATCTTGCAAGCGTGACAGGGCCTGAAATTGTCAACCGGCCTGCACAGGCAGGTGAGGCCGTCGCGGTTGTGTTAGGGCAAGAAATGATTTTGCCTTTAGAAGGCCTGATTGATGTGGCGGCTGAACGATCACGTTTAGAGAAAGAGCGCGCTAAACATATTCAGGAAACTGAAAAAATAAATGCATTGCTGGCGAATGAGGCCTTTTGCTCTAAGGCGCCTGATGACGTTTTGGCGCTTAATAAGGAGCGCTTGGCTGCGGCGCGGGAACAGATAGATGCACTTAATACATTGCTTGCCGGCCCCTATGCGGTTGCATCTGAATAGCTTGACGATTTGAAAGAAAAGATAGATCCTTATGAGCTTATATACTGAGTTAAGAGAAAAGCTTTTTCAAAGCCTTTTGGGGATGGAGAGTGTAGAAACACAAATTCTTCAGAACGTTGTTTTGGAGCAGCCTAAGGATAAGACTCATGGTGATCTGGCGACAAATGCAGCTATGGTGCTGACGAAGGTGGTTGGTAAGCCTCCGCGTATTTTAGCAGAAGAGTTGGTCTCTATTTTTGAGGCTTGGGATGCTGTTGAAAAAGCCAGTGTTGCCGGACCTGGATTTGTAAATATTTCTTTAAAAAACAAATCTGTATTTGATGATGTTCTGAGCGTTCAAGACAGTGTAGAGCCCTATTTAGAGGGAGCTGAGGTGGGGAAGGGGACTAAGACTATTGTTGAATATGTGAGTATCAACCCGACGGGGCCTATTCATGTGGGGCATGGGCGTAATGCGGCTTTTGGTGATGCGATTGCGAAAATGCTTGAAAAGGCAGGACATTTTGTCCACCGAGAATACTTGGTGAATGATGCGGGGGGGCAGATACGTGTTTTGGTGAATTCTCTTCATGCCCGCTATCTCCAGCTGTTTGGCAAGGATATTGAGGTGCCTGCGGATGGATATCCTGGTGATTATCTTATTGATATTGCAAAGAATTTAAAAGAAAAAGACGGCGATAAGTGGTTGAATGTGAGCGATTCAGAGGTTCTTTTGGATGGTTTGCGCGGCTTTGCCGTTGAGGCGTGTATGGACTTGATCCGGGCTGATTTAGCAGTGATGGGTGTTAAATTTGATAGGTTTTTCAGTGAGTTAGACATGCACCGTGAGAGCGACATTATGGCGCGGGCGGTGGCGATTTTGCGGGAGAAAGGTTACATTTATGAGGGTGTTTTGCCGCCACCCAAGGGTAAAGAGATGACCGACTATGTGCCTGTAAAACTTACTCTTTTTAAGGCGACAGCGTGCGGGCTGGGGGAAGACCAGCCGGTTTACAAGCGGAATGGTGAACCGACATATTTTGGCCAAGATATTGGGTATCATTACGATAAGTACTTGAGAGGATTCAGGAAAATGGTGACGGTGATTGGCGCGGACCAGGCGGGAAGCTTTACACCTCTTGCAAAAGCCCTGAGTGTTTTGACGGGAAAAGACGATATATATCAACCAGTTGCGTATGAAATGGTGAAGGTTTTGCGCAATGGCGAACCTGTACGGATGAGCAAGCGGGCCGGCAATTTTGTCCTTTTAAAACAAGTGCTTGATGAGGTTGGAAAGGATGTTTTCCGGTTTATGATGCTGACCGTAAAACCCACCACGCCGCTGACCTTTGATGTGGCAAAAGCTATTGAAAAGACTATGGAAAACCCTGTTTTTTATGTTCAATATGCCCATGCGAGACTGGCCAGTTTGGAGCGATTGGCGGCGGAGGACCTAGGGGTAAGGCGCGGAGAGTTTAATGAGGGGGGCGAGGTCAGAGACGGAGCTTCTGAGGTACGAGGCGGGGGGGCTGCGGGGGGGGCCGATCTAGACATGCTTCCGCTGGTGGGAGAGGCCGGTTTGGATGTTGCCAAAACCCTGATGATGTACCCTCAGGTGTTTGAACAATCTGTCCGACTTTTGGAGCCGCACCGCCTTGTAACCTATGCCCGTGAGGTGGCGGCCGCTGTGCACCGCTGGTATGCCGATGTGCGGATGCTGGACAAAGATGACCTGGAGGGAACACGAGCCCGTTTGGAGCTGGCGGCCCGGGCGCGTTATGTGCTCGCCGATTTGTTGGATACGTGCGGCGTGGCAGCACCCGAGCGGATGTAGCTTATCAGTTGTGAGTTGCAAGTTGGGAGTTTGGTGCTGGGGATATAGGGAGAAAAGAAGCCTCTGTTCGGGGGCTTTTTTTTATGGAGATAATGCGGCCGTGTATGGCCGTTTTTTTGTGTAACAAAAGGAGAAAGTAAAATGACGATTCATTATCAATGGAACACGAAAAGTTCTGATTCTTGTTATGCGTGCACGCGCTGGGAGCAGAAAATTTTCATAAAGCTTGAGGATGTTCCTGATTTACCTGTTCATCCGAACTGCAAGTGTTCTATTCGGGCTTTTGAGACGAATGCTAAAGAGTACATTGATACATATAGTGACTTTGAGAAAGTTAAAACTTCTGTTGCGCGTGAGATTGGAGAGTTAAAATCTTGGTTATCTGCAAAACATTGGTTACAACTATGGAAGGTTGTTCAAGCTCTTTTGAAAGATTATAAAGAATATTTAAGTGCTCTCGCCCTTTTGGCTGAAAATTATGCGCGTATGCGTCATATGAATATGATTGGTGTCGATAAATATTTTCATGCAAAAGCAAATGCTGAAGCTGCGCAATTGGGTAAAATTGGTGAAGAAACAGCGAAATTTATGAGTGATATGAGAGAACAAATAGATGCTTATACAAATTTATATGTAAAAAAATATCATTAGAGGCAAGTCTACAGGATGTTCGTCTAGATCAACAGGCGAATGAGTTTGGACGGAAGCTTGGAGTAGCTTATCCAGAGGAAGATATTCGGCCATTAATTGAATTTTTTAAGCCAAGATGGATGAAATAGATTAGCATGCCCTATGCATGATGTTTTGCGATGGATGGCTTGGGTGATGAGAGGGTCTTTGAAGGCGGTGGGGTTTTGCGTGGGTATGGGCCTGCTTCTTTTTCTCTTTATCTATGTTTCTTTCTTTAGTTTCTTTGGTTTGGTTTCTTTGGTGATCGATTTTCATGCCCTTCTCTTTATATGGTTGATTTTGGGGTTTGGGCTTGTCTGGTCTCTTGGTGAAGTGTTGTTTTGCTTCCGTAGAGCAAATTTGCTTATTTTTATTTTTGGTGCTGTCGTTTGGCATGCGGCTTTGCTGCTGCCATCACCCATTTATATGTACGTGATTGAAGCTGACCGTTGTATGGATTTTGGGAGCGCTTGGGATTTTGAGAGAAATGCTTATGTGGGGGCATTTAGGGATTAGGAAAGCAGAAAGTGGGCATGACGGGGTGTGCTGGATGGGCCATAGGGGGGTGGGGGATTTGGGGGAAAGCCAAGGATTTTTGTTGAGTTGTGCGGGGAGGAGGGGGTATACTAGACGCCATGATGCACAAATGGTTTAAACTTTCTCTGGCGGCCCTTGTGGGTGCGGCTTTTATTGCTCTGCTTATTTATGTGATGCTGATGAAGGATGTGATCCGCTCTGCTCAGGTTGAGCCGCCGTTGATTTTGGCGCTTGATGAGCCTGTGAAGCGGCACCCTGACCAGCCGGGGGGGATGATGATCCCCGACCAGGACAAGCTGGTTTTTGATTTGCTTGATGAGGGGGCCGTGACGCCCGTGGCCGCTGCAGCGCCTGATATGGCTGCTGATGAGCCTGAAGATATGGCCGCAGTTGAAGAGCTGGAGGCTGCCCCTGAGCCTGAAGAGAAAATTGAGATTGCCGCTGTTGTGGAGACGCCTAAGGTGGCGGCCCCCGTTGAGGTAAAACAAGAGGCGCCTGTTGTTGCGAAGGCCGAGCCTGACGTGGCTAAAGAGGCGCCTTCCGGCGCGTATGGTGTTCAACTGGGGAGTGTGCGTGTAAAAGCCGATGCCGAGGCGGCACTCAAGAAACTTGCGAACCAGTATGCTGTGCTCAAGCCTCTTTCCGGGCGGGTTCAGGCGGCCGAGGTTAAGGGATCGACCAGTTACCGCATTCAATTTATTGGCGTGGCGGACCGCGATGCGGCGGCGGCTGTGTGTGCCAAAGTGAAACCGCAGGCGTGTTTCCCTGTGGCGAAATAAGGTTTTGATGTGAGCACGCCCTTTTCTCCGCTTATTGTAGGGGTTGAAGGGCTTAAGCTTACGCCTGTCGAACGGGTTTGGCTGGCTGATGTGCGGCCTTATGCAGTGGTTTTGTTTGCCCGGAATATTGCCGAGCCGTCTCAGCTTTTAGATTTGGTGGGTGAGATTAAGACTGCGGTGCCTGACGTGCGTTTAGTTGTTGACCAAGAGGGAGGCCGTGTGCAGCGCCTGACGTTTGACGGGCCTTTGCCCAGTGCCGCCGAGGTGGGCGCGAGGTGGGCAGGTGGTGCTACCATGGCGGGGTTTGAATGGGGGTATCAGATTGGCGAAAGTGTTGCCAAATACGGCTTTGATTGGGTTTTTGCCCCGTGTGTGGACAGGCGGGTGCCGGGGGCGCACGCCATTATTGGCGACCGCGCCATTAGTGAGGATGTTGGCGAGATTGTGCGTGTGGCATCCGACTTTTTGGACGGCCTTAAACACGCCAAAGTGGAAGGCTGCTTGAAACATGTCCCCGGACACGGGCGGGCCACTGTGGACAGCCACCACGGCCTGCCTGTGGTGCGCGGGACGGATGAAGAGATGGCGCTGGACTTTAAGCCCTTTAAGACTTTGGCAACCAAGGCGGGCTTTGTGATGACGGCCCATATTGCCTACCCTGATTTCATGGGCGGGATTTTTGGTGAGCTTCCTGTGACGATGAATGCTGATTTCCTCACATGGATGCGCGACGAGATGAATTTTGCGAAAGGCAAGATTGTGGCCGATGACATGGGCATGGAGGCCCTTGGCGGTGATTATGCGAGCCGTGTGCGCGGGAGTTTGGAGGCGGGATGCGACTTGGTGTGCTGTTCCTTCAGCCTGATTAAAAAAGGCATGGCGGGGAGTTATTTTGATAGCGAGGCGGCAGCGGCCGTGCGGGGGATGCGGTTTAAGGTTTAAGGGTTTATACACAAAAAAAGGCTGGAGATGTTCCAGCCTTTTTTATATGAGCCAGCTATTTTTTAGAAATAGCGGACCATGATGTAGACGTGGGTGATGGCGATGCTGAGGAGCATGAAGGGGAAGGCCACCAGCAGGAACTTGCCGAACTTGATGTGAACTCCTTGTTTGGCCGCAAGGCCTGCCACCACGAGGTTGGCGCTGGCCCCGATGAGCGAGCCGTTGCCCCCCAGACAGGCCCCTGCGGCGAGTGACCACCAGAGCGGCATCATGGCCTCTTTTCCGCCGAAGCTGGGTGCCATCTCTTGCAGGAGGGGAATCATGGTGGCGACGTAAGGGATATTATCTACAATGGCGCTGAAGACGGCGCTGCCCCACAGGAGATAGGTGGCGGTGAGTTTCATATCTCCATGTGTGAGAGAGATCATGTACTCCGCCATCATGCTGATGGCGCCAACTTTAACCAGCCCGTGCACCAGCACGAACAGACCCACGAAGAAGAGGAGGGTGACCCACTCGGCCTCGGCCACGGCGGTTTGCACTTTGTGGTGCTGCTTTTCGCTATCGTGGTTATATGTCTCCAGCAAAAGCAGGAGCACGGCGCCGGCGAGGGCGACAGAGGCGGGCTCCAGACCTGTTATACCGTGGGTGAGAAAGCCTATGAGCACCACAAGCAGGGTGAGAAGGCAGTTGATAAGCAGGGTGCGGTTGGTGAGGCTTTTGCGTGGTTTTTCTTTCATGATGCTGGCGCGGAGGGCGTCTGTCGTGACGAGCTGCTTACGCCAGATAAAAGCCATGGGTACAAAGGTTGCCAGCATGACGACAACAGAGAGAGGGGCCAGATGAACCAGAAAATCGTTAAATGACAGGCCGACGGCGGAACCGATCATGATGTTGGGGGGATCTCCCACCAGCGTGGCGGTACCGCCGATGTTGCTGGCGAAAATTGTGCTGACCAAAAAGGGCCAGGGGCTGACTTTCAGCTTGTCTGTTAAACTAAGAATGACCGGCGTGACGAGGAGCACGGTGGTGACGTTATCCAGCAGGGCAGAACAGACGGCGGTGACCAGTGCCATCATAAGCATGAGGCCCATGGGTTTGCCTTTGACTTTTTGGGCGGCGTGGAGGGCGAGATACTGAAACAGCCCTGTTTCCTTGGTGATGGTGACGATGACCATCATCCCCAGAAGGAGGCCTAACGTGTTAAAATCTATGGCGTGAATAGCTTCTTCCTGGCTGAGGACATCCCCTAAAATAAGGATACCTGCACCGGCGAGGGCGAGGAGGGCACGGTTGATTCTCTCGGTTAAGATGAGGGCGTAGGTGATAAGGAACGTACCGATAGCTAGAGCGAAAGGGGTGATCATGAGGCCTGGTTTTTTCTATGTTCTCTTTAATGAATCTTTAAATAAAGCCTTAATGGGGAGACCATTCCTTACATTAAGGCGGTGGGGGTTTAGGCCGATGAGAGAGGGGTGTCAAGGCTTATAGGCATAAAATGTATGAGGATTGGGCAAGGGGTGTGACAGCCCCTTGTGAGGCTGCCCCCTGAGTGGTAAGCATAGTTTTATGAAAGCAGCTGTGCTCGCCCTGATGATGCCCCTTGGCCTTGCCATGGTGTTGGTGGCGGCCGGGCTTTGGAAGGCATGGCAAGACCAGCGCCGTGTTAAGGGGTTTATGGGCTTTTTTGTGGCGGCTTTTCTTCTTCTTTATATTAATGGTACGCCGGCGTTTCTTTCTCTTCTTTCGCGTCCTTTACTGGCAGGGATTGACGGGCCTTCCCCCCGCGCGCCTTCTGATGTAGATGCGATTCTTGTTCTCACCGGGGGGATGTACCCCAGCGGCGGCCTTGGGTGGATGCCCATGCAGGAGAGCTATCAACGCCTTGCCGTGGGCTACGAATTGCAGCGCATGATGGGCTTGCGCATACCTGTAATTGTGAGTGGCGGCCACACGGCCGGTGTGGAGGCCCCGAGCGAGGCCCGTGTGGTGGCGGACTTTTTTGCGCGTCACCGCAGTGAACTGACCCCTACCGAGCTTGAAGAAGTGAGCACCGATACTTACGAAAGTGCCCTTCAACTGGCCCCTGTTTTAATGAAACGCAATGCGGATACGGTGTTGCTGGTGACACGGGATATTCATATGTTGCGCGCCCTTGCGGCCTACCGCGCGCGCGGTATTGATGCGGTGCCTGCGCCGAGTTTGAGCTTGCCTGACTCCAAGGGTTTTTCGGCTTTGGTGCCGCGGGCGAAAGTGTTCTCTGACGTGACGGACGTGTGGTACGAATATGTGGGCCTTGCTTACTACCTTGTGAGTGGCCGCATTGCGTGGCGCGATTTGTTTTATCGTGCTTCGGCCGATGCTGCCCCGGCCATGGAGACAGGGGATGTGATTTATGTTCAACCGAGTAAGGAAGTATTTTAACTATGTTTGGACGACTTGGATGGGTGGAGATTGCCGTTATTGCCCTTGTGGTGCTTGTGCTTTTTGGGCGCGGGAAGATTGGCGCCGTTTTGGAAGAAATGGGCAAAGGCGTGCGCGCCTTTAAAGACGGCATGAATGAGGCGGAGGCCCCTAAAAAGCCTGCGAAGCCTCGTAAAAAATCTAAAAAATAAGACCGTCATGTTCAACCTTGGGCTGGGCGAGATTGTTGTGATTGCCGCGGTGGCCTTGGTTTTTGTGCGTCCTGAGGAGATCCCCGCTGTGGCTCGCAAGTTGGGCATGATATGGGCGACGGCCCGTATGAACTGGGACGGCATGATGCGCGGCTTTAACGAAAACCGAAAGCGGGATGATGAGTGAAGCGGGGGCTTTACGCGGGCTTTTGCTGCGGGTGATGGGGGTTTGGGTGATGAGCGCGGGGTTGTTGTGGCCTGTGCGGGGCGTGCTTGTGGATATGCTCCGCTTGCCCCTGACGTGGTTTGGAACGCCTGAGATTGCGTGGTTGGCGGTAGGATTCTCTGAAGTGTTTGTGCTGGATATCAAGCTTGTTTTGGGTGTGGCGGTGGCGGTGGCGGCGCCTTATGCGTTGTTTGAGATTTATCGTTTTATGGCCCCCGGCCTTTATGCGGCCGAGCGGCGTGTGGCACGCCGTGTGGTGGTGGTAGCACCCCTTATCAGCCTGGTGGGCGCGGCGATGGCGTGGGCTTTTCTGGCGCCCTCTGCTGCTGTGTTTTTACTGGGGTTTGGCCATAAAGGCCTTACGGTGATGCCGCGATTGGCGGATTACCTGGGCCTTGTGTTAGGCATGGGGGTGGGGGCCGTGCTTCTTCTTCATGCGCCGCTTGTGGCGCTTATGCTTGTGCAGGCAGGATTTGTGCGCGTGGCAACTTTGCAGCGCGGACGCAAGTGGGTGGTGCTTTGTGTGCTTGTGGTGGCGGCGTTTGTGACGCCGCCTGATCCTCTCTCTATGTTGTTATTGGCGGTGCCTGTTTTGCTTTGGTGGGAGATTTGTTTGTTTTTAGGAAGACGAGCTTAGCGTTTGAGTGCTTTCTCTGGCCGAAAAGAGGGCAGGGGACTTGTGATATCAGGGGATTTTGCTAAGGTAGCCGCATGTTAGATAGAAAATATATTTTAGACAATGTGGACGCAGTGAAGGCCAATGTGGCTGCGCGTTTGATGGATGTGAACGTAGACCGCTTTGTGGTGCTTGAGGGTGAACGCAGGGCTGTACAACAAGAAATTGAAGCGGTGCGGGCCGAGGGGAATGCTCTTGCCAAGAACCGTGAGGTGTCTGTTGACGACAAGCGCGAGCAAGGCCGCGCCCTTAAAGACAAAGAAACCGAGCTGAATGCCAAAATAGCCCCGATTGAAGCCGAGCTTAACGATATTTATCTCTCCATACCCAACATGACGGATGCGGCCAGCCCTTCCGGTGGCGAAGAAGAAAGCGTGGATATTGCCCGTGGCGCCACGACCATACGCGATTTTTCCGGTGAGGGATTTGAGCCCAAAGACCACATTACCCTGATGGAAAAGCTGAACATGGTTGACCTTGAGCGTGCCGCCAAGGTGAGTGGCAGCGGCTTTTATTATCTGACGGGGGCGGGAGCCATGCTGGAGCTTGCGCTCACCCGGTTTGCCATGGACCGTTTGGTGGCGGCGGGCTATACGCCTGTGCTGACCCCTGACCTGGTGCGCGATGATGTGATGGTGGGTGCCGGATTTGTGCCCCGCGGGAACGAAAGCAATACCTACCAGCTGGATGGCCACGATTTGAGCCTGATTGCGACCAGCGAAATTACCCTTGTGGGCCGCTACCGTGACGAGATTTTAGAAGCCTCGGCCTTGCCGCTTAAGATGGCGGGGCTTTCTCACTGCTTTAGGAGTGAGCGGGCGCACGGGAGCCTGACGCGCGGCATTTACCGTGTTCACCAGTTTTCTAAAGTGGAGATGGTAGTGATTTGTGCCCCTGAAGATGCAGAAAAAGTGCATTTTGAGCTGCGGGATGTGGAGCAGAAAATGTTCGATGACCTTGGTATTCCCTACCGCGTTTTGGAGATTGCTGCAGGAGATTTGGGAGCTGCCGCCTACCGTAAATTTGACCTTGAAGCGTGGATGCCCGGCCGCAATGGCGGAAGCTGGGGTGAGGTGACGAGTACCTCTAACTGTACCGACTTTCAGGCACGGCGTTTGGGGATACGCATGAGAGAGGCGGCGGGCGAAAAACCCCGCTTTGCCGCGACCTTGAACGGCACGGCCCTGAGTATGGCGCGGGCTATTATTGCGCTGGTTGAGAACCACCAGACTGCAGATGGTCAGGTACGTATTCCTGCGGCTTTGGTGCCTTACTTTGGCGCTGATGTTATTAAATAACAAATATTTATCATCGTATCTTTATGCAATACAGGCATATTAAACCCGACCCTTACCGATTGGCCCGTATGATGGTGGCTGTGAAGGCTGTGGGAGTTGACGATGCACGGGTTCTGGCGGCGATGGAGGCGGTGCCGCGTGAGATTTTTGTTTCTCCTGCGTTAAAAAATGAAGCCTATATGGACAAGACATTGCCGATTGGGTTTGAACAGACGATCTCGGCCCCGAGTGTGGTGGGCGCGATGACGCAGGCGCTGAGCCTTACGGGGACTGAAAAAGTTCTGGAAGTGGGGACGGGGTGCGGCTACCAGTGCGCGGTTTTGGCGAAGTGTGCGAAGCGTGTTTTCTCGGTTGAGCGGATTGCGGGACTTGCCAAGGGCGCGGAAGAGCGTTTGCGGGGGATGGGCCTGCACAATGTGGTGACCAAGGTGGGCGACGGCCGTTTGGGATGGCCTGAACAAGCGCCTTTTGACGGGATTATTGTGACGGCGGCAGGGTTGGATGTGCCTGCGAGTTTGCGTGAGCAGTTGGTGGTAGGCGGGCGTATGGTGATACCTGTGGGGGCCCAAGGCCAGCGCCAAAAACTGTTGCGGATTGTGCGGACCGAGGCAGGATTTGACGAAGAGGTGTTGGGGTTGGTGGATTTTGTGCCGTTGCTGGGGGCGAGTTAAACGCTGAAGGCCGCCCGAAAGAGGGCGGCCTTTTTTTGGTGACAAGTTGAAGATGTTAAGGGAGGGGAGGCAGTTTGAGCTCTCCTCCGTTGAGCATGTAGAATAGGGCTGCCAGCGCGAGGGCTGCGAAGAGGAAGGCTCGGAAAATAGCGCCGTTACGGGCTTCCAGGTGGGTCATATAGACCGCCACAAGGCAGAGCAGGAAAATGACGGGCGATGACGCCAGAAGCGGGGGAAGGATGTCCATGTGTATCTCCTTGAGATAGGCTGGTGAGAAAAGTTCAGTTGCTTGTGGGTAACGCATGTATAAAGAGTATGCAACTTTTAAATGATTGTGCTTTGGGGGTGACAGGGGGTGTGCAGAGCTTATAGATTTTGTAAGGATTTGACTGGTTTTTTTAGGGGGAGGAGCGTAGATTGGATGCATCATGCTGGCATCTTTTAAACCCTCCCTCTTCGTGCATTCTCCACGTGCGGAGAGCTATTTGTTTTTGCTGGCGGCCTTTGAAGCGGCATTTTTGCCTGTGGGTATTGAAATGTTGTTGATTCCACTTTTGATTCTCTCTCCTGAAAAAACGGCCCGCCTTGCGTTGATTGCGACCGCGGGTGCGGTGTGTGGGGCGATTGGCGGCTTTATTTTGGGCGCGCTTCTTAATGTTCTCATGACGCCGGGGCTTTCGGCCCTTGGGTGGCTTACGGCATGGCAGGGTGTGCAGACGTTTTATGCTGATTTTGACGCTGTGGTGGTGTTGAGTACGGCGTTTTCTCCGCTCCCCTTGAGTGTGGTGACGATTGGAAGCGGTGTTTTGGGCGCAGACCCTGCCCAAGTGGTTATGGCGTGCTTGATTGCCCGCGCGGCCCGCTATGGTTTTATTGCCTGGATTTTATGGCGGGGAGGGGCGAGACAACAGGAATGGCTGGAGCGCAACTTTTTTGCGATGACGATGGTGGCGAGCCTGGCGCTTCTGGTGACATTTGTTTTTGTTAAATATTTGATAATGGTGAGTTAATAACGGGAGATGATACGCATGCGCACAACATGGATATGGATGGCAGCAGTAAGCAGCCTTGCCCTTGCAAGCTGTACCCAGCAGGCAGCCCCTGTGGTGAGCGGGTATGAAGAACAAGGTGTGGCCCTGACCGATTATGCCAGAAAAACCCCTTATACCCTTAAGGCGATGCGTGATGTGAATGAGGAAAAACGCGTTTTGGCCGCACGGCCTGTGCCGCAA
>PFND01000015.1 GCA_002791805.1 Alphaproteobacteria bacterium CG_4_10_14_0_8_um_filter_53_9 | reverse complement strand
GGGGGGGAGTGAGGGGGCTCCTGTGATGTTTTGAGTGAGTGTGAGGTTGGCCAGCAGCGTGCCGAGCGGCACAGGCGACCCCGACGCACAGGCAAACAACGCCATGACAGATACGGCTGCCAGGCTGAGCGGATAAATACGAAAAGCGCGTTGCACCATGAAGGTGATTGTGGAGAGGGGAAAGCCACTTTTTTGATGCTGGCGGTGAAGGCTTTGCAGTAGCACGAGGCTGGTGAGCACGAAGAAAATCATCACCCCTAAATAGCCAAGGGCTTGCGTGTGATAGACCGGGCTGTGCTGGGGCAAGAAAGGCAAATGGCTGACCACCACCATGCCGACGGCGGCGGTACGGAGAGCAGAAAGGTTGGGGCTGTGGCGCATGCCGCGAGCATACGGAGAAAGTTTTGTGTTGCAAGAAAAAAGGCCCCCTTGCGGGGGGGCAGGTGGCCTCGGGAGGCTAATCGAACGTGATGCCTTTGGCGCTGAGAGTGGCGAGGAGGATTTGGGCTTCCGGCTCATGTTGGGCGAGAGTGTAAAGCTCTGCTTTGGCGGCAGCGGCTTCTTTTTCATCTTCACCGAAGATAGCTTGTTCCAGCTTGGTCAAATCCGCATCGAGTTGATGGGCTTTACTGCTGGCCATTGCTCTTGTTCCCTTGGCCATGAGTGCTTTGATATCGGCAGCTTCTGCTTCTTCATCCGCCAGCTCGGCATCAAAGGCGTTGGGGTGTGTTTGGGAAACGGGTTGATGGTCCATCATGCGGGGCCTCCTTAGGGGGCTTGGCGTTTCTGATAGGTTATTTTGTATGGATTGCTTGTGATTAGCAAGGTTTTTATGTAGGTTTGCTTTCATGACATCAGACACTGCACCCAAGGCTGCAAAAGCCGCCCCGAAATTCCCCATGAACCTGCCTGTGACGGGCTTCCCCATGAGGGCCGGCCTTGCCGTCAATGAGCCCAAATGGGTTGAGAAATGGCTGGCGGATGACCTTTACGGCCAGATGCGGGCGGCGCGCGCGGGGGCTGATAAATATATTGTCCACTTAGGCCCTCCTTACGCCAACGGGCACTTCCATATGGGGCACGTGCTGACCTATGTGCTGAAAGACCTTGTGGTGCGCAGCAAGTTTGCCGCCGGTTTTGACAGCCCCTACGCCCCCGGCTGGGATTGTCATGGCCTGCCGATTGAGTGGAAGATTGAGCAGGAACTGCGGGCGGGCGGACAGACGAAAAACGATATCTCTCGCACGGAACTGCGGGCGAAATGCCGCGCCTATGCCCAGAGCTGGATTGATGTGCAAAAGGGTGAATGGCAGCGTTTTGGTGCCCTTGGCGACTGGGACAATGTTTACCGCACCATGGCGCCTGCCAACGAGGCCGGTATTGTGGGGGCGCTGGGTGAGCTGGTGCAAAAAGGATTTGTGTATAAAGCGCTGCGCTCCACCCTTTGGAGCTGGGCGGAAGAAACCGCGCTTGCCGAGGCCGAGGTTGAGTATGCGGATAAGACATCGACCGCGATTTATGTGGCTCTGCCGATTGTAGGACGCGAGAATGAACACCTTGTGATTTGGACGACGACGCCTTGGACTTTGCCGGCTAATCGGGCTGTGGCGATAGACGAGACGAAAAATTATGTGAATTGTAAAATCAATGGCAAAATATGCTGGGTGGCTTTTGATTTATATGATGTGCTAGCGCATATGTTTGATGATTTTGCAGCTATGGGTGAAGTGGTGCAAGGTAAGGTAATGTTGGGTTGGGAGTATGAGCATCCGCTTTATGCGGGAGTGACGGGCAAGGTTTACCATGGTGACCATGTGACCGTGGATGGCGGGACGGGGCTTGTTCATACGGCGCCTGCCCATGGGGCGGACGACTACTGGTTGGGGGTTCGGGAAAAGTTGGATTTGCGCTGCCCTGTGGATGGGGCGGGGTGTTATGAAGACTGGGTGGAAGATGACTTGGCCGAGGACAGCCCGTTACGCGGGAAGCTGGCGGGCAAGCTGATTTGGAAGTGCGAAGCCGATTTGCTGGACGCGCTTGGGCCAAAACTTTTGAAGGCGGAGAAAATGACGCACAGCTACCCTGTGAGCTGGCGGAGCAAGGAAAAGCTGATTTTTAGGACCACCGAACAATGGTTTGTGGCGCTGGATAAAAAGATGGAGTGCCTTGAGGGCAAGACGTTGCGTGAGGCCAGCCTTGACCGCATTTATGGCCGTGACGGTGTGCGCGGTGTGAACTGGGTGCCTGGTTATGGCGCCAACCGCATTGGGAGCATGATTGAGAAGCGTCCTGACTGGTGCATTAGCCGCCAGCGGGCGTGGGGGGTTCCCGTTGCCCTGATGCTGCACAAAGAGACGGGCGAAATTGTGGCCGACAAAGCCGTGTGGGACCACGTTGTGGCCCTGATGATGCGCGAGGGTATTGATGCGTGGGATGGTCGTTTAGAGAGTGGCCGTGCGGCCGAGCTCTTCCCCGACGGGTGGCTTGCGGCGAACGGTGCGAGTGTGGATGATTACGAGTTTATCACCGATATTCTGGATGTGTGGTTTGACAGCGGCACCACGTGGAAGCATGTGCTTGAGGCCGACAGCACGGATGGCAAGCGTTTTGACCGCCACGGTGACGGCAAACGCGTGGCCGACCTTTACCAAGAGGGAAGTGACCAGCACCGCGGGTGGTTCCATAGCAGTTTGCTCACCAGTGTGGCCCTGCGCGGCGATGCGCCCTACGAAAGTGTGGTGACCAGCGGGTTTGTGGTGGACGGACAAGGACGCAAATTTAGCAAAAGCCTTGGCAACGGTGTGGAGCCACGGACGCTTTTGGACACTTACGGTATGGATATTATCCGCCTTTGGGTGGCGAGCTCGGACTATTCGGAAGACATCCGATATTCTGACGAAGTGATGAAGGGGACGAGCGAGGCTTACCGTAAATATCGCAACGTGTTCCGCTGGCTTTTGGGCAACCTTAACGGCTATGCGGCGGACAAGGCCGTGGCCTATGACGCCATGCCCGAGCTGGAGCAGTATGTTCTGCACAAGCTGGCCGAGGTGTGCGGCGAGGTGCAGGCGGATTATGAGGCGTTTGCCTTCCATAAAGGAACACGCAAGCTTTATATGTTTGTGGAGACCGTGCTCTCTAACCTGTACTTTGAGGCGCGGAAAGATGTGCTTTACTGCAACCGCATGGATGATGCCGAACGGCTGGCGGTGCAGACCGTGCTTGACCATGTTCTGCGTGCGCTGCTGACCCACCTTGCCCCCATTTTGTGCTTTACGACCGAAGAAGCCTGGCACCGCTATGCGACCGAAATTTTGGGTGAGGACGAGGCGGCTGTGCAGAGTGTTCACCTGCAAACCTTTGCCCCTGTGGCCTCTGAATGGCGCCGTGACGACACCTTTGCGGTACGGTGGGATGCCTTGCTGGCCTTGCGCGGTGAGGTGAATGTGGCGCTGGAAGCCATGCGTACCGAAGGCAACCTTGGGAGCAATGCCGAGGCGGTGGTGAGGGCTCCTGTGGGGGCATCTGACACCGCGCTGGCGCGGGTTTTGCTGGGGGTGAGCAAAGTGGAGGCAGGCGAAAACCTAAGTGTGGCCAAGCATGAGGGCGAAAAGTGCCCACGTTGTTGGCTGTACTATGACAGCCTGGGGGCGCAGGGTGTATGCTTGCGGTGTGAAGAGGCGATTTAATTAAAGTGCAGACAAAAGAGGTTTTTCTACCCGCAGAGGTTTTGACATATTGTCTTGCTGATTGGGATACGGCGGATGATCTGACGCTGGCCAAAGCTGTGGGCGAAGCGGTGGAGCATGCCTTCCACCATTTGCGCTGGCTTATGGCGGTGCGGCACTACCAGTGCCGCCTTGTGGTGGTGCAGCACCGTGATGCCGCGGGTGAGGAAATGATGCCGCATTATCAACTGGGAGAACTGAACACCCTGAGCGGCTGGCACCCCGAGCGCGCCCTTGCCGAAGCTGCCACGTTGACCCAGGAAAGCGGCGATGGCCTGACCTTTGACCTGCCCGTGGATGACGACTGGATGGCGGAATGGCAAGAGATATCCGGTGCGTTTGACATGGATGATGTGGCGGATGGTGACGAGGTGAACGAGCTGGAACTGCTGACCACCGCCATGCTGCTTTTGGACAAGGCCCATGACGATTATGTGAATGATTTGGGCGATGATTTTTATGTGGCGACACGCGGGCCGGAACACCTGCTGAATAACCTTATGGATGACCCTTACGGCCGCTGGAGCACCGACACCATGCAGATTGTTGACCGTGATGGCAGCGCTGTGCAGGTGCATATTTTTACCGAGCAGCCCGAAGGTATTACGACGCCTGTGCCGCTCGTTTATCAGCCTGAGGTGGGAGATGACGACGAGGACGGGGACGACGAGGGTTGATTTTTTTGGAAGAGGGGTCTATTTAGGGGCAACCGTGGGGTTCTGCCCCTTTTTATTTTTTTCGCACATGGAGGTTTGCCTTATGCGATACAACCTGAGGACATCGAGGGACGAAACGATTGTTCCTTCCTTTCTTCTTTCTTGGGCGATTAATTTTGCCCTGGCAGATATTGTGAAGGATATGAAGTTGAAGCCGGCTGAGCTGATGAGGGCTCCTCGTTCGCCCGGCCGTGTGAGCATTGTCTGGACAGCGGGGTGGGCCTTGGCGCCTCTCTTGAGGCGGGCGGGTTGGAAGGTCACATTGCCCGATGATACTGTGCGCCTTGTGGAAAAAGGCGATATGCTGGTGATGAACTGGCATGAAACGGAGAAGAATGCCCCTGTTATGGTGAGGTGTTATCACCCTGACAGGCTCGGAGAATGGCTTGCTCAACGGCAGCTGATGAGCGCCGATGAAATGGCAAAGATGGTGGCGGCTTAGTTTAGCCGCCTCCCGCGAGAGGATGACAAAAAACCCCGTTTGGTGCCGGGGTTTTTTGCTGTTTAGGCGTGATGTATGAGGTGGTCTAGAACGGGATGACCTTATCCAACAGGCGGGTGCCGTATTGCGGGGTTTGGGCTTCATCCAGCGCGCCACGGCCGGCGTAGGCGATGCGGGCCTCGGCAATTTTGCTGCTGGGGATGGTGTTGGCGGCAGAGATATCCTCTGGCCGGACGATACCGCTGATGATGAGCATTTGCTTTTCGTAATTCACCAGAACTTCCCTTTGCCCTTGAATGACCATGAGGCCGTTGGGCAGGAGTTGTGTGACCACGGCGGCGATGCTTGCGGTCAGGCTGTCGGAACGGTCTGTTTTACCATCGCCTTTGAATTCCCTTGCGCTGGTGATATCCGCAAGGCCTGTGCCTGTGAGATCGATCCCCCGGCTTTCCAGCTGGCCTTTGATGAAGGGAAGGCTGAGAACACCTGCGCTCATAGTATTATCGCGCGAGTTATCTGTTTTGGCGGCGGAGGAGGCGGAGGCTTCTTCTTGCACGATGACGGTGACGATATCGCCAACGCTGTGGGCGCGTTGATCTCTGAAAAATTGTTTGCTGCCGGGTACCCAGAGGCTGCCATGGGCGGGGGCTGGCGGGGTTGGAATAACCACCGGCACATTGACTTGCGCCATATGCCCGGGCGTGAGGTTGCCTGCCACGGGGGTGAGCTGCGGACGCATGACCTCGTTACAGCCGGAAAGCGCCAGAAGGCTGAGCAAAACGGGGGTTGTGCGGGTGAGAATTGTCATCATCGTACTCCTTTATTGAATCTTCACTTGGGCGGGGCCCGTGACGGTGGCGGCGAGGGTTGTGCGGGTATCGGGATTAAGAATTTTTACGCTTTCTCCTAAACTGCCCTCCTCGAGTGCGGTGGCGGTGCCTGTGAGCTGGATGCCCCCCCGCTGATAGGTGAATGTAACACTACTGTTGCGGTTGACCGGATAATCTTGCTTGATATGGGTGCGGAGAATGGGTACGCCCGGCTTGATGGACCGCTTGGCAACCATGCCCTCCAGCTCTTCCATGTTTTTAATGGTGCCGGCGAAGACACGGCCGTCTTCCACCTCTTGCATACTCACATTATCTGTCAGCTTATCCCCCACAGAGAGAGGGCCATTGCTGACCGGCACCATGACGGCCCCGTAGGCCAGTAACGGGCACAAGGTGAGTAGGGCGAGGTGTTTTTTCATTAAAATCCTTTAAACCAACCAAAAGAGCGGCATGATGATGGCCCCCAGTGTGACAAGGCCCATAAGACGCACGCGGCCTGCGGCCTCCTCCTGCTTGCCTGCCTGAATGTTCTGCCAGCTGACAAGCGCATAGCCTTCTTCCATCTGATACAGGAGGGCCGGTTGATCGTCGTTAAGCCAGTTCATGATTTTGGTGTAGGTTTTCATTGTTCTTGTTCTCATTATGGTGGTGCCGCTGCTTACGCTTTGGCATCACCCCTTCGTTGCACTTACGTGCCTCCCGATAGGATAAATGCATGAGGCGTGCCAATGTTGCGAAAATGAGAGAAGAGGGCATGTGCCCTCTTCGTTTTAGCTTAGTTAGCCTTAGCTGATTTGGCTGAGGGTGCTGAGCATCTCATCGGCTGTGGAGATGACGCGCGAGTTAAGCTCGTACGCACGTTGCGCTGTGATGAGGCGCGTGATGCTCTCGATAGCATCCACGTTGCTGGCCTCCAAGAACCCTTGGGTAATGGTGCCTGAACCGCTCTCTCCCGGATTCACATCTGCCGGGGTGCCGCTGGCGATTGTCTCCAGATATTTGTTATCTCCGATATTTTCCAGGCCTGCTTCGTTCACAAACATGCTGAGTGTGATGGTGCCAAGCTCGGTGACGGTGTTATCTACTTTGGCGCTGACAATACCTGTGCCCGTGATGGTGATATCTGTGGCGCCTGTGGGAATGTTGATGGCGGGATCTATGGAATAGCCTTCTTTTGTCACCACGTCGCCATCGGCATTGACAGACAATGACCCATCCCGTGTGTAGGATGTGGTGCCATCCGGCATGGTGATTTTAAGAAAACCACGCCCTGAGACGGCGATATCCAGATCGTTCCCTGTGTTGTTGAGCGTTCCTTGCTCCATAATTTTATAGACCGAGCCAATGCCAACACCATAACCGATTTGCACGCCTGTGGGAGCGATGGTGCCGGCGGCGCTTGTGATGGCGCCAACGCCTTTTATGGTGTTATACACCAGATCCTGAAAGGCAGGATTGCTTTGCTTGAACCCGGTGGTGTTTAAGTTGGCGATGTTGTTAGAGAGCACATCCACGTTGAGCTGCTGGGCGTGCATCCCTGTGGCGGCAATTCTGAGAGCTTGCATCATGAGTTAGGATCTCCTTTTAACGTTAAACTTATTGTGTCTCGCCAAGGGTACGGATGGCGCGTTGTTCTATTTGCTCGATACCCCGCATGAGCGTGAGGCTGCGTTGGTAGGCTTTGCTTACCATTTGCATATCGGTCATTTCTTTGACGGCGTTGACGTTGCTGCTTTCTACAAAGCCTTGCATGATCATGGGGCTTTCTGCCACGTTTGCCCCGCCTTGGGTGGCGGTGAAGGTGCCGTCGCCTTCTCTCAACAGTTGGTTTTGATCTTCTTTACTAAAGGTGAAGACACCAATTTGGGCTATTTGACCTTCTCGGGTGGAGATGGTGCCGTCTCGTGCGATGGCCAGCACGCCACTGTTTTGGGGGATCTGGATCGGGGCGTTGGCATTATCTAAAACGGGCAGGCCTTGAGGGGTTGTCAACTCTCCCTCGCTATTGACAACGAAGGCCCCGCGGCGGGTGTAGCGGATATCGCCACCTTCCGTTTGCACGGCGAAAAAGCCCTCTGACCCCAGGGCAACATCCATCGGGTTACCTGTGCGGCGGAGGCTGCCCCCTGAAAAATCTACTACCAGACCCCGATCCTCTACATAGCTTGCGGTGCTGTGGCCATTTGGCCGGGAGATGATCTCTTTAAACTGCACATCTATCTTGCGGTAGCCATCGGTATTGGCATTGGCAATATTATCTGCGACCGCAGTAAAACGCCTTTGCGTAGCCATGGCACTGGCGGCGAGGACGGCGAGCTCTTGCATGGGGTTTATCTTTTCCTTTGTTTTGCACCTACCCTTGCACAAGCCGTGCCAACATAACCTGCACAAAGATGTTGCATTGCAGGAAAAGGCGCGGCAGTATGGGGCAACAAAAACAAGGGGGTATTCCCCTGGTTTGCTCTGAAACTAAAGGAATTTGCGCATGAAAGATGCCCCTGGCGTACTCCACGATATTCGGACGATTCGTGATATTGAGACGACGTTGGAAGAAGCGGAAACATTTATTAACCGCGTAAAGGCGAATAAAGTTCGGTTGACGCTCCAAAACGGCAATATCTCCATCTCTCGTGAGGAGATGGCTAAAATTACCGACCTTGTGATTACGCTGGAACGCAGCGGGAAGGCCCTTGAGAGCTCTGTTAAATATTTGCGCGAGCTGATGGCTTATGACGAGGTGACACAGCTTTTCTCTCGCCGGTATTTGTTTAACCTTTTGGAAAAAGAGCTGCACCGCGCCCAGCGCTATGACAACAGTTTTGCCCTTTTAGCCCTTGAGCTTGACCCCTTTACCAACAACCCCGACCTGAAACATCTGCCCCAGGAAGATATGAACCTTTTGGTGGCCGAGGGCGCCCGTGTGGTGCGGAAATATATCCGCGACTCGGACTCTGCCGGGCGGACGGGCGAGCGCACGTTTCTCCTTCTTCTCCCTGAAACAGGCACCAAGGGCGCTTTGGTTTTGGGTGAGCGTATCCGCAAGGCGGTTGATAAAACGTATGATCTTTCTGTTGGGAAAACCGCCGTAACTTTATGCGGTGGGATTATTGAAAGTAGTGACCCTGCGGCGACCGATATGGCGGGACTGCTTTACCTGATTGACCAGAAAATGGCAGAAGCGCGGGCCAAGGGACCTAATGTGATTGTGAAGTAAGGACAATAAAAGGAAGGGCCCTTGCGGGCCCTTTTTTAGATATTCGGATGTTCTTTTCTCAGGGCTTGAAGAACGTCCGGCACGGCGGCCAGAATTCTTTCTGCCTGCTTCAATTGCGCGGGAGAGAGGGGCTTGTGGCCTCTCTCTCCGTTACAGAATGAATGGGAGAGCACCCGGTTTCTTTTGTGATTTCGCCCTTTTTTGTATGAGGCGGGGATCACGTGCTCGAACGTGCTATCCAGCGGTTTTGGTTGGCCAAACACCTTGGAAGAGGTTCATTTTGCCGCCGCAGATAAGACATTCTCCCTTTTGGATAAGGAAGAGGGCCGCACGGAGTAGACGTGACTTTCCATGAGATGGTATGGACCCACACATGGCAGTTCTCCTTTGCTAAATGTATGATGTTTACGGCGCGAATGTAACATGGGGTGGGAAGGATTGTCATGTTATTGTTGCTTTTTCAGAAGAGGTACGGGTAGGGTGTCAGTAAATAAGAATAACAATGTCAGCCTTAAGGTGTATACAATACTATAAATGATGACCATGAGCTTCATGAACCTATCTTTAGCTTTATACGCCTCTGAGACGATGGCGGATAAACTTATAACCCTGCTGAAAGCGGGCGGGGGACCTTATGCTTCTGATACGCTGCAGCGTTTGACCTCCTTTGACGAGATTCTGTCTAAGGCGACCGAAGTGCTGCCTGATACGCTTCTTGTTCTTCTTCATGTAACTGATGTGACCGATGAGTACACGAGCTTTTTAAGCAAGGTAAGCCTGCATCCGCAGATGGCACTTCTGGTTCTCTCTGATAGCTCTGCCGTGCTGAGTGCGGCCCGCGACCAGGGGATTGTTATGGCGGTCTCTGCCGCATCGCTCTCGTCTCATTTGCTGGAAGATATGCTGGGGGCGACGGTGGCGGCCCACCATTTGCGTTATCAGCAAACCAAGCTCCAAGGCTTGCTTGACCTTGCCAACCACCGCTTTAGAGACATGGCCGACCAATTTGCCGACTGGCTTTGGGAGACGGATAGCAACCTTGTTTTAACCTTCTCCTCTGCCCGCAAGCGGCCTGCCCAGAGTGCCACCAAGGGCAGCAGCATCACCAGTTGCTTTTTGCCCGAAGAAAAATTGCGCATTGAAGATGATTTTGCGGAACTTATACGGAACCCGAGACCTTTTCATGAACGTGATTATTGGGCGCTTGACCCTTATGGGACACGGGTGTGCTGGTCTGTCAGTGGTGTGCCTGTGCATGATGCGGAGGGGAACCTTGTTGGCTTTAGAGGGATTGCCAAAGACGTTTCTGTGGCGAAATCGGCCACGGATCAGCTTTATCACCTTGTCCATAATGACAGCTTGACCGGACTTTCTAACCGCAACCGCGCTTATGATGAGCTGGTGCGTACCTTGCGCGCAGCCAAGCGTGAAGGCCGAACGGGCGCTTTGCTTGTGCTGGATGTTGACCGTTTTGGCGCTGTGAACCAAACCCATGGCCATACGGTGGGCGATAAACTGCTTATCCACATTGCTCAGGCGCTTAAAGATAATATCCGCACGGGAGATATGCTGGCCCGCCTTGATGGTGACCAGTTTGCCATTTTGTTCCGTGATTTGAGGGCGGAAGATTTGGACGCCCGTTTGGAGCGTCTGACCAGCTCTCTCGCCGGGAGGCCCATGCAAATTGAAAAGGGCAGTTTGCCTTTAAACCTGACCGGCGGTGCGGCGCTTTACCCCGAGCATGCTGATAATGCGGATGATTTGCTGACTTTTTCCCTCTCGGCACTGCGCCTTGCGAAAGACCGGTTACCTGGTGCGACGCTTCGGTATGATGCCAAAACAGTGGATGATGCCACGTTGCCGAACAAACTTGAGTGGGTGGAGTTTGTGACGGAATGCTTGAACGATGAACAAGCCCGCATGGTATTGCACTATCAACCGATTGTACCACTGGTTGAAAAGCCGATACAAGGTGCGAGCTGGCCGGAGTTCTATGAGGTTCTGGTGCGTATGGTTGACCGCGAAGGCCAGCTGGTTGCGCCGGGCCGCTTTTTGGCGACGGCCGAAGAATATGGCATGTTGCCCAAGATTGACCGCCTGGTAACCCTGCGGGCGATTGATATGCTTGAGTACTGGCACCAGACAAAACGCAAGGTTCACCTTTCGGTTAACCTGTCTCCCAAGAGTTTTGAGGATGCCACGTTTATGGACGCGGTGGCACAAAGGCTGGAAAGCGCCAACTTGCCTGAAGGTGCTCTTGTGTTTGAAATTACGGAAACCGCCATTTTACGCGATTTGCCGACCATTAAAGCCTTTATGGACACCATGAAAAAATACGGAGCCTCGTTTGCCCTGGATGACTGCGGGGTTGGCTACTCCAGCTTTAACACCATCCGTCATTTGCCGCTCAGCTATATTAAAATAGACGGTTCTTTTGTCCAAAACCTGAAGCTTGGTACGGATGATGAAGTGTTTATTAAAGCCCTTGCCGATGTTGCCAAACAAAAGAATATTGCCACCGTGGCCGAGATGGTGGAGCACGAAACAGCCCTTAAGGCTTTGAAAAGCCTCGGTGTTGATTATGCTCAAGGATTCTTTTTTGCGCCACCTGCCGCAGATTTGCCCGAACCAGGCGCCTTTAGCGCTGACCGATGGGATGCCTGATGCTTTTTGGGGCAAAGGCGTAGCCGAACTGCCCCACCCCCATGCACTGAGTTGAGCCCCCCCTCTTTTCAGACAGGGGGAGAGGTGAGTACCCTTGAGACATGATTCAGGTTGCAACCCATCCGACACCTCGTGGCTATTTGAGCGCCCGCACCCTTCCCCATGCTCAGCATATTTTTGGTACCGTGGAGGAGAGTGGCTGGGTAAGCATAGATGACAGCATACGCCGTGCCACCGAGCGCCTTGGCCCTATTGCCCATATGGCTCAGGTGCACAGTAACCGCGTTACGTATGCCCACACCAGCGGCCTTTATACGGAATGTGATGCTCTTTACACGGACAAGCCCGACTTGTGGCTGGCTGTGAAGACAGCGGATTGTGTGCCTGTGCTGATTTCCTCTCCCGATGCGGTGGCCGCTGTGCATGCGGGATGGCGGGGTTTGGAAAGTGAGATTTTGGCAGAAACGATTGCGACCCTGACCGATACCTACGGCCTTGATGCCACCGATTTGCATGTGGCGATTGGCCCCTGCATTTGCCAGCAGCACTATGAAGTTGACGGCAGTTTTGCCAACATCTTCCCTGAAAAGTTTTTGCGGGAGAGCGAGACAGAAGGCAAGCTGATGCTGGATGTGGCGGGCCTTGCCGCATGGCAGGTGCAACAGGCAGGTGTTCTTGATTTTCATATCCAGACTATGAACCGTTGCACGTTTGAAGAAGAGGGCGTTTTTTACTCTCACCGCCGTGCGGTGCAAACGGAAACCCTTGAGGGGAACGGACGCCAACTTTCTTTGATCAAGCGCGCCTAATCCTTCCCTTTAACCTTTAAGTATCTTGATTTTTAAATGTTTTTTGGCCTTGCGAGCAGGGCTTTTACGCCCTACACTTGAGCCATGAAGATGGCAATGTGGATTTTTCAGTTTGTGGTATCGCTGGCCGTTATGGCCTTGACCTACCGTTATTATGCAGGTGCTAATGGCATGATGGACGGTTTGCCTGAGATGTCTCCTGTGATGACGTATATTGTGGTGGGTGCGGTTTTGGCGGTTCCTTTGTTTTGGGCCGCGACTCATGTGATTGGCGGCCTTTTGTTTGGGATTGTGGCGGGTGGCTTTTTGGACGGTGTGAAGTTGGGCTGTATTTTGGGCCTTGGCCTGAGCATTGGTAAGCTTTGGCCCTACGCCGCAGCAGGGGCTGCGGGAACCTTGCTTGGTGATGGCCCCGCCCTTTATGTATGGGGAGGTTTTTTGCTGAGTGGGGCTTTGTTTGCGTTGGACCGGTTTATGGACTTTTTCTGGCATTCTACCCGTAATGGCAGCAGCCACTAACGTTCATTCCACATTTAAAAACCGCCCTGAGGGCGGTTTGATTGTTTTAGAGGTTGTTAAAGGTTTTCTTCCAGTACGGTGGCCATATCTTCTCTGTGGAAGTGAAAATTCTTCACTTCTGCGGGAGTGACCCAGGCGAAGCGTTGATGCTCTGCCGAGAGAACGGGGGCGGGTTTGACCCCTTCCACCGTGGCTTTATAGAAAATGGCCAGTTTTTTACTGTTCCGGGTTGTCCACCGGGCGACGCTGCACGGGCTTTGAAGTGTGGCGTTAAGGCCCGTCTCTTCTTTGATTTCGCGCAGAATACCTGGCTTGGGTTCATCTGACGGCTCCAGCTTGCCACCGGGGAGGGTCCAACTGTTCGCGGCATCTTCATCGTACGTGCTGGGGAGCTGAAGGAGCAGCGTGTTCTGCTCTTCATCCTGCACGAGTGCGTACTGCCGGACATCGTAAAACCACCTTTGGCGGCGGCCATGTGTTGCCGTGTTGCTCGTTTTGGTGCCGCTTTTGCCCTTGCGGGGGATGCGGCGTGTGTTTTTGGGTTTTGACATGGGGCTTACGCTAGCGAAAAATCACCTTGATGGCTAGGAGTTTTGTTTGTGCGTATACGATAAGGTGGTATGTTTTGCGCCTTTGCCCTGATGAGGCAGGAAGGCTTGCCTTTTTAGCGTTTGCGGATGAGGTGGCCTTGCAGATGAGGATGTTTTTCTGCCGGGAGGTGCAGGGTGATGAATTGTTCATCCCACACCGGGGCATAGGCGGCGGCAAGGGTGAGGCGCGGTGACGCCGCGTGCCCTGCACAACAGGAGGCGGGAGCGTGGGCATAGGCGGCAGGCGTATCTGCCATGAGGGCGATATTTTGGGTGGGTTTCCAGAACGGGGCGTTTTGTTTCTTCACCTGAAAGACGGCGGCATCATCCTGCCACTGGGAATAGCTGAGCGCATCTATGGTGAGGTTGGTGAGATAGCTGCCATCTGCCTGCTTTAGGGCG
>PFND01000022.1:42129-49096 GCA_002791805.1 Alphaproteobacteria bacterium CG_4_10_14_0_8_um_filter_53_9 | reverse complement strand
CGTATCCGTCACTCCCATCCTCATAAAGGCGTTTGGTGGCGTAGACGAGATAGGCATCTTTGATCTGCTTGATCTGCGCCTCGGTACCTGACCATGCTTCTATCCCGGCATCAAACTGGGAGACATATTCGGCCAGATCTTCCGGCGTATCCCGCGAGGGATCGATGCTCACAAAAACGGGAGTGAGCTTTGAGGATACGTCTGCGGGGAGTTTATGATACATATCCCCCACCATTTGCAGCATGGCGGGACAGACATCCGGGCAATGGGAGAAGCCAAAAAAGAGAAGGGTGTATTTATCTCCGATAAGGTTTTTTTCCGTGACTTGCTCTCCCTTGGTGTTAACCAGCGTAAAGGTGCCGCCGATAAGGGCGTCTCCCTCTGACACGACTTCATTTTGCCCTGCGGCGGGCAGGATGGACTTGAGCTTGTCTGACTCCAGCATGAAAATATAGGCAAGCATAGCAAGGGCCAGAGGAACAAGAACGTAACGTTTGCGAAACTTACGGGGGGAACGGGCGATGTTTGGAGCTCTCATGTTTACAGAATAGGCGAGGATGAGCGTGATGTCTAGACTTGTGAGAACGACGCCTAGATGCTAGGAGGTGAGGCATGTTTAGCAGCGATTACCATTACACACTTCCCCCTGAGCGGATTGCCCATGCGGCTGCCGAACCCAGAGACAGTGCCAAGATGCTTTTTGTTGATGAGACTGGAGGCATGCAGGACAAGGTGTTTAAGGATATTTTAACCCTTGTGCGCCCCCACGATATTGTGGTGGTGAATGCCAGCAAAGTGATACCCGCCCGTTTGCACCTTGTGCGCCTTGCGCGGGGAGCTGACGGGAGCGATGTTTCTGTTGAAATACTCCTCCACCGTAACCTTGGCAGCCCTGCCCGCTGGCTGGCTTTTGTGCGCCCTGGACGACGCATTAAAGAAGGCGACAGGCTTTGCCAGATTGAGAGCCAAACCCCCATTCTGGACGTGATGGCGAAGCACGAAGATGGCCAGATTGAAGTACAATTTTTGATACCTGATGGCGAGATTTCTCGCTTTTTAGAGGGAGAGGGAGAGACCCCCCTGCCCCCTTATATTCATACCGACGACAGTGCGGCGGTGAGGGCGCGCTACCAGACTGTTTATGCTAAAACAGGTGCTGAAGGCAGTGTGGCGGCCCCTACTGCCGGTTTGCACTTTACCCCCGAGATTTTGAGCCGCCTGAATGTGGCCGAAGTTTGTTTGCATGTGGGCGCGGGGACGTTTCTCTCCCCTACCCCTGAGCAAGTGGCTGCCAAGCGTTTGCACGCTGAATGGGTGGAGATGCCTGCGGCGACAGCGGCGAGGATTCTGGAGGCCAAAAAAGCCGGCGGGCGGGTGATTTGTGTGGGGACCACCAGTTTGCGCAGTGTAGAGAGTTGGGCACGTTTCAGCCACATGAGCGAAGATGGATGGACGGGCGACACTCAGCTTTTTATAAGCCCCGGCGATGGCTTTCTGGTGACGGACGCGCTTGTGACAAACTTCCATTTGCCCGACAGCAGTTTATTGATGCTGGTGGCTGCGTTTGTGGGCTTGGAGCGTATGCACGCTATTTATGAGCATGCGATGGCGCTGGGGTACCGTTTTTACTCTTTTGGAGACAGTAGTTTTTTGGAAAGAAAGATTTAAGATATGGCGTTGAGTTTTGAGCTTTTAACAACCGATGGCGGCGCACGCCGAGGACGCGTGACCACCGCCCATGGCACCATTGAAACCCCCGTGTTTATGCCCGTGGGCACCGTGGGCACGGTGAAAGCCATGAAGACGGATACGCTGGCGAATGACTTGGGGGCTCAAATTATATTGGGCAATACGTACCACCTGTTTTTGCGACCCGGGCATGAGATTGTTGAGAAGCTTGGAGGCCTCCACAAATTTATGAATTTTAAAGGGCCGATTTTAACGGACAGCGGAGGCTTTCAGGTTTTTTCTCTTAAAGATTTACGCAAGCTTACGGAAGAAGGTGTGACCTTTAAAAGCCCTATTGATGGCGCTATGCACCATATTACGCCCGAGTTTTCCACCCAGATTCAACATGCTTTGGATGCCACCATTACCATGGCGTTTGACGAATGCACCCCCTACCCTGCCACCCATGAGGTTGCGGCTGAGAGTATGCGGCTTTCTATGCGATGGGCGGCGCGCAGCCGCGAGGCTTTTGTAGCAAGGGAGGGATACGGGCAGTTTGGTATCCAGCAAGGGAGTTTATTTGAAGATTTACGCCGCGAAAGTGCGGAAAAGCTCACCGATATTGGTTTTGAAGGCTATGCCATTGGCGGCCTTGCTGTGGGAGAAAGCACCGAAGACCTGCATGAGGCCATACCCATGGCCGCGAGCTTTTTGCCCGCTGACAAGCCCCGTTACTTGATGGGTGTAGGCTACCCTAGCGATATGGTTAAAGCCGTTTTGAATGGTGTGGACATGTTTGACTGCGTGCTGCCCACCCGTAATGCCCGCAACGGCATGGCCTTTGTGCGGAGTGCTGAAGATGGCGGCGTAATTAAGATTGGCCATGCGGCCCACCGCCTTGCCGATGAGCCTTTGGACGCGACGTGCGGGTGCGAGGTATGCCGCAACTACAGCCGCGGATATCTGCACCACTTACGTAAGAGCGAAGAGATTTTGGGACATATGTTGATGACCCACCATAACCTTGCCCACTACCTGGGTGTGATGCGCGAGCTGCGTGAAGCTATTGAGGCGGGCCGTGCGGCGGCATTTGCGGCCGAGATACTCCCTCAGATACGGTAGCCGAGAGATTCCAGCTTTTTAAGGGCCTCTACGGCGTGGGGCTCTTTTTTAAGCTTATCCATTTCTCGGGTTTGCTTGTTTTTGCTTAAGCTTTGGAGTGCGGGGATGTGAGGCTCAAAAAGCTCATTCATCTCCTCTGTCCAGCCTCCCATGCCGTATTTGGCAGAAAAACGGGCAAAACGGAGGAGACGGAGAGGATCTTCGGCAAGGCTTTCATGTGGATTTTTTATAAAGCGGACGACGGCGTTTTCCAGATCTTCTCTGCCGCCCACGGGATCGTAAAGATCTCCGTTAGGATAGAGATAAATGGCGCCGATGGTGAAATCTCTCCGCGCGGCATCTTCATCCCATGTGGCACCAAAGCTTGATTGAGGATAACGAGAGCCAGCCGTGTAGGTATCTCTCCGCGTACTGGTGAGCTCTATGCCGTCTTCCAGCAGGGTGAGATTGCCGTATTTTATATGATCTTTGTTATGCGGGATATGCGCTTGCGTGAGGAGCTGACTGGCTGCCTCTGGCGGGAGGGTGGTGGTGAGATCTATATCCTCTGGCAACGGCAGGTTTTGGAGGATGTTGCGCGTGCTGCCACCCACGAGGGCAAGACTACCTTTTGGAAAAACTGTTGCCAGCTTTTTAAGAGTGACGTTGGTTTGGAAGGGATTTTCCATTAATGAGGAAGAATAAAGCGCCAGAAAAAGGATTGATAGAAAAGCGTGACCCACCCGCCAAGCAGGAGAAACGGGCCAAAGGGAATGCGGGCATGTTTGGGCGTGCGCGTAACATAGTTATACAAAAGTGCCGTAAGGCTTGCGGCGAGAAGCAGTGGCAAGAGCCCCAAAAGGCCTACCCATGCGCCGAGAGCGGCGAGAAGTTTGACGTCTCCCCAGCCCATGCCGTCTCTCTTCGTGATTTTGGTGTAGGCAAGAAGCAGGGCTGCAAAGATACCCCCGCCTGCGATGGCGCCCAGAATGCTGCCCAGATATGTGCTGCCTGAGGCGATGGGGCCAAGCAGGAGGCCTGTAGCCAGCAGGGAGAGCGTGAGAACATCCGGCAGGAGCTGTGTGCGGGCATCTATCACCCCGAGGAGGGGAAAGATAACAATACAGGGAACAAGGGCCAAAGAGACGCTTAAGGGCGTGCCCACAACCCACAATGCGGCAAAAAGCCACAGCATGGCGGTTTGCGGCTGGCGGGCGGCGTGGCGGACAAGTTTGAGTTCGTAAGCAAGCATAGTTTAGCCTAAACCATGCCGAGGCATCTGTTAAGGTTTAAGATAATATCTCTCCAAGAGATTTTTGACATTGACGGGAGGTGTGGGGTTTGGTACAGAACTTGGCGTGCGCCCATAGCTCAGCTGGATAGAGCGTCGGTCTACGGAACCGAAGGTCAGGAGTTCGAATCTTCTTGGGCGCACCATAAGTTTTACAGAAAGGCCCCCTTTGGGGTCTTTTTCTTAACTTGTCGGGATCGCCTGTAATTTAATTTCATTTTGAGTGTTGTAAAAAGATTTAGTCTGTTATCTTTGTTGGCATAAATCGTTAACTAGTTTTTAGACTTTGTATTTACCCTTTTCGGAACTTCAATTACCCTTTCAAATGAAAAAAAATAAAAGGTCTTAAAATTCCTACCATGCTCTTTCGTAAGCTAAAATCTTCTCATTCTCTTTCTGCTCAGCGCACTTCTGGTGAAAATCTCTCTTCCTTTCTTAATGCAGAAAACCGCTTTGACCGCATGTTGGATGATTTTTATACTTAGGCCACTCATGTTCCTAGCCTTAAAAATATTGTCGTAACAAATCAACGCCATTTAAGCCTCCCTCAAAAAATCGAACAGCTTAAAAAAGCCCAATACGATCACTGGACTGACCTTATGTGTAATGGTGCCAGCGATGCTTACTATCAACGCACCCGTGTTATTGGCCAAGCACATATGCGTATCGGCTTAGATCTTCATTTCTTTATCCAAGGTTATCAAATTCTCGCACGCTCTGGCACACGAGAGATTATGGAATCTTCTTATGACATGAATGCGAAGCAAGCCCTTGCCACCACTCTTAATGATATGATTTTTGAAGATCTTAATCAAATTACACAGCAGTATCTTACTTCTATTCAAGACCAAAACCAAACACTTGTTAACAAATTAGCAAATAACCTAGAAGGTAAAGTTGCAAACACCTCTAGTAGTATTGCTGCTGCGACAGAAGAGCTTTCTTCTACCGCTCAATCTATTAACCAAACCCTTCAACAGAATAGCTCTAAGGCGAAAGAATCTGTCGCTCAATCGAGCTCTACGCAAAATGCTGCTGAACAAATGGCTGAGATGACGAGTAAAATTACCCAAGTTATTAACCTTATTACAGATATTTCTGACAAAACTAATCTTCTTGCGCTTAACGCCTCTATTGAGGCTGCCCGTGCTGGAGAGAGCGGTCGTGGGTTTGCTGTTGTGGCTGACGAAGTTAAAAAACTCGCCAGACATACTAAAAAAGCTACGGATGATATCCGTGACCAAATTAATACGATGAACGAGCTCTCCCAATCTGTTTGTACGAATATTTTTGCTCTTGCTACATCTATTTCAGATGTGGAGGAAACAATGAATTCTCTTACCATGACAACAAAAGAACAAATGATTGCCACAGAAGAAATTTCTACCAATGCCCTTCAGCTGGAAAATGATATTAAGCTCTTCGTTCAAGATATGATGAATCAACACCAAAATACCTAATATATTTTTACTGTAACACCCTTAGATCACGAGCTGGGTAGATAGCTCCAGCACGCGGCTGGGCGGGAGATGGAAGTAATCTGTCGGGGGGGTGTTTTGCCGGTTTAAGTACATAAAAATATAATCTTTCCACCATGCGAGGCCTTTGGTAGGCGACATTTTGAAGGTGTGATGGCCTATGATGAAGATGGCCTCTCCTATTTCTACATCTATCCCGTGTTTTTTCAAGTGATACCCCAGCGTGCGGGAGAGATTGGGCGTTTCCGCATATCCGAAGAGGACCTGGACGCCCAGAAACTTATCTGACGGGAGGGTTTGGAGAGAGATTCTCTCTTCTGCCGGGACGGTGGGTGTAGGGGTGAACTCTACCGAGACAATCAGATTTTTGGCGTGGAGAACCTTATTAAGCTCCAGATTGGTGGTGAGTGTTGTGGGCGTTGTGGAGAGATCGGAGGTCATATAAATGGCGGTGCCTTCTACCACGTGGGGATTTGTGGCCTCTACATGAGCGAGGAAACTCTCCCATGGCATATTGGTGTGCTTGGTTTTTTTGGTGACGTAGATTGTGCCTTCTGTCCATACCCGCATGACCATTACCATAAGACCTGCAAAGGCCAGCGGAAGCCAGCCACCATCCATTAATTTACTAAGATTGACCGCGAAAAAGGTGAAATCTACCAATATAAACAGACTGCTGAGCGCGACGGAGAGATACACATTCCACTTGAAGATTTTATAAAAGACCACAAAGCAAAAGAGTGACGTGATGAGCATGGTGGCACTGATGGCTGACCCGTATGCTGCCGCCAGTGCGCTGCTGCTTTGAAATGTGAAGACAAGCAGCATGACACCCGCCATGAGAAGCCAGTTGATTTTGGGGACGTAGATTTGGCCTGCGTGATGCTCTGACGTGTGGTGAATGGCAAGACGCGGCAAAAGCCCCATATTCACCGCTTGCTTTGTGACCGAAAAGGCCCCCGAAATAACGGCTTGCGAAGCGATAATCGTGGCGATGGTGGCGAGTATCAAGAAAAACGGCAGCACACTTTCCGGCACGAGGCTGAAAAACGGATGCTCCAGCGTGGCGGGATTATTAAGAATAAGTGCTGCTTGCCCCAAATAATTACACCCGAGCGCCGGCAACACCAAGCTGACCCATGCGCGCGTGATGGCAGGACGGCCGAAGTGACCGAGATCTGCGTACATGGTTTCTGTTCCCGTGACGACGAGGAACACCCCGCCCAGCGCCAGCACGGCATAAATACCGTGGGCTTGCAAAAAATGCCATGCGTAAACAGGATTGACGGCCTTAAGAATTTCGGGGTGGGCGATGATGTGCCACAGGCCCGTGAGCAGCAGCACGCCGAACCACACCAGCATGATGGGGCCAAAAAACCTTGCGATGGCTGTGGTGCCGTGCTTTTGTACCATAAAAAGGACCACCAGA
>PFND01000022.1:4249-42110 GCA_002791805.1 Alphaproteobacteria bacterium CG_4_10_14_0_8_um_filter_53_9 | reverse complement strand
GCACATAATCCTGCAGGGTGGGGGCGAGGAGTGTAAGGCCTTCCATGGCCGACATGACGGAGATGGCGGGGGTTATCAGCGCGTCTCCGTAAAACAGGGCGCCCCCGAGCATGCCCAGAAACAACACCTGTGGCGTGCGGTGGCCCAGCGCCCGCTGCACCAAGGCCATGAGTGACAGAAGACCTCCTTCTCCTTTATTATCTGCCCTTAAAATAAAGGCGATATATTTAAAAGTGGCCACGATGAGAAGCGTCCAGAGAATCAACGAGGCAATGCCGTAGACGGCGAGAGGATCGAACGTTTCGGGTGTGATTTTGGCATGTGCAAGCGATTCTTTCAACGCATAGAGGGGGGAGGTTCCGATATCTCCGTACACCACGCCCAGAGATGCGAGGGTGAGCGGCCAGATTTTTTGGGGTGTTGCGGCAGTATGAGACATATTTTGTTTATATGCTGAAACCACGTTTACATAAATGTACGACCAGCTCTTTCAGCTGGGGGGTGTGATATGGATTTTATGAAGATCAAAATGGTGCGGACGGGGAGATTTGAACTCCCATGGGTTTCCCCGCCACCCCCTCAAGATGGTGCGTCTACCAGTTTCGCCACGTCCGCAATGCAAAGGGTTGCGGAGACAGGATATAAAGGCTTTAATCGGTTCATGCAAGTTAAAAGTGACTTTATCCCGATTGAAAGATGGGCAGGGCTTACCCCCTACCCCGAGGCTGTACGCCTGATGGAGGCCGCTGTAGCTGATGTTTTAGCGGGTGGTACGGAACGTATTTTTATCTGCGAACACCCCCCTGTTTTTACGGTGGGCAGTAGCGGAGATACCAAGACCGATATTTTAGATGCGGGAGATATACCTGTTGTGGAAACAGGGCGAGGTGGCAAAATAACCGCCCATGGGCCCGGACAGCTTGTGGTTTACCCCATTTTAGACCTGAGCAGGCGTGGGAAAGATTTGCGCGCTTATGTGAGGACGTTGCAAGAGAGTGTGCTTGAGGTTTTGGCGGATTTTGGCATAGACGGGCGGCTTACCGATGATGTGGGGGTTTGGGTGGGGGATGATGCCTCCTCTCAAAAGATTGCGGCGGTAGGTGTGCGTGTGCGGCGTTGGGTGAGCTACCATGGCTTTGCGCTGAATGTAACCAACGATTTGGACGTGTATAAGCGGATTATCCCGTGTGGGCTTGCGGATAAAGGGGTGACGCGTATGGCAGATTTTAGTAACGTGAGTGTGGGTGATGTGGAGGCCGTGCTGCGGCGTGTTTTAAGCCAGACGTTTAGCCTTGAAAGTTAAGAATAAGCTTTAAAAACTTCTCTGGATTTTCCGGCATAGGGAGCGGGCTGGCCCTGCGAATAGCACGGCTGACGGATGCATCAAACCCATCGCTACCCGAGCTTTTTAAAAGTTTTAGACCTGACACAATCCCTTCACTATTTAGGGAAATAATATAGCTTGATTCTAAAGAATTGGTATCAAGACCTATAGGTTTCATCCAAAATTTTTCAATATGCTTCTTAATTGCAGTTGATTCCGCGTTATTCTCATATACGTCCACATTATTTTCAACTTTTGACATGCATCCTGCAGATGTACAGATAGCAGCTAAATATATAATTTTATAAAGTGATTTCAAATTTCCATACCCCTTATTTAGCCTTGGAAGTTAAGAATAAGTTTAAGAAACTTCTCGGGATTTTCCGGCATGGGGAGCGGGCTGGCCCTGCGAATAGCACGGCTGATGGAATCATCAAATGCAGGATTTCCCGAGCTTTTGCTAAGTTGTAAGCCGAGGACGTTGCCTGAGGGCTCCACCGTGACCATATAGGTGCTAAGCAAATTGTTTGAGAGCATGCCTGTAGGTTTTTGCCAGAAACGTTCTATATGCTCGCGGATTTGGTTGGCCTCGCCTTGCTCGCTCAGGTTTAGATTGATTTCGGCTCCCTCTCCTGCATCCTTGGGTGTTTTATCGGCTTTGGGAGACGGCAGCGCTTTGTCTTCCAGCTGATCCACAAAATCTAGCGCGGCCAGATAATCCTCCGGATCCTTCACGACTTTTTTTGCCTGATCGTTTTTGACGACTTTCTTTTTATCCGGCGTTTTATCCAGCACGGGGGGGCGTTTTTTTGCTTCTACCAGTTCTTCCGGCTCTTTGGTTTTTTCCTTTTTCTCCTCGGGCACAAATTTGGATTTGGCTGTGGATTCGGGAATATCTTTGGCCTCTGGCGGGGGCTCTTTGGGGGCGGCGCTGTCTTGTGTGCGTATCTCTACTTTTTCTACCGATTTGCTGACGGCTTTAGCTGTGGGTGCGCCCACAATCCGAACCTGAATGACTTGCGGCGGAGCGAGTGGCACGGCCCTGACAAGTATGAATGACGCCAATAACACCACAACCACGTGCACCGCCAGCGAATAGGCCAGCGGGTGCATGAGATTGTTTTGGGAGGAGCGTTGACGCATGAAGAGGCGTTACTCGTTTGCGGAGGTAACGAGGCCGACATCTACCATGCCGGCTGCCTGAAGGGCGGCCATAACCTGCATGACGGTACCGTAATCCAGCTCTTTATCTGCCCGAAGGATGATGCTGGCTTGCTCTCGATTTTCCTGTGCGGCTTGCAGGCGCGCGATGAGGGCATCCTGCGGCACCTGGGTGCTGCCTACGTAAATGCTGCCATCTTTTTTGATGCTTACCTCTACGGGTTTATCCTGCTCGATAGGCGTTGCATCTGCCTTGGGTAGGGCGACTTGCACGCCTTGGGTAAGCATGGGGGCGGCGACCATAAAAATAATGAGCAGCACGAGCATGACATCCACCATGGGGGTAACATTCATTTCGCTCATGGGCATGAGCCGCCCTTTGGCGCTTCTTTTACTTGCGGTTGCGAGGGCCATCTTCTTTATCCCTCCTTTACTTTTTGCCTTTGGTGGCTTGACGCTCCAGCACGGTGAGAAACTCATCAATAAAGGTCTCTAACCGGCCTGCATAGCGAGACAGCTGACCCGAAGTACGGTTGTAAGCAATGGTGGCAGGAATAGCGGCAAACAGACCAATGGCGGTGGCAAACAAGGCCTCTGCAATACCCGGGGCCACAACCGCGAGGCTTGTATTTTTAGAAATACCGATGCTTTGGAAGCTGGTCATAATCCCCCATACGGTACCCAAAAGACCCACAAACGGCGCTGTGGAACCTGTGGTGGCGAGAAAAGGAATCCACGCTTCCAGCGCTTCTACTTCTCTGCGGGCGGTGGCTTCCATCATGCGGCGGGTGCGTTGTGAGGCTGTGCCATCGGCTTTATCTGCATCTGAGGAGGCCTCCCACTCCTCTCTCCCCACGACGAAGATGGTAGCGAGGGCGTGATCTCCCTGCCTTGGTTTTACCTGCTTATTAAAACTTTCCACCGTGTGGGCACCTGACCAAAAAATATCTTCAAAATCATCCGCCTGTTTGTGAAGGGCCGAAAACTGCCGACCTTTGGAAAACCAAATAGCCCAGACCGCAACAGACGCGATAAACAGGCCAAACATAATAAGCTTTACAAACAAGCCTGCTTGCCAAAAAAGGCTCCAAAATGACATGTTTGTGTGGAGTGATAGTGCAGCGGTTTCCATGAGTTTTTTCCCTCTCTTATTGCGTAATGATGCCCTACCCTAGAGGGCAGGCTTTTTTTTAGCAAGATTGTGGGAACAAAAAATGGTGGTGCATGTGGCAGAAACGCGAAGCTGCCGCCTTCTCTTGCGAGAGGGCGGCAGTATATTTGTTGGAGATGTTACGCAGCGATGCGTTTAACGACCTCTCCTGTCTTGTCATTATAGAAGTAGGCAGCACCTACTTCTATCCGGCGGAGCTGGCTTTTCAGCCATTCCGCTATCGGGGCACCCGTTTGCGGGTGAAACTGGAGATCAACGATCTCCAGGCGAACCATTTCCTCCACGCAGGCTTTTGCCCGCGCCTCGGTAGTTGCCGTGAGCAGCATTCCCACGACAAGGCCGATAAATCCTGCGATGATGCCAGTAACGATGATAGCGGTCATGGTATTTTCTCCGGAGTTGCGAAACACCTTGTACCGTTAAAACGGTCATAAGGTGTTTCTATTTAAAATTAGCGTTACCTATTAAATAGATTTTGATGGGAGAGATTACAAGCGGGTGAGCGTGCGAAGGTGATTTTGAGCGTGAGCCGTTGCTGTGCGGCCGCGGGGGGTTCGTTGAATAAAGCCGAGCTGGAGAAGATAGGGCTCTACGATATCCTCCAGCGTATCTTTGCTTTCTCCTGTGGTGGCGGCCAGCGTCTCCAGCCCTGTGGGGCCGCTGTTAAACTTATTGATGAGCGCATCCAGATACCGGTGGTCGTTTTTATCCAGCCCTCTCTCATCCACCCCCAAGCGCGCGAGTGAGGTGGCGACGGTTGATTGTGTGAGGCCTGATTCGCCTGCGACCTGGGCAAAATCGCTCACCCTTTTGAGGAGGCGATTAGCAATGCGGGGGGTACCGCGGGCACGGCGGGCAAGCTCTTCTGCTGCTGTATCTTCTATGCTCATTTTAAGCAGGGCGGCAGCGCGGATGATGATTTTTTTAAGATCGGCTGCGTTATAAAACTCTAGCCGGCCGTGGACGCCAAAGCGGTCTCGCAGAGGGGTTGTGAGCATGCCCGCGCGGGTGGTGGCGCCGACCAAGGTGAAGGGTGGGACATCCACCCGCACCGTGCGGGCTGCGGGGCCTTCTCCGATAATGAGATCCAGCTTAAAATCTTCCATGGCGGGATATAAAATTTCTTCTACAGTAGTGTTAAGCCTATGAATTTCATCAATAAATAAAACATCGTGAGGCTGGAGGCTGGTGAGAATGGCCGCGAGATCTCCCCCTTTAGCAATGACGGGGCCTGAGGTGGTGCGGATGCCGACGCCGAGCTCGGTTGCGATAATATGCGCGAGGCTGGTTTTACCGAGGCCCGGGGGGCCGTACAGAAGAACGTGATCCAGCGCTTCTGCACGATTTTTTGCCGCTTTGACGAAGACCTGAAGGTTTGACATAAGCTCTGGCTGGCCTGTGAACTCTGCCATAGACTTTGGGCGCAAGGCATTCTCTTGCGTGTCATCCGCTTGTGGGACGGGGTTCAGAAGTTCTTCGGGATCCATCATCTTAAATATCCAGGTTTTCGCCAGGTTTGAGGACTTGTACAGGAAGGCCCTTGGCGGCACTGACAAAACGATCGGCCGTGGCGTCTATAATAGGAAATGTTGCATAGTGCATGGGTACGATATGCTTGAAGTTAAAATACTTTTTGCAGGCCAGCGCTGCGGTCGGGCCATCCATCGTAAAGCGATCCCCCACAGGGAGAAGGCCGATGGTGGGATGATACAACTCTTCTATGAGGGCCATATCTCCAAATATGGCGGTATCGCCGGCGTGATAAATGACCTCTTTTTGTGTTTGAATAATCAAGCCTGCAGGGGCCCCTGTGCCGGGTTTGCTCGTATGCCATGCGGGGACGAACGTTAGAGACACATCTTCTGCAAGGTGGAGAGTGCCGCCGTAATTTCCCATATCTACGTTAGGTGCACCTTCACTTTTTAAGAAATTTGCCAGCTCAAAAAAGGCGACAACGGTGGCGCCCGTAGCTTTGGCGATGGGGAGAGTATCTCCTATATGATCATCGTGCCCGTGGGTGAGGAGAATGTGCGTGGGAGCAAAGGCTACCGCGTCTTCCAGCGTCCAGGGAGAGGTGCTGTTGCCTGTGAGAAAGGGATCTATCAGGCAGCGGGCAGTTGGGGTGGTGAGAGCGAAGGCGCTGTGGCCTAAGTATTTAAGTTCCAGCATGTTACCTCACTTTCTTTAATGCATGTTTGAAGAGTTCTGCAAAATCGGCATTGGGCATTTCATCAAGCGTGGCCTTGGCTGCAGCCTCTGCATGAGAGATGGGGAAGCCAAGGTTAACAAGTGCAGAAGCGACGTCTGTCTGGAGAGGGGGAGCGAGGGCAGAGGCGGGTAAGGACGAGGTAAGCGAGAGAGGTGCCTTTTTATCCTTCAGCTCTACAATGATTTTTTCGGCCAGTTTTTTGCCAACGCCCGAGGCTTTGGCGAGGACGGACGGTTGTGCGGTGTGGATGGCGGTCATGATTTCATGGCCGTTCCATGTGCTGAGCAATGACAGCGCCATGCGCGGGCCGACACCACTGACGCCAAGCAGCAGGGTAAACACCGCTTTTTCTGTTTTATCTGCAAAACCATAAAGGGTGAGCGCGTCTTCTCTCACCGCCAAGTAGGTGTGGAGCGTGGCAGGTTGGCCCTGTGCCAGCGCGCCCAGACTGCGGCTGGGGCAAAAAACCTGATAGCCGACACCGCCTGCGGTGAGCAGGGTTGCGCTATCAGCCGTTATCTCGGCCACGGTGCCTTGAAGGAGGTTTATCATGCTGGCGATAATAGGTGAAAACCTGAGGAATGTTAAGTTTTAGTTTAGGAGATTGGGAAAATAGGGCTTCTTGAATAGTCTTTTTTACACCATATCATTTGCAAGAGTCGCCCCGGACAGACCAGAAAGGCTACGGCATTAAAAATGCCAAGCTTTCTGGCTTCCGGGGTGACACGCTTGAGAGTAAGGGGATTCGCTTAGCTTGGGTGTTCATGTTTAAAGTTTTCTTTTCATGTTTGTTTGTTGACGGTGAATGAGGTTTAGCGTATACGTTTTTTCATTCATTTATGACGTTTTTTATTTGGTGCGCGCCTGTAGCTCAGGGGTAGAGCACTTCCTTGCCAAGGAAGGGGCCGTGAGTTCGAATCTCATCAGGCTCTCCAAATAATCCTTTTTAACTTTTACCATGTTGTTTTGGGAATGTAGCTCAGTTGGGAGAGCAAAGAGGCTAGTATTTCGGTATCTGCATGACCGTTAAAATACCTCATAAGGACGCAGGTTCGACTCCTGCCATTTCCACCTTACAACATTTATCTTTAACACTTCATGCAGGGGATTAGCTCAGTTCGGTAGAGCGGCGGATTCTTAACTCCGCAGGTCGCAGGTTCGAGTCCTGCATCTCCTGCCAATCTCTTTGTTTTCAGGAAGGCGTGGGGGCTGACCACGGACGGCGTCAGGCACCGTCTCTACCTTCCTGATCCCCCTGCCCTGCGACTTGCCCTTTGGGTTTGAGTGCGCGGGGCGGGGGTGAAACAAGACAGCCGCAAGAACGGATGGCTTTTGATGAGCGAGCTTGATGTTCTTGTTTTAGGCAGGCGTGGACTTGAACGCCCCACGAAGAGGCTGCCTGGGAAGTCCAGCCTCTTTTTCTGCCTGAAGCCCGCGAGTTTGCAGTTGACTGACTCTGGATTTGTGAGGGTTCAGGATTAGTTACTCACCTGCGGGTGGCGCTTTTAATTCTGAAATGCCTTGTCCTTCGTGAAGATGGATGGGGCATTTTGGCTACGAGATCTCTCCTGTTCATGTTGCAACACATCATTGCGCAGGAGAGAACGGGCCATCATCCGCCGCACTCGGGGTCTCACGAGGGATGATGGGGTTTTTGTCTTCTTGATATGCAGTCAGAAGCAAACCAAGAAGGGCGCGCGGATGACCAGCCGCCCTTTTTCCCGCTTACCTTTTACCCTTCCCTTAGGGGCGACGGTTTGCAGAAAAAATCCTAGACAGATGTCTGCTTATCCAGACTAAAAAGACTCATGGCGCGTACCATGTGAAGGATTGTGATTGTCCTTTTTGCTTTTTAGCGCACCGTGCGGATTGCGACGGTGTGGCCCCGCTTAGGGAATTACCTTTAACTTTTTAGAAATCTCCTGCGAGGGAGGTGGCTGCTGCAGGCCATGGCTGAAGAAGGGCTGTGCGGGCAAAAACCTGTTGCCTGAATGGGGTAACCCACTCTGATGAGCCAGAGTACGGATGGTCTCATCCTGCGCGGAGAGTTTTCCGCGCAGGACATCCGGAGTCGTCAATCGCTTTTCTTGCAAAGGAAGAGCGCCTGCATAGCGGGATTTCGTATTGCGCAGCTTGAGTCTACCATAACTCTCTTGGCGGGTTGGCCCGAGGCGCTGGTGATGCGAATCCCTTTTTCAGAAAAAACCGTTATGTCTTCAATGGCATAGCGGTTTTTTCTTGACTTCTTCCGCGTTTTGGTGTAGTGTTTTTCTAGTGTCCTCCTTTGGGGGGCTTTTTTTTATTTAAGTGGGGTGGACTTTGTTTTTTTGGACATCATAATAGTTGAGAAAGTAGCCCCGAGCTGAGCTAAAACCTAGCGCAGCAAAGCTGCTGAGGTTTTAGCCACTCGGGGTGACACGCTTGAGATGGCTTTGCTAAAGGCGCATTATATGTTCACGTTTAAATTTCGCTTCTCGACTTCGGGCTTCGGCCCAACCGCCCTTTGGGCTTGTTGAGCCTCTCGCCCTGCGCTTGCTTTGATTGTTGCCTTCGTTGGAGCATGGCTTCTCGACTTCGGGCTTCGATCCTCACGGCCTTTGGCCTTGTGAGGAGCTCTCGCCCTGCGCTCGCTTTGTTTTGCTGCCCCTACGGGGCAGCCGCATGTCTGCCTTCGCCCTTCGGGCTGCGGCATGACGTTTTTTAAGGGAAGGCTGGTTTTAGTTTTTTGTAAGGACTAACGCGGCATTGGTGCCGCCGAAGCCGAAGCTGTTGGTGAGAGCGGCCTTAAGTGGTGTGCCTGGTTTTTGAGGTTTGTGTGGGACAAGATTAAACGGTGTGTTTTCCGGTGGGGTCTCCAAATTGAGGGTGGGTGGGAGGATTTGATGCTGGAGGGCGAGAGTGCAAAACGCCGCCTCCAGCGCCCCTGCGGCACCGAGAAGATGGCCCGTGGCGGATTTGGTTGCCGAGACGGCTGGTGTGTGCGACCCGAAAACGGTGGTGAGGGCGTTCAGCTCTTCAGTATCCCCTGCGGGGGTACTGGTGGCGTGGGCGTTCACATAGCCAATTTGCGCTGCTGTAAGACCCGCATCATCCAGCGCGGCTTGCATGGCGCGGGCAGCCCCCTCCCCGCCTTCTGCCGGACGGGTGAGATATGCGGCATCTGCCGTTTGGCCAAAGCCTGCCAAGGTGGCGAAAATGGTGGCGCCGCGCGCTTTCGCGTGAGCTTCACTCTCTAACACCAGAACCGCTGCGCCTTCGGCGATCACAAAGCCATCGCGCGCGCTATCGAACGGGCGAGAGGCGCCTTCTGGATTATCGTTAAAGCCTGTGGAGAGCGCTTTCATGGCGGCAAAGCCCCCGACGGACGTGGGCGTAATGGCCGCTTCGGCCCCGCCGGCGATGACGATATCTGCCTCTCCGCGTTCGATCATCTGCTTAGCCCAGCCCAAGGCGTGGGCGGATGTGGCGCATGCGCTGACGGGACAGACGTTGGCCCCTTTGGCGCCGATCATCATGCTCGCCTGCCCTGCCAGCAGGTTGGGCAGCATGGCGGGGATGAAAAAGGGGCTGAGGCGGCGCGGGCCACGTGTGGCGATGGTGTGGGCGGCCTCTTCTATACTGCCGATGCCCCCGATGCCTGTGCCGAGGATGACGGCGGTGCGCAGAGCCTGTTGCGGGCTGAGTTTGCCGCCCTCTTCCAGCAGGCCTGCCTGGGTGACGGCTTCTCTCATCGCCGCGAGGCCAAGGTGAATGAAGCGATCGCACTTCTTCACGTCTTTCAGATCCAGCCCTGTGGTTGCAGTATCAAAATCCTTCACTTCTCCTGCGATGCTGCTGGGGTAATCTGCTGCATCAAACCGTGTGATGGAGCCTATGCCTGAGCGGCCTGCCAGAAGTGCCTCCCATGTGGTTGCGGTGGTGTTGCCGAGTGGGGTAACGAGGCCAATGCCTGTGATGACGGTTTTCATAACCTACATTTAAGGGCTAAGGTTTAAGTGTTCAAGTGAAAAAGGTTTGTTTTTACGGGAGAGCGTGGTATTTGTGTATTCAAACTAGACATAGACTTTTTAACATGGAGGTGGCCATGAAACAGATTGAGACATCAATCTCGGCACGTGCCATTCCTCTGAGGATTGGCAGAACGGGTGAGGTTGAGGTGATGATCGGTCGCTATCAACATGGACGGTTCAAGCTTTTCAAGTTTGGCTTTCCGAGTGGTGGCATTAAAGAAAACGAGCTCGTTAAAGACGCTATGGCACGAGAGCTTGCGGAAGAAACGGGCCTTCGAGGAGCTTGTCTTTCTCATACGCCTTATTCTTTCCATGATGTGGTGGAGAGCCCTGAGCTGCAGATACGCAGGAAAGTTGAGCTTTTTTATGCAGCTTTTCTGATTGCGGGGGGTGCCGAGCCCGTTGATACCGACGAAATGAAAGAAAACCAGTTTATCCCCATAGGAGAGCTGGAGGCCTTTTATAATGAAATGCTGCACTTTGATGTTAAGGCGTGGAAGCTGTTTGCGCTTCCCTTGGTCTCACGTCTTTTTCCTCGGTGCCCTTGTTGCGCATAGCTTTTTTCCTCTTACCCGACAGAAAGGAGGGTGTGATGAAGGTACGACGTAAAACCACCCCTTCTTCTGTGCGGCTTATTGTTGTACGGCGAGGGGGTGAGGAGACTGAGATTCTGGTGGGGTATTCTCGCAAGAAAAAACACTGGGAGCTTGCTGGTGGCAAGACGGACAAAAGTGAAACACCTCATGCCACGGCAAGAAGAGAATTGCTAGAAGAAACAGGCGTGCTGATTGATATGTTTGTTTGGGAACTGCTGGCGGTGCTCTCTGTTCCTCATTCTATCTACACGATGGCGTGCCTTTATGCCGAGGTGGCGGCGGACTGTGTGCCCAACGATACGGATGAGCTGGCACAGGTTCAGTTTATGCCGATATCTCGGGTTTTGGCGCTGGCTGACCTCGATAAGACATCGGCGTATCTTCTGCGCGGATTTTTAAAAGACCGCCTGGCGAGCGCATAATCCTGCCCTGCATACGCAAGAGGCCCCGTTTTTATGACGGGGCCTCTTGCGTGCGGTGTGACTACTCGCCGGACTTTTCTGTCACGTAGGCGATGGCCTCGGCCACGGTGGTGATTTTTTCGGCGTCGGCGTCGGAGATTTCCAATCCGAACTCCTCTTCCAATGCCATCACCAGCTCGACGGTATCGAGGCTATCGGCCCCGAGGTCATCTACAAAACTGCTTTCTTCGCTAATGCGTTCCAGCTCGACTCCCAGATTCTCCGAGACCAGCTGCTTCACTCTTTGGGCGATATCGTCCATGTGTTCCTTCCTTATATTATCACGCTTTGTTTATGCGCGTTCTTTTTGAATAGCTTATCAAAACATGAGGGTCAAGAAGCTTTTTTTTAGTTTACTTTTAATTGGTTAAGAGGTTTTTTGCGAAAAAATCCAGGCTGCGCGTGCGTGCAAGGGTGGCGGCGGCATCATCATAGGTGACCCCATCTGTCCGATTGAAGCCATGATCTGCCTCATAGGTGAACACCTTTGCGGCGGGGTGGTGGGTGGCGAGAGCCTCTAGGGCTGACTGATACGGAATGTACCTATCGTGCGTGGCGAGATGGGCTTGGGTGGGACAGGCTGGCTGCTCTTTTTCTGCCAGCTCGGCTATGAATCCGCCATAATAGCTATCCACTGCGGAGACCCCTTTGCAATGGCTGCCGCCGTAATAGGCCATACTGCCGCCGAAGCAATAGCCAATAAGGCCCACCTTTTTGGGCAGAAGTTCATCTACACAGGTTTGGATCTGCTCCAGATACGTCTCCCACGGGACGGCGCTGATGAGGCGGCGGGCTTCTTCCAGCCCGTGTTTGTTGATGGGCAGCGCCTCTGTTGCCGGGGCGCTATGGGCCAGCATATCCGGTGCCATAACCTCGTACCCGTGGCTGGCGAAAAAACTACACATATCCTTAATATGGGCCGTAACACGAAAGGCCTCGTGCATGAGGACAAGGGCGGCACCGTTAGGATGCGTGGGCGTGACGCGCCACACGGGAAGTTGTGCGCCGCTGGGTTGGGTGAGGGTGTGCCACATGCTTTGTGCTTACCATAGAGAGGCGGACAGACGCAACTTGACTTTTGTTACTGTCTCTCTATTTTGAAGCACACAAATTTAGGAGATAAAGAATTATGTACGATGTTCGCCATGAAATTAACAAAATTTTAGGGGATATGGTCTCCTTTCGATCCCACTTTATGGAGGGAGACCTCCTTAAAAAAGAGATTCTGCTTGAGGACGACTTAGGGCTGGATGATGTTGATATGGAAAACCTTATTCATGATATTTCTGAGCGTTTTGGGCGTGCCTTTTCTGCGAAGAGCCTCACCAAACCTTACACCGTGGGCAGCCTTATCTCTCTGGTGGAAAAAAGCAAAACCGATGCTTAGACCCTACGGCTCTATACACATTGCCCCCCGCGCCTTACGAGGTGCTTTTTTTGTATGCCTACCTTTGCTTAACATCGCCAAGAATGTTGATGAACTTGACTTTTAAGATTGTATGCGTATTGTAAGGGCAATTAGCCTGCACGTTGCGGGCTGGTGGTGAAACCTTTTTTGCGCCCATGGGTGGGCTTGGGAGATGACGATGAAATACGATCTGACATTTATGCGCCAGGTTTCTGCTGCTTTGGCGAAGGCTACAGGCCAAAAACTGCCTGAAGCGGGTTACTTTGACTCCGGCCTTTTTTTGGCCGACCCGAACAGCACACAACCGAAGCCCGCCGACGTTGACTATGTGGCAGAGGTACCCGAATCTGTTGCCTACACGCCGACGTTGGAAGAAGAAGACATGGCGGCGCGATACCCTGACCTTGTCTCGCTTTCTGGCGGAATCTCCTCCGCTTCTTCTGTAGAGCAATTGGTGGTGACCCAACAGAAATCGTTCATGAATCTGGACACCTTTCAGCTGACTGACCTTGCAACCTTGCTCTACTCGAAACCCGGCTGCAGGATACCTGACAAAGGGTTGATTGAATTGGTGAAGGGCTTTGGCCACACCGTTGGCGGGATCTACAAGCTGGCATGGGAACATATGCCAGCGCATGAACCAGCCTGACGCTGACGCGATGATGACATGAAAAAGGCGCCTCTTGCGGGGCGCCTTTTTTGGTGTCCCTTATCGCCTAGGAAGTATAGAGGCCGCCGTTGATGTGGAGGGTTGTGCCTGTGATGTAGCTCGCCTCCTCTGACGCCAAAAAAGTGATGGCGGCGGCGATATCCTTCGCATCTCCAAACCGTTGGGCGGGGATTTGCTTGATGAAGCTTTCTTTAATGGCTTCCGGGATTTTATCCGTCATATCCGTTGTGATGAAGCCCGGGGCGATGGCGTTGACGGTGACGCCTTTGCGCGCGGCCTCCTTGGCCAAGGCTTTGGTAAACCCTGTGAGGCCTGCTTTGGCCGTAATATAGTTGGTTTGCCCCACGTTACCCATGTGGGCCACAATACTGGTGATATTGATGATGCGTCCCCAACCCTGTTTTTGCATGAGAGGCAAAAGGTGGCGCGTGAGGCGCACGATTTGCTCCAAATTCACGAACAAGACCTGATTCCAATCATCCTGCGTTTGGCGGATAAACAAGGCATCCCGTGTGATGCCTGCATTGTTGACCAGAATATCGATGTGTCCGCCTGCGGCTTCCAGCGCTTTTTCTGCCAGCTTTTCGGCGGCATCGCCTTCCAGCAGGTTGGCCATAACATAGGGTGCGCCGCCCAGTTTGGCGGAGGCTTCTTTCAGTTTTTCCTCATTAGTTCCGTGGAGGATGACCTTGGCTCCTCTTTCATGAAGCATTTGTGCGGCGCTGAAGCCAAGACCCCGTGAGGCCCCTGTGATGAGGGCGGTTTTGTTGTGAAGATCGAACATAGGATTTTGATTTCTTTTGTTTATTTTATTTATGAGGATGTGTTTAGCGCGTCTCTGCCTTCCAGCCAAGACTCTATGGTGGCGCGAGTGCTTAGCGCGTGGGCGGTTAACCTATCATCGCATCTGCTGGCGAGGCCTGTGAGGACTTTACCGCTGCCAAGCTCCAGACAGGTTGTGATGCCTTTTTCTGCCGCGGCTTCCATACTCTCCCTCCACCGGACGGGGCTGGTGATTTGAGCAACCAGATTGTGCGCTATCTCTTCTGTGTTTTCTGTAAGTTTGGCCGTTGCGTTCATGATTAGGGGAGATTTGGGCACTTGAAGCGGGTGCGCTTTGAGAAAGCTTTCTACCGCTTGGGCGGCGGGGTGCATGGCAGGTGTGTGGAACGGGCCGCTGACATTGAGGCGCAGCGCCCGTTTGGCCCCCGCCTGCTTGACGGCTTCCTCTGCCTGAGTGAGGCCTTCCAGCGTTCCGCTTAAGATGATTTGGCCCGGACTGTTATCGTTAGCCACATAGACACCCTCTATCCCCTTTAGGGCGGTATGAAGCGCTTCTTCTCCCAGACCGATGACAGCCGACATGCCCCCCTGCCCTGCGGGTACGGCGGCGGCCATGGCTTTGGCCCGGGTTTGGACAAGCTTTAATGCGGCTTCGAACGACACGCATCCGCTGACAGCAGCGGCGGTGTATTCTCCCACACTATGCCCGGCGACCATGGCGGGAAGATCTTTCCCTTGATGGGCAAGATACGCCGCGGCAACATAACCGATGGTGAGGAGTGCGGGTTGTGCGTTCTCTGTTTTGCGGAGGATCTCTTCATCTCCATCTGGCCCCATGAGCTTGATGAGATTTTGATGCAGCGTATCTTCTGCTTGCTGCAGAAGTTCTCTCGTGACGGGATGGCCTTCAAAATCTGCCAGCATACCCGGGCCTTGCGAGCCCTGACCCGGGAACATCCATAATACCGAGGAGGACATTTTTATTGCCCCAGGAAGTTATTCATCAGGTTCTTCACAGGATCTTCCTCTACGGGGGCAGCGGGGGCGGTTTCTTCCTGCACGGGCGCTTCTTCCTGTGGGGCGGGCTTGGGTTTTTTGCCAAAGGCACCGAAGAGATTGTTGACGCTTTCTGCATCTACCCCTTTGCCTGTGACAAGATTTTGCACGGCGTTGCTGATGACCTCTGTTTTGCTGCCTGCGGTGGCGCCCCCGAGGAGTTTGTTGACGGTCTCTCCCCCTTCTTTAAACAGCCTGTTTTGAATGCGGCTTTGGAAGGCGCTATCTAGCCCTACCTTGGGTGAGGAAATATTGCCTGTGATGTTTACAGGGATATCCTTTTGATTTCCGACGGTGGCGAGAAGCGTGTGGTTGATGACCCAGTTCGGGAGATCTACCGTGCCGCTGCCGTCCATCTTCACCCGGGAATCGGCCGCGCTGAAGGTGAGTTTATCGGCCGTGGCGATACCGTTTGACAGCGTATATGCCAGCGCCAGATTGTTGATGGCCTGACCGCTGCTGCCCTGCGGGATGGGGTCTCCGCTGAGGAGCGATTCTATATTAAGAAGCGTTGTCAGGGTTTGGCTGTAGGGGAGCCTCCCTGAAGTGGCGTTGGCGCTTAGCGAGCCGTTCAGGCTTTTCACAAGCTGGCGCGTGGTGATGCCTTTGGCGGTGATGTTCGCCTCTGCACTGAGTGGCAGCGTGAGGCCTTCTGACCAGCTGGCGCGGGGGAGAAGGGTATCTGCCGGGTACTGTGACAGGCTGATTTTGAGATTGGGCGATAATGTGCCCCCTGCGTGACCGATGCTGCCTGAGCCCATCATATTACCTGACGGCGCAAAGCTAAGATTGAGTTTGCTGATGTTGAGGGCTTCTGATGTATTTTCTATATCCAGCTGCGCCGATTGAAGCGGACGTGTGGGACAGTTGATGTTGGTGGCGGTGAGCTTTAGACTTCCGGTGGCAGAGGCCAAGGCTGAGATATCCAGCTTTTCATCGCTCCATGGGCTGCTGGCGGCGGCGGTGGGAGCCCCTGCTTCTCCTGCTGAGGGGACGCTTTGCGGAGGGGCTTCTGCACATAGGCCAAGCGCCGCAAGATCGGCCTTGCCGAGGTTAATATTGGCATCCACGTTGGGGATTTTTCCGTTGGTGAGGGTGATATCTCCGCTAAGATTGAGGATTCCTGAAATGGTGGCCTCTACTGAGGGGAAGGTGAATTTATCCCCTTTTTGGCTGACAATGGCGGTAATGGTATAGGCATTGGACGGAAGCTTTTGGCCTTGAAGGGCGGGCAGCTTTTGGGCCAGTGCGGCCAAATTGTTACCTTGGATTTTAAGCTCTGCCGCGGTGCTTGCAGGAGCCTCGTACGTGAGGGTGCCTGTGGCCATGAGAAGATTATCCAGCGCCATGGAGAAGTTGGATATTTTTGTTTTCTCTGCGGTGTAATCCAAATCAGTGCTGAGGGTGGCCCCTGAGGTGGGTGCTTGAGGTTGAGGCATGCCGCTGAGGGTGGCGGCAAGGGTGCGCACGTTACTGGTTTGCATGTTGAGCTTACCCTTTGCCACGAGCGGCAGAAGCGTGCCCTCCATATCTCCGGTGAGGCGGAGGAGATCTCCTAAAGACAAGCTAAGGGTATTGATTTTATAGGTGTTCTCATCTGCCTTTATGTAGGTTGTGAGACGCAAAGGAAGAGCAGGCACGGTGGCGGGAGCTGTGGTGAGAGCCTCCACCATGGAGGTCTTAAGATCATTCGTTTGCAGGGAGATTTGACCTTCAAACTGCTTTTGATCTGCAATGCCGCCTTCTATGTTGGCGCGACTGCTGCCGAAGGTGATTTGGCCTTTAAGCTTAATATCATTAAGATTTTGTGCATTGGTTGTGAGGTTACCTTGAAGCGGCTTTTTATTAAGCATCCCTGAGAGCTCTGCCTGAAGTTTTGTCAGATCTTCTCCGTTAAGATTCAAGTTTAAGTTTTCAATATCTGCCTTTTGTTTTGATTGAATATTATTATAAGAAATATCTACATTTGTGAGACTGATAACACCGAGCGTGGGAAGGACGAAGGCCGTGGGTTCTGATGTATCTTCCGGATGGGACGGGGGGGTACCCTCCCCTTTTTCCTCTGCCAACATGAAATTGCCTGAGGTGGCGGAGGATTGCTCTATATTGATTTTGGCATCTGCAAGTGTGATGGATTTGAGAGTGGGGTTTTTCCAGAAGATGGGGAAAGAGCTCCAGCCGACATTAGCACTGATGTGAGCTGCCGTAAGCAAGGTGGGGCCTTGCTTGCTGAGGGACGGGACGGTGAGATTATCTGCCGTGAAGGTGAGGCTTGGGAAAATTTTGAGGGTTGGATTTTCTGCCTGAATATCTATGCCTAAGTTAGACTTTGCAAACGACAAGGCCATGGGTGCCACATTGGCGGTGGCCAGATAACCTAACGCCGCGGCAGCCGTTGCGAGGAGCACGAGAGGCAGGATAATCAGGAGTTTTTTAAGCATTTTCGGGGTTCCCTCTTTTGTGGGGAGACTAGGGTATAACGTGGGGGTGAGGCAAGGGTTTTGGGGGTGTTTTTTGGTCGTCTATAGGCAGCCTTCACCTCTAACTTTGCAGGCTGGCGTGCCATTGGGGAGGGATGGGGGCTGTGAAGGTGAGTTTTTCCGCTGTTTGGGGATGGGTAAAACTGAGGTGGGCGGCGTGGAGATAGAGCGGGAGTTTGCCCGTGGGATGCAGGGCTTTGGCGGCTTGTTTGCTTTGCTCGTTCCCGTACTTTGTATCCCCCACTATGGGGTGGCCGATGTGAGCGAAGTGGGCACGAAGTTGATTCATCCGGCCTGTGTGAGGTGTGGCGTTCACCCGTGTAAAGGTGTGCCCTGCGAGGTGGGGGTGGGATTGAATTTGATAGGAGGTGTGGGCTTGTTTCGGTTGCTCGGTGGTTGGGCCATATGATGAATGAGGGATAATACTTTTGCTGCCTTGTTTGGCGAGCGGGGCGCGGATATGATGAGTGGCTGCTGCTCCCTCTTCCTGAGCGTTTAAGATACCTGTGAGGAGAGCTTGGTATATCTTTTCTACTTTATGATCGGCAAATTGGGCGGTGAGATTTGCGGCGGCCTCCCGCGTAAAGGCCAGCACGATGAGGCCGCTGGTCTCCCTATCCAGCCTGTGGGTGAGTTTGGGCGGTGTTTTGGGGTACAGCGCAGCGAGCCATCTATCCAGGCTTTTGGTTATCCCATTACCGGCTTGTGCGGCGAGGCCCGCGGGTTTGTTGAGGACAAGAATATATGCATCCTGATACACGACCGCGTTTTGGAGCGTGGCTTTCTCCTCTGTGGAGAGGGTGAATTGCTTTGCAGGCGCGGGGGCAGATGCGGGTGTGGTTTGAGAAAGATTGGGCGGCAGGCGGAGAATTTGACCCGCTTGCAGTTTGGTATTGGGCAGCGCGCGTTTGCCATCCACCCTCACCTGCCCTTTGCGGATGAGTTTTTGCAGGGCGACGAAGGGGGTCTCCGGCACCAGTTTTTTGAGGTACCTATCTAACCGTTGACCTTCTTCTGATGCGGGGATGGGGTGATTTTCCATTATATTGACAGAGAAAGTTCTGAATTAATATAGGGGCGGATGAGGGGGATGGTGAGGGGGCGTTTTTCCTCTAACGAGAGGGTGTTGAGGGTTTGGGTGAGGGTGTGAAGTTCGCTTAAATTACGGGGAGCATGGAGAAGTAGATAGCTGAGCACGGCGGGTGGGAGGGTGAGCTGGAGATCGCTCACCCACTTGAGGAGGATAGCTTTGCGCTCGGCATCTGTTGCCTCCTTTAGCGGAAGAATGAGAGCGGTGGTGAGGCGCGATTTCAGGTCTGGAAGGAAGGTTTCCGGCAGCTCTGCCGGTGGGGTGCGGCTGGCGAGGAGGAGGATACCCCCCTGCTCTTTCAACCTGTTATACGTGTGGAAGAGCGCTTCCTGCTCTTCTGGGGTCAGGGTTTCCAGCTTATCCACCACCATAATGTTACCGCCCCCCTGCTCTGCCTTGGCTGCAGCCATACTAAGAAGGTGCGTTTTACCTGTGGCAGGCGCACCTGTGAGGATGATGGTTTGAAACATTTCTGGCGCGAGTGTGAGTTTTTGGAGCAGATTTAGGGCCTCTGCCGTGCCGGCGGTGGTTAGCCATGCGGCTGCGCTGTAATTTGGCTGGTGGGGGAAAGGCAGGAGAGGGTTGCTCATGACCCCCTTTGTAGCGGAGGTGGGAGGGTTAGTCTAGCCAGTAGGTGCTGCCGACGGCCTCTGGCGAGTATCCTGTGCCTTTGAGTTTGGTGATGAAGCTCTCTGCATCTGGCGTGGTGACGGCCAGTGTGGCGGCTTGTTTGCTGAGTGATGTGATGAAGACGGAGGTGCCGACCTGGCGGCGGATATCTCTCTGGAGGGTGCCAAGGCGCGCCGCGGTGGGTTGCGTGAGGCGAAGGGTGAGTGTTTGGGTGTTTTGCGGGAGGTTTGAGGTTTCATCTGGCGAGGCGTGGAGCGCACGGGCGATGGTTTTGTCGTTATAGGTAAGCAAGACCGTGAGTTTATACTCCGGTGTTAGAATCTCCTCTTCTATTTTATAGGTTTTGAGGAAACGGGCAGGGTCTTTATCTTCTGACAAGCGGGTGATTTCCGCCTCCTCTACCACGGGAGTTTGATTTTGGAGCACCATCTTCAGGCCTTCTTTTGCGGCCATGGCGAGGGCTTTCTCTCTCGGGTTGGGGGTTATGGCCTCTCCCTGAAGGGTAACTGTATAGGAGACTTGATAGGGTGATACGGGCGCAAGGGCTGTGGGAGAGATGGATGGCGCTTTATCTTCATCGGCTGTGAAGGGAATCGCCGCGGGAAAATCTGCCTGTTGGGCATATGCGCCCATACTAGTAAACAACGACATAAGGGTGAGCAAATATATTTTCATGCGTTGACTATGAGACTTTGCATGCCTTCTGTTAAGAGCTTTTTATAGAAAAATGCGCGCCGAGGTGGCGCGCATTTTAAAGCAACTGACGCTTAAGCAAGCTCGGATGCGCTGAAGAAGAAGCTGATCTCGCGGTTGGCGCTCTCTTCGCTATCTGACCCGTGAACGGCGTTGGCGGAGAGATCTGTGCAAGGCATGGCGAAATCTCCACGAATGGTGCCTGCCTCGGCCTTGGTGGGGTTGGTGGCGCCCATCAGTTCTCTGTTGGCCATGATGGCGTTAGGGCCTTCCAGCACCAAAGGATAGCAGGGGCCGCTGACCATGAAATCTACCAACTCTCCGAAAAAGGGACGCTCTTTGTGCTCGGCGTAGAATTCTCCCGCTGTTTGGGCGTTGAGATAAACTTTTTTGATGGCGGCAACTTTGAGGCCTTTGGCTTCAAAACGCGCAAGAATTTGGCCGATAACGCCTTTTTTTACGGCATCCGGCTTGATAATACTGAGGGTACGCTGATTTGTCATGTCTCTTTACTTTCCTGCTTTTGGCCCGTTTTTGGGGGATTTTAAGGGGATTGTCAAGCAAGAAAATTTAGTGTTTAGTGTGTACAAACCTTCCGTTTGTACAGGAGCTTTTTGATGACTCACCACCATGTAACTGCCCCCGCGCCCGCTGCTTCTGCTCCTTTGTTTCAGCAGTTGGACCTGGAAGAACTTTGCTTTCATACGGGCATCTCAAATGATGATATCCATTTCCTGCGACAGATTTCTCTGCTGGCAGAAACGGAGATTCTTCCCTTGAGATTTCCCCTGAACTCTATCCGCCGTACTTTGCGCGCCGCTCAAGCATGTTTGGCTGATAAGGAACTGGCTCGTTTGGAGAGAAATACGGACTGGGAAGATGACATGCACGAGCTTTTGAAAGAGTTGGGAGGTAACATTCATGTGCTTTTTGCGTTGGTGGATGGGATCCTCTCTGACTGCTATCATCATCCGCGACTGCGTTTTACGGGGGCTTCTTAGCCCCCGCTTTTTTAGGCTTTTTTACCCCAGCGGCCTGTTTTATCATCTTGCTGCCAGTAGGTGAGGTTGTGGCCTTCTTTTTTTAGTGTGCCAAAAAAGCTGCGGGCTGTGGGGAGGACATCTGGATGATTTTGGAAGAGATAGAGGGCTTTCTCGGTGCTTTTGGAGAGGAGCGCTTGAGCTTTCTCGGTGCCTGCAAGGAGAAGTGGGAGGCGGTTGCTCAGGTTTTCTGATGAGGCTGCCACCTCCTCTGCTGTGAGAAGCGTGATGGGGTGAGCACTTTGCACTTCCTTGCTATCTGCCACAATATCCTCGAACGGGATGTGGGGGAGAAAGCTGGTTTTTTGATATGTCCAGAGGGTTTCATCCAGCCTGTGCAGACGCTCTGGCGTGGGGCATATAACGGCGACTTTTTGCCCTGTGGAGAGAATTTTGCTGAGAAGCGCCGGAAGAGCGGTATCGGCCGTGGCGGGGGTTTCTCCGCTGATGTGGTAGAAAGAAATATCCATTAGCGGACAGTATTCATTATTATGCTTTAGCTGTTAAGAGGCTTTAAGGCTTTTATGATAGAGTATTGGGCTTATAAAAAAATAGGGGGAATAGCCCCCTGCTCTCTTTTCCCTACCCTTTACTTGCCTGTGGCGTGGGTGTGGAGGGTTTTGATAACGGCCTCTAATGCGGTAAAGGTGGCGGCTTCTCTACTATGCAAGCCATAGATGGGCGTGACGATGCAGGCGAGACGGCCTTTAAAGCCTGCGCCCCGCGCTTGCTCGGCATCGGTTCCACCGCCTTCAAACACGCGGCGTTCAAATCCGGCTTTAGCTTTGGTGGCGGCATCTTCCAGCTCTTCTGTAAGGCTTTGCGTATAGGGGAAGCGCCCTGCTTTTTGCTTGATGGAGCAGTTGGCGAGGTCTTCCACATCTTCGCCTACGCTTGTATCTACCGCGACGAAATCGGTCATTTCGGGTCTGATGACACTTGTACCCCCCATGCCGGCTTCTTCTGCGGCGCTGAAGAGCAGATCTATCGTAAAGCGGGGCGTCACTTTGGCTTTTGACCATTCATCCATAAGGGCCAGCAGCACGGCGCAGCCCAGCGTATTATCCAGCCAGCGGGAGCGGAGCGTTCCGTTTTTCTCATCAATGTTCAGCATAGGGTTGAGCCAGACGAGCGCCCCCGGCTGCACACCAATTTCCTTCAGCTTGTCTTTTCCGTTCTTTTTGGAACAGCCGATGCAGGCATCCGGCCGGAGGCGCATGTGCTTCCATTTTTGAGGACGTTTTTCAAACTCGGCCCCGTATTTGTGGATGGGGGTATGTTCGTGGAAAATAACGCCTTCTACCATCCCTTTTTTGGTGGCGATACTTGCAATCACCCCATCCAGCATGTGGCCCGGATACAGGCCCCCGATGGCGCTGATTTTAACCGTACCATCCTCGCACAGGTCATCTACCATGAGGCCAATACGATCCAGGTGGGCGCCATAACCGACGACGCGCTTGGTATCCTTACCCTTAATGGTGATACGGAGGGTATCATCCGGCTGTCTCTCTGCCTTATATCCGCATTTTTTGGCGTGTTTCTCTACATAATCCGCTGTTTCTGTAATGCGGTTGGTGGCAGCGGGAATGGCCAGCAGGGCCCTGGTGTGGGCCAGCGCGCTACTGAGGGCGGCGCTTGGTTTGCTGGTTTTGCTTTTGGGGGCGGCTTTTTTGGCAGGCATTGTTTTTTCCTATATCTTTTTATTTATGATTTTTTTGCTGTTTTTTGCTTGGCGGCAGGGCGGCCCGGTGTGCCTTGCTTGGGGGCGATTTGCGGGTGGCCGACTTCGGACTCCACATAATCTACCAATAAACGTGTACCAAAGCCTGTGGCGCCTGAAAGCTCTGCCGGAAGGCCGGGGACTTTATCCGCATTGGCGGTGCCTGCGATATCCAAGTGGGCCCAAGGGGTTTTATCCACAAAATTACCAATGAATGTCGCCGCTGTGCTGGCACCACCGTAGGGTGAGCCATCGTTGTTCACATCTGCCACTTTGGTTTTGGCTTTAAAGCAATCGTCTATCGGCATGCGCCAGAGGCGTTCTCCGACCCCTTCTCCGCTTTCAGTAAGCTTTTTGGCCATTCTATCATTATTTGAGAAAAGACCTGCATATGCCCCGCCAAGGCACACCATGCAGGCACCTGTGAGGGTGGCAAGATCTATCAACTGGCTGGGGTTGTGCTTATCTATGGTATAAGCGATCGCATCGGCCAGTACGAGGCGGCCTTCGGCATCGGTATTGCCAATTTCTACATACAGGCCTTTATAAGACTTATAAATACTATCTGGCAGGAAGGGATTCTCCCCTATCATGTTCATGGCGCATGACATGACACCAATAACATTAATTTTGGGCTTGCGCTTGGCAATCGCTTCCATCGCCCCCAGAACGGCGGCGGCACCGCACATATCAAACTTCATGCCGCCCATGTGGCCGCCTGTTTTGATATTGTAGCCTCCTGTATCGTACATGACCCCTTTGCCGACGAGGGCCATGGGGGCATCCGACTTTTTGCCACCGTTATAATGCATGAGGATGAGACGGGGTTTATCTGCCTGAGATGCATTGCCACCCACGGCAAGAATAAGATTGAGGCCCAGCTTTTCCATTTGTTTTTCATCGATGATTTCGGTCTTGATGCCGAACTTCTCCAGCTTTTTGGCTTGATCTGCCATGTACTGCGGATTGGCGACGTTGGGAGGAAGATTGGCAGCATCTCGCGTGCTGAAGGCCCCTTCTAACAGGGCTTTGGTGGCGGGCCACATATCTTCTAGCTTACGGGCGGTGGCGGTATTGGTGAGCACGGTGAGCTTTTGGAACATGCTCTTCTGGTGATCTTTTTGCTCTGATTTAAAGCCATCAAACCGATAGAGTGCCATGGCGATCCCTTGGGTGAGCTGGGTGGCAGCTGTGGCGATATCCACCTTGCCTGAGAGATCTCCCAGACATAAAGAAGCTTCCTTCAAGCCCAGCGCATCTAGCTTTGCGCCGATTTTGAGGCCGAGATTCCACCAATCCTTGCCTTCTAGATCGCTCACCTTGCCAACACCTACAACAACCAGCGTTTCTAGCTGTGCGTGGGGCGAGGTGACGACTTCAACTTCTCCCATACTGCCTTGAAAGCGCGTGTTTTTAAGCGCGGGAATAAGGGGATTATCAAGTGCTACATTGACGAGCTCTGCCGGCTCGGTAAGTTTGGCTTTGCTCCCCGCAAAGACAATAGCGACTTTTTTGGCGGATTTATCTGTCAGGCGGGCGGCGGCGAAAGCGAACATGTTTCTTTTTTCTTTCTCTTATCATCTGTTTTTTATTGCTTAAAGTTTGATGAACATACGCTAACTTGGCTTGCACCGCCTTGCAAGTATGATTAACGTGCTGCTGATGCTTTTGATGACACGCCTTGCCAAAGATGCCCTTTTGCCTACTTTTGTGGCATGCGCCCTTATGCTTGGGCTTTTGTGGCTTTTGCAAAGCCTGCGATTTTTGGACTTTGTGGTGAATAAAGGTTTTGGACTTGGCACCTTTTTGTCGTTCACACTTCTTATGATCCCCCGGCTTTTGGAGATTGTTTGGCCTCTCTCCGTTTTTGCCGGTGCCACCTATGCCTTGCGCCGCTGGCAAGACGACAATGAGCTGGTGGCCATGCTGAGCGCAGGAATTTCTTTCCGCCGTATTTTTATCCCCCTATTCATAGTAGGATTGATGGCTGTATTGGTGGGACTTTTAAACAGCTGGCTGCTTTTGCCCCGATCTATGACCGCTTTTAAAGATATGCAACACACTTTACGCAATGAGCAGGGGCATCTTTTACTGGAAGAAGGCATTTTTAACCAAGTGGGTGACAACCTTATGGTTTATGTGAACAACCGCAAAGGCAACCAAGCATTTAACGGTTTGCTGGTGCATGATACCCGCGAAAGCGGCCGCCCTGTTACGTGGCTTGCCAAACAAGGAAGCTTGAGCCGCACGGAGGCAGGTACGCCTGTTTTGGTTTTGGAAGATGGCATGCGCCAATCTCTCACGGAAAAACGCGTTGAAATGCTTCAATTTGGAAAGCATACTCTTGATATCTCTACCCAGTTTGGAGAAGAAAACACCGCCCCCCGCATGCGCGCCAGCGAGGAATATGGTTGGAGCGAACTTTCCTCTGCTGCCTTGACCTCTGATAAACTCCGGGCTGAATGGCACAAGCGGCTGGTATGGCCTTTGGCTTCTCTGCTTGCTGTTTTTGTTGCGGCGGGATGGCTGTTGCGTACGCCCCTGCCCCGCCAAAGCAGTAACGTTCTGGTTACGGGTGCTGTAGTTACCTATGTTGTTGTTTGGGTGGCTTTACTGGCTCTTCTCAACATGACAAAAGATGGCATGTTGAATGCCATTATGGCCCAATGGGCCTTGCTGGCTCTTTTACCGCCTGCTTGCTATTTGCTTATGGGGAGGCGCAGCTAATGCCTATCGACGACCACGTGCTTGCCAGTTTTAATTGGCCACGCCACAAGCGCGCCCATGGCGCCCTTTTGGGACGCTATATGATGATACGCCTTTTAATGAATTTGATGGCGGTTGCTTTTATTTTGGCATCCCTGGTGATGGTGCTTGATATTGTTGAGCTTTTGCGTATTTCTGCTACGCATGACGTTCCTCTCAAGAGCCTTATCTCCCTCAGCTTGCTGAAGCTGCCGACCCTTCTTTTGGAACTTTTACCTTTTATTGTTTTGCTCGCCGTTTTAGTTTTTCTACATAGCCTTAACCGCCGCTATGAGCTGGTTGCCCTTAAAGCTGCCGGTTTGCCTGCCCGCCGGTTTTTATTGGCTCCCTTTGTTTTAATTGCGCTTTTGGGTGCTTTTTCTCTTCTTGTTGTGAGCCCTGTGGCCGCAACCTTGATGAAAAAATATGAGCGAACCTACGCGGCCTATTTTCCGGAGCGCTCTCAAGGTGTCCTTACATCGGGCGGAAGCCTCTGGCTTAAACAAGATGAGGGCGGGTACCGGTTTTTTATCCATGCTCGTGAAATTGCACGAGATAACATTGGTTTAAGTGATGCCACAATTCTTTCTTTTAATGCTGACGGTAATTTTGCCATGCGGATGGACGCTAAAAATATGACCTTGCATGACGGTGCATGGGCCATGAAAGATGTTTTTATTATGAAACCGAATGCCATGGTTACCTTTGAACCCCGGCTTCGTTTGCCAACGAGCCTTACGAAACAGGATATTATTACCGGTTTTTTACCGCCTGAAACCATGAGCTTATGGGAGCTGGGCCGATATACTAAAATTTTAGAAAAAAGCGGATGGCCTTCTGGCGAATATGCAACGACCTATCACCGCTTGCTGGCCCTGCCTGCATTTTTGATGGCCATGTTCATTCTAGCTGTGCCTGTTGCCTTGCGCTTTGTGCGTGGTGCAGGGCTTGCCACCAGCCTTGGCAGTGGTGTGGGGCTGGGTTTTGCCTTTTACTTATTAGGCAACCTGATGGCAAGTTATGGCCTTGCCGGCAGGCTGGATGTGATTGTGGCGGCGTGGGCACCCGTGGTTGTGGCTGTTTTGTTTGGTGTGGGGCTTCTTATTTTGCTCCGCGAAGAATAGTGCAAGACCTTCAGGCTGCCTTTTTGGCAGGCTTTTTTAGCCACAATCTCTGGTTAAATGCTTTTATTTGAGATGCATTCTGATTGACGAAATACGAGACTCGCGGCAGCATAGCCGCAAGAACATATGAAATTTTACGCGCTTCGTTTTTTGGCTTTGATGCCCCTAGGGTTCGCGTTGGCGACTCCTTTTAGTTATGCTGAAGACACCGACGCCTCCATCCCCTTTGAAATTGATGCGGAAGAACTTAACTTTACAGGAAATACTGGCGTTATTGAAGCATCTGGCAAAGTAACACTGACGGGAAAAGATGGTGTGCTGATTGCTGACCGCATTACCTATGACCCTGAAACGCAGAAAGTTTTTGCTACAGGAAATGTGCTTCTTACTGATCCAGATGGACGCGAAATAAGCGTTGATACACTTGAGCTTTCTGGCGATTTTAAAACAGGGGCTCTTACCTCTATTAACATGAATGTACCTGGACTTGGTGATGAGGGTATCCCCGTTTTATCCGCTACGAAGGCGACAAAGCTGGATGAAACGACTTATTCTATGGAAGATGTTGTTTATTCCCCCTGCAAGACATGTGGTGATTCTGGCAGACGCCCATGGGAAATTCATGCCAGTAAAGTCACCTACGATACCGCTGATGGCTGGGCAGAATATCAACATGCCCGCTTAAATGCTTTTGGTGTGCCTGTATTATACCTGCCCTATCTTGCGCACCCTATTGGTAAAAAACAGGCAAAGACCGGACTCTTAATGCCTAAATTTGGCACAAGCACAGCCCTTGGGCTTAATGCTACGGTTGCGGGCTATATTAACTCACCTGCAGAAAATGCCGATTATACTCTACGCACCCGCGCTATGTCTGATCGAGGTGTTCAATTTATGGCAGAACGCCGACAAGTTGGACTGACCTTCGATAACGAGATACGTGCCTCTTACTTAAATGATACAGGTACGGGAGAGCCGAGAGGTCATGCCATGGTAAAAGGCCTTAAAACCTTCAACGAAGGGACAAGGCTTGGTTTAAATAGTGAAATTGCAAGTGACGATACTTACCTTACCGAATATTTCAACAGAAATGAGCCGTACTTAAGATCGACTCTCTTTTTAGAAAATGGCGGACTTTCTCATTATGCAGCCATCCAAGGATCTCTCTACCAAGATCTGGATGCTACAGCCGATGATGGAAGTACGGCCCAAATTCTTCCACAGATTGAATTTTTAAAGTGGTTTAACCGTGATGACGGACAAGAATTCTCTCTCCACTTTGATACCTTGAACTTGCAGCGTGGCGTGGGCGTGAACTCTCGGCGCATTACGACAGGTGCTGACTACAAAATCCCCTGGCTTCTTGACGATGGGAGTTTGCTGGAAGCGACGGCAAGCTTACGCCTCGATATCTATAATGTAGAAGGACTTACAGGTGTTAACCAACAATATAATGGAAACTCTGGCCGCTTTTTGCCTGAAACAACGTTATCTTGGGAAAAGCCCTATCTTTCCCCCAGTGGTTACCACACGATTGCGCCTAAAATCATGCTTGCCATGAGCCCCCGAGGCGGTAACCCAACGGGAATTCCTAATGAAGACTCTGTCGCTTATGAACTGGATGCCAACAATCTTTTTGAGCCCAGCCGCTTTGCAGGTCGTGACCGCGTGGAAAGTGGCCCACGTGGTATGTGGGGCCTCGATAATAGATGGGGATATGCGGGGACAACAGACTGGCGCTTATTTATTGGCCAAAGTTACCGCCGCTTTGACGACGTGGCCTTACCCGAGAGTGGTGGAGCTTCTGCTAATGTTTCTGACTGGGTGGGCTATATGGAAGCAAACCCTACGAACTGGTTTAAGCTAAGCCAGCGCTTTAGGCTTGACCACGCAAACTTTTCTACCCGCCGCATGGACACAAGTTTTATGCTTGGCCGTGAAGATATTGGATTTGCCCGTGCAACCTATAGCTACCTGACTGATGGCCCGGAAGACCTTTATGCTGAAGCTGAATATCCTTTTAATGATTCTGTTCGATTTATCTCTCATATGCGGCGTGATCTGGTGGATGACCGCCTTCTCTCTGGTGAGGCAGGACTTAGATTTAGCGCCGATTGTTATGAGCTTGAAGTTGTGGCTCGTCGCAGGGGCTATACAAATGGTGGCGATTTGCAACCTTCTACCGATTACCTCGTTAACCTTGAACTGTTGACCTTTGGCTCTCAGTAAATCATAACCATGAGCGGAGGTGCACGATGATGTCACGAATTTTCTTTATCTTACTACTGGGCTGCGCTTTTACCGCACATGCTCTTAATGACCGTGTGGTTGCGGTTGTAGGGAACAGCGTCCTTACTCAGACTCAATTAGATTCTCGCGTAACGGTTGCCGCCCTTGAGCGCGGTTTGAATGAGCTTAATTCTGACCAGAAACAACAACTGGGGCGCCGTGTTCTTGCAGATTTAATTGACGAAACTTTGGTGCAACAAGATGCGGCTGCTCGCGGTATTCTGCTCTCTCCTGAAGATTTAGCGCGTGCGGAGAAAGGCCTTCTTGAGCAAAGAGTTTCTCCTGAAAGCCTTGCCAAACTTAAGACCTACAAGGCATGGCGCAACAAGTTTGCGGCCGATGTACTCTGGCAGAAAATGATTGCTCTTGTTTTACGTCCGCGCATTGATATTAGCCAATCTGAGATTGATAAGACTCTCTCCGATCTTCTTCAAAACAGGCAAGTTACAGAACGAGAGTTAAGCCAATTGGTGATGAAAGTGCCTGACGAAGAGAATGGTCTTGAACAAAAAGCCAAAATGGACGCTATCTTAGAACGACTTAAAGACGGTGAAGACTTTGTGGAAATGGCTAAACAGTATAGTGACGTTGCTGCCGATAAAGGAGGTTACATGGGTTGGTTTGCAACGGGTGAGTTGAATGCCGCTTTAGAGACATCCCTTGACCATATGGAGCCCGGCAAAGTAAGCGATCTTATCCGCACGCCTGAGGGATGGCATATTCTACATCTTGATAATACCCGTATGACGAAGCCTGTGGATACGTCTCCCGTGACAGAATACGAGCTTATTTTATTGGGATATAAAGGTGAAGAAAATCAAGAAAAAACAAAGGCTTTATCCTCGCTTATCAAGCAGATTTCTGACAAAGATGCCGCGAATGTCTGGCTTAATACGCCTGAGGCTAAGGGCCGTGCAGATATGGATGCGAGCACGTGGCTGGGGTGGGTACGCCCCCGGGATTTGCAGAGCGACTGGCAGGAGGCTCTTACCATGGTAAGTCCCGGAAAATGGACGCAAATCAGCCGTGTGGGGGATATGACGGGGGCCTTGTTTGTGGCGGAAAAGCGGGAGACGGTGAGCACAGACCTTATAAAAATGCGCGAGCGTGTTAAAGACAAGCTTTTTGGAAACAAACTGGAGCTGGAAACACGCAATTATTTGCGGATGCTGCGTCAAAAATCCTTTGTGGATGTAAGGCTTTAACCACTTGAAAAAACAAGTGAAAAAGTGGGAGAAACCTGCGCCTAGTTATGGGGTTTGGGCGGATAAGTCTCTCGGCCAGCATTTTTTGAAGGATTCACGCGTTATTTCGCGGATTATTGAGGCTTTGGGGCCTTTGGCGGGAAAAACGGTGATTGAGATTGGGCCGGGGCCTGCTGTTTTGACTAAACAGCTGATTTTAAAAGATTTTAATAAGCTCGTTTTACTGGAAAAAGACCCGCGGATGGTGGCTATCTTACAAAATGGGACATGGGTAAGCGACGGAGGGTTGACGGGTGAGGCGCAGGTAAATTTGGGGTTAGAGGCGGATACTGGCGCGGTGAGAGACGGGGGTGAGACGGAGGGGGAGCGAGATGAGGCTTGTGGCGGCGCTATCCCCTGCTCTGCCGACCCCCGGGTTTTGGTTTTGGAGGCGGATGCCCTTGATGTGGATTGGACGCACTGGATTGTGCCCCAGACCGTTGTGATTGGAAACCTGCCCTACAACGTGGGCACCGAGATTGTGGCCCAGCTTGTGACCCTTGCGGCAGCGGGCCATGTGCCGCCCGAGCACATGGTTTTCATGCTCCAGAAAGAAGTGGTGGACCGCATTTGTGCCAAGCCCGGCGGGAAGACGTGGGGCCGCCTGGGCGTGCTGTGCCAGATGACCTGCGACGTGGAAGACCTTTTTGACGTGGCCCCCGGCTGCTTTATACCCGCCCCCAAAGTGGTGAGCAGTGTGGTGCGCCTTACCCCCCTGCCCGCGCCGCGTTTTGGGGTCTCCCTTAAAGCCCTTGATGTTGTTTTGCGGGCGGCGTTTGGGCAGCGGCGCAAGATGCTGCGGGCGAGCCTTAAAGGCGTTGTGAGTGAAGAGGCTTTGCTGTCGGCGGGGATTGAGCCGACGCTTCGGGCGGAGGCTTTGGGGTTGGAGGACTGGGCTGTTTTGGCGGGGTTGGTTCGTAGTTATTAGCGTTTTTTTTGGTTGGGTTTGGCAAGGTTTTTTGTTTGAGGGGGTTCCCATGCGGAGAAGACAGTTGTATGTAAATTGCTATGTAAAGCACTTTGACGTTTTTTCAAGCTGGAGAAATTTCTCCACGCGTTGATGTGCTTTTGCCCTGAAGGAGGGTTTTGAACATGGTTGGAATTTACGTTAATTCTGTTGGCTTTATTGCCGATGTCATCGCGGCCGCCACTAAGGCGGGCAAACTTCTTCTGTTTATCAACGTGAAGGCTGCTGGCGAACAACCCATCAGCTTCTCGTTTGATGCCTTCATTAACGGCGTCCACACGGCCAGCTATGTGCTCGCCTGCCGTGAAGGTGAGATGGCGGCCAAGATACTCTCTGATGCCGCCAAGGCAAAGGGAGATGACGACTTCTTCGGTACGAAGATTTTGCCAAAGATGGAGGGCATGCAGCGCGTGGATACCTGCCGCGAGCTGCGAGATGCGGCCTGGGAGATCTGGCTTGCCATCAACACTGCCAAAGACATTCGCGATACGGACGATCCATGCGTTATCAAGACAACCAACTTCGCTCTCGAACTTTGGGGCGATAATGGGGAGCCCTTTACATCCATCTTCTTCTGGAAAATGATTGCCGATGGGGAAGGAAGCCGCGATGGGATGGGGCCTTTCCTTCTTTTGGACGTGGCCAGCGTGTTAACCGCTCACGGGCATGACCCTTCCAACCTTGACCGCTTTGAGGCGGCGGGGATGGATAAGGCGTGGCAGTACCACCCGATGGCTGACAATGTTGCCAGCCATGCCGTGCTTGCCATGGCTGTGATGGGTATACTGAAGGCAACCTGAACGCGATTATCGGGTTGGGAGATTCCTTATCCGAGCCATGCCCCCCTTTTTAGGGGGGCTTTGGTATTTTTAGGCCTGTGTGCACGAGGAAGTTGTCATCCCGTGGTGTACGAAAAACTAAGTTAGATAAAATATACATTGGCTTCGTTGAGCTTGACTGGATCCCCTACGCCCGCCGTGCGGCAACTGCTGAGGCTTGCGTTGAGTGCTACGGCGCACGCTGTGGCTGAGGGATGACGGGTGAGGGTAAGCAAGGGGGACTTGCGACACCCTTGCATCCCCCTGATGGGTTTGGGTTGTGTGCTTGACATATTGCAGGGATAGTGTGTACAGTATATACCATTCTTTTCGTTTTATCTGCCCACCTTTAAGGAGGACCCGGCATGCTTATGATGAAACAAAGCGACGATTCTCTTGAGGATGCGAAGCTGGCGTGTGTGATGGGGTTGGCAGCGGCTTTACGGCGGAATCAGGTAGCTTTTGCCAAGTTTACCCTTGAGCGACACCCCTGGATACGAGAGGTGCGCTGCTGGGATTACTTTGCATTTGTGGCCATTAAGAGCCGCAACCCTAAACTGATTCTGCTGATTGGAGCGGTTGCTCCTGCCTGCCAGATAAAGTGGGAAAAACGCCTGATCCAAGCTATCGTCCTGCAGGATGCCAAGATGCTGCGGGCAGTGACTGGCCTTTGCCACCTGTTTGGCCGCATTGATTGGGAGAAGCTGGAAATACTTGCCCTACAGCAAGGAAACACAGAGGTTTGTGCGGTGGTTAAGGTGCTGGCCTGTCAACCGACTTAACCCTTCTCACGAGAACGGGAGCCTTTTGGGGCTCCCGCATTTTTTGTGCCTTGCGGCTTTTAGACCGTGATGATGTGGGTGAGCACGGTGGGTTGTTTTCCGCGGTTGATTTTAAGCGCGCGTTTGATGGTTTTTTCCATGACCTCTGCGGCTTTTTGCGGACTATCTACCTGACCGCCTGCGAAGACGCGTTCCAGCGCGCTTGTGGTGGCGATGGCGGCTTCTTTCAGGATATCTTCCTGAGCCTGTTCATCGATCACCCCTTTGCTGGTGAGCTGCACATCTGACAGGATTTCTCCGTTACTGGCTTTGATGACCAGCGTGGCGCTGATGACACCATCAAACGACAATTTACGACGTTCTTTGAGAATCAGCGGATCATTATCCAGAATATTCAGGCCATCAATATAGTTGCGGCCATGAGGATACTGGTGCTGCTGGATGTGGGGATACTCGGCCTTATCTTTCCCGGCCATGACGATTTTTTGGCCGTTGAACACGTTGAGCGCACCATAGCCAAGGCTTTTGGCCAGTTTGGCGTTTTCGATGAGCTGCGCGGGTTCTCCGTGAACGGGGATGACCATTTGCGGCTTGAGCATGGCGTACATTTTTTCCATATCGGCACGGCTACCGTGACCACTGACGTGGATCTGCTTGTCGTTAAGCTCTGACAACACGATGCAACCGCGCTTGTACAGGCCGTTGATGGTGTTGAGAATGGCGCGTTCGTTACCCGGGATCATCTTGCTGGACATGATGACGGTATCGCCTTCCTTCAGCTTGACGCCCCTTACATCTGCCCCTTGGGAGAGACGCGTGAGGGAGGCGTTGCTTTCACCCTGGGTTCCGCTGGCGAAGACCAGTGTTTTCTCGGGTGGGAAGCCTTTGATCTCTTCGGCATCCACAATGCTGTTGGCAAGACCTGCGGGGAAATAACCCAGCGTTTTGCAGTGTTGCAGCATTTTGTTGACGGTGCGGCCAAGGAAGCAGACGCGACGGCCGTTATCTGCCGCGATTTGTGCCACTTGCAGCACACGACCAATGTTGGACGCGAAGGACACGAACACGACCTTTTGCTTGGCGTTTTTAATGACATCCGTCAGGTGAGGAATGATATCGGCCTCTGACCCGGCGGGGGACATTTTGAAGGAGTTTGTGGAATCTCCCAGGACGGCAAGCACGCCTTCTTTACCCAGTTCCTTCATGCGTTTTTCATCGGTTTTTTGACCGAAGTTGGGTGCATCATCAAACTTGTAATCTCCCGTGTGGACAAAGGTGCCGTAGGACGTTTTGAACGCGATGGCAAAGGCCTCCGGGATGCTGTGGGCGACGGGGATGTACTCAGCCTCGAAGTTGCCGGCTTTGAGTTTTTCGCCCGCTTTGACCTCGATGAGCTGGCCTTTTTCCGGCTTGATGCCGAGCTCGGTCAGCTTGCTGAGCAGCACTTGCTTGGCGAACGCAGTGACATACACAGGCGCGCCGTTGAAGTCATCCCACAGGTAGCCCATGGCGCCGATGTGATCCTCGTGTGCGTGGGTGATGAACACCCCTTTAAGGCTTTTTGCGTGCTCGCGGATGTAGCGTGTATCCGGTACGATGATATCGGTACCCGGGGCGGTTTCATCGGCGAAGCTTACGCCGGCATCGACCACGATGTGGTCTCCGTTACATTCATAGACCATACAGTTGTGGCCGATTTCTCCCACGCCGCCAAGCGGCAGCGCTGCCAAATGATTTTTGGACATATTCTATCTTTCTATACTCTTTTGATGCCGCCCCATGCTTCTTGCGGGCAGCATCTATTGCTCTTTTAGCGTGGCACGGAGGAGACTATCTCTTATGATGTTACCGCTTGCGCGATAATCTCTCCCGCGTGGACGAGGTGGGTAACGCCGTTCTCATCCTGAAGTTTTAGGGCGCCCTGGGAATTTAGACCGAGGACCTGCCCGTAAATGGCTGTGGTTGGGCTTTGGTTCCACCGGACTTTTTTGCCGATGGTGGTGCAATTTTCCTCGTATTCTTCTGAGAAATGCGGCCAACCGTGTTGGTTATATAAGGTAAGTTCTCTCTCCATGCAACCTTTTAGTGTGCTCACAAAGTGGCTTTGTGGCTTTGTGCCCTCGTTGAGCAGGGCTGTATGCGGGGCATCCGGCGCTTTGACCACGTTCACCCCCATGCCGATGAGGGCGAGGGTTTCGCTCCGTTGTTCTACCAGAATGCCTGCGATTTTATCGTCTCCTTTAAGGATATCGTTGGGCCATTTGATAGATAAGTTGAGCGTGGGGCGTTGAGAGTTGAGAGTAACGTTTTCTTCCAAAACTTTTTGACAGGCTTTAAGGAGGGCGAGTGAGGCGACGAGCGGAAGGTGCGGGCCGATGGCCTCCCGCAGGATAAACGTGCCTGCAAAGGCGTAGCCCTTATGGGTCTCCCAGACTTTACCCTGACGGCCGCGGCCTTTGGTTTGCTCCGATGCGGTAATGAGGCTGAGATGAGGGGCGCCGTTCTTTGCGAAGTGCGCGGCGGCATCCATGGTGGTGGGGGTGGATTGGAGGTGAATGTGGTAGGCCATGACACATTTATTAACATATTTTCTTTGCTGTCACTATGTATGCATGTATAGTGTCACGACTGAATTATTTTTACTCTCACGCCTTGGAGGTTTGGCTATGGGACAACTTAATGGACGTGATCATCCACAAGATAACAAAAGATCTGCGAATCGTCGACCTCTCACGAAACAAGAGAGATTGGCGGCCGAACAGGATGATGGGATTGATGATAAACTGTCCACGCTTGTTTTGCCTGAGATCTCTATTGCCCCTCCTCAATCCCCTCCTCTTCCTCGGATAGAGGGTATGGATGGGCATGAGGCGGTTGCGGAGGCTTGGTTGAAAGCCTTTATGAACGCTTATCCTGCGACGAGGATCGAATCTATAGATCGAGATGAACGGGATGTTTTCTACGCACTCATGCGGCAATTGGGATCGTTTTTGATCGAGCACAAACCTTGCTCTGGGGTTTGTATTTATCTCCCCCAACCCGATTTTTCTCCCTTCTCCAGATCGATTATATCCGAATGGGGTGGTACGAAAGTGCACCCCCGAGGGATGCGACACTATTTTCATGGTGCTTGGGTCTACTTCCAGTTTAGAGGTTCTTGAAAAGCCTCTTCCGCGAGACAACGCCGCCCTGTGATGGGGCGGCTTCTTTTTTTGTTTGGTTTAGGGCCTAAAAGAAGGCGGTGGTGAGGATGGTTAGAGGCGTGAGAAGCAGGCCGGGAAAGAGGCCGAGGATGAGGGCGGCGACGGTGGTGAGAATGACCACAGTTGAGAGTTGCACGTTGAGGGTTGGGAGTTGACTCGTTTCGCTCGCTTTTTCGGGTTTGGAGAAGACGGCGTGGCGGATGAGATTAAGGCTGTAATACAGGGCCACGATGGAGCTGGCGAGGGCGATGAGCACAAAGGGAATGTGCCCTGCATTAACCGCCGGCATGAGAACATTAAGTTTGGCCATAAAACCTGCCAGCGGCGGGATGCCTGCCAAGGACAGCAGATTAATGGCAAGGGCGACCGTGAGAAGCGGGCGGCGGGAGAGCAGGCCTTTAAGGTTTTCTGTTGAGAGTTGGCTCTCTGCCTGAGGCGGGAGGCCCCGGACACGGGATGGGTGCCCCGTAACCCTTGCGGGTTCCGACCCATCCGCGTTCCGGGGACCGGTACCTTGTTCATCTTCTAAAAGACGGAAGATAGCCAGAAGGCCGAGGGTGCCCAGGATATAGGTGACGACGTAAAAGAGCGTTCCGGCTGCGGCGGCCGGTGTACCTGTGGCGAGGCCCAGCACCATGAAGCTCATGTTGCCGATGGTGGAATAGGCCAGCAGGCGTTTAAGTTCGGTTTGCGTGGTGGCGGCAATACTTCCCCAGACCATACTGAGCGTGGCGGCGGCGAGAAGCACCGGTTGCCACAGGCTGAGGCTGCCGATAAGCGGCAGGTGCAGCACGCGGAGGAGAACAGCAATGACCGCCAGTTTGGGCAAAGTGGCAATGATACCGAGAGCGGGGGTGGGGGCGCCTGCATAGACATCGGGTGTCCAAAAATGGGCGGGGGCGCTGGAGAGTTTAAACAGAAACGCGACCAGCATAAACGTGAGGGCCGCCGCCGGCATGGTGCCTAACGGCAGGGCGGCGCTGAAGTTCGTGCTGCCTGTAGACGCATAAAACAGCGAGACACCATACAGAAACAGCCCGCTGGCGAGAGCGCCGAGGATGAAATACTTTAAACCAGCCTCTGAGCTTCTTGCATTATCCCTTTGAAAAGACGCTAGAATATAGAGAGGAAATGACATAAGTTCTAGCCCGACATAGAGACTGAGAAAATCGTGACTGGTGATGAGAATGAGGGCGCCTGCGACGGAGAGGAGAGTGAGAAGCGAGAACTCTGGCTTGGCGGTTACCTTGGTGTTGGAGGCCCCAAGGGCGAGGACGGCGGGCGTGAGGAGAAGCGTGATGAGCCAGAGCGCATTGGAGAGCGGGGTTTGGAGGAGCAGCGGGCCATTATCTGTTTGGAACAGGGCGCCTGTTGTGGGCTGCATGATAAGCGGGACGGCGGCGATGAGGGCGGCGAGGCCTGTGAGAAGCGTGGTGCCTTTTGCATCTTCTGTATAGGCGCCATACAGCAGGATGACGAGGATGGCGGCGAGGAGGATGGTGAGGGTGAGCATAGCTTATTGGCCTATTATTTTAACAAGGTGAGAGAGAGGGACGGCGATGTAGGATTGCACCAGCCACGGAGCGAGGCCGAGGACGGGAATGAGGATGAGGAGCGGCAGGAAGATAACCCATTCTCTCCGCGTGAGATCTATCGCCTTTGCCTTGTGATGCGTGAGGAATTTGCTGGGCGTGCCGAATATCATGTTCCGGTACAGCCACAACATATACAGCGCGCCGAAGACCACGCCCGATGTGGCGGCAATGGTGGCGGCGGGAGCCACCGGCCATGCGCCTGCGAGGCTCAGAAATTCTCCCACAAAGCTGTTGGTACCCGGAAGCGCCACAGCGGCAAGGGTGAGCACCATCATCACAAACGCAAACTTGGGCATAAGCTGCACGAGGCCGCCGTAGCTTTCCAGCTCTCTCGTATGGAACCTTTCATACACGACACCTATGGCGAGGAAGAGGCCTGCGCTGACAATACCGTGGTTGATCATCACCAGATAGGCGCCGTGGAGGCCTTCTTCGGTCTGTGAAAATATCCCCAGTGTGACCAGACCCATGTGGCTGACCGAGCTGTAGGCGATAAGCTTTTTAATATCCGTTTGAACGTATGCCACGAGGGCGGCATATATTACCGCGATGGCGGACAAGGTGAAAATGAGAGGGGCGAAGGTGGCAG
>PFND01000022.1:0-4195 GCA_002791805.1 Alphaproteobacteria bacterium CG_4_10_14_0_8_um_filter_53_9 | reverse complement strand
TGAGAAGCACGCCTGCGAGGATGACCGAGCCTGCGGTGGGGGCCTGGACGTGAGCATCCGGCAGCCACGTATGGAAAGGCCACATGGGCACCTTGACCGCAAAGGCGGCGAAAAAGGCCAAAAAGAGCCAGTTTTGTGTGCTTGCGGGAAGCCCCTGCCCCACCGTAATGAGCGCCGGAATGCTGAACGTGCCGCCCGCGTGGCTCCACAAAAACATGATGGCCACCAGCATAAGCACGCTGCCGACAAAGGTATAAAGGAAGAATTTTAGCGTGGCGTAGACGCGGTTCTCTCCCCCCCACAGGCCAATGAGCAGAAACATGGGGATGAGCATGGCCTCCCAAAAAACATAGAACAGCAGCATATCCAGACTGCAGAAGAGGCCGAGGACGGCGGCTTCCAGCGCCAAGAAAGCGGCAAAAAAGGCGGGGGTGCGGCGGGTTTCTTTCCACGAGGCCAGCAGACAGAGCGGGATGAGGAGTGCGGTGAGGGCGACCATGAGGAGCGAGAGGCCATCGAGCCCGAGGCTCCAGCTGGCGCCGAGGCTGGGGAGCCATGCGATGTTTTCGGTGAATTGAAAGCCGGTTGCGGTTTTATCAAAATGCGTGAGGAGGTACGCGGTTTGCCCCAGCGGCACGAGGCTGGCGAGCAGTGCGAAGGATTTGGCCGCGCGGGCGGGCAATCCCCATGTGATGAGGCTGGCAAGGAGTGGGAGGAGGATGAGAAGAGTGAGCATCGGTTTAGTTGTGAGTTGTGAGTTGTGAGTTGTGAGTTACGCTCGCGTCGGCGGTTTCTATGACGACGAATTGGGTTTCGTGGAGCATGAGGAGGGGTTTTTGACGAATTGTTGTATCTTGATATTCTGTCCAGCCATCGGCCTCATGGTGGGCAATAATGCCGTAAGGGATGATGCCGAAGCCTTTATGTAACCCTGTGTGTTGAGAAAAGAAGTCTCTCGCCATGATATATGACCCTGCCGAAGACCCAAAATAGGTTTTACTTGGTTTGGTTAACCAGCTTGTATCGTCTCCAAAAATATTTTTGAGGCGCTTCATCAAAAGCTCTGTGCTGCCGCCTGCAATATAGATGACGTTGTGCTTTTGCATTTGCTCGACGAAGATTTCTTCAAGGGCTTCTTCAGGTTCTATATTTGTAAAGCGTTGTAAAGCTTTTGTGTCTCTCAAGAGTGTCTCTCTTTGCTCTTCAACAGACTCCCTTGAAAAATAACACATGAGAATACGGCCATGCGTGTTGGCCTCTTTTGCCATGAGCTTAAAAAAGTCATCATTCGCAAGACAAGGCTCTTTTGTATTGCCGCCGTGGAGGATGTATTTTGGCATTACAGGCTGCTCCAGATTGTGAAGGCGAGGAGGAGGACGAGGCCGAGGATGGTGAGGAGGGTGTAGGTCTCTAACTTACCCGACTGGATTTGGCGCAGGCGTTTGGCGGCGGCCCCCACGGTGCGGGCCGAGCCGTTGACGAGGATATGGTCTATCATCAGTTTGTCTCCCACTATATAGGCGGCGGTGGCGAGGATGCGCGTGGGTTTAACGATGAGGGCATCGTAAATTTCATCCACATACCATTTGTTATAGCTGATGAGATACAGCGGACGCAGGCGGATTGCGAGGCGGTGCATGGCCCCCTGCCCTGCTTTGCTGGCAAAAGCATAATAGGCCGCCGCGATACCGCCTGCGGCGAGGACGAGCGGCAGGTATTTAATGAGGAACGGCGTGTGGTGGGCATTTTCCAGCGCGGGATGATGCTCGGATATGACGATGGCGCCTTGCCACCACTCTAACGTTCCCATGTTTTTAAGAAGAAAGCCTGCGGCCACGGCGCCAAGGGCCAGCGGCACCATGGGGGCGAGCATGGACCATGGAGACTCATGCGGGGTGTGGTGGTGGTGGCCGTCTTCGTGGGGGGCCTCTCCGTGAAAGGCGCGGAAGATGACGCGGAAGGAATAGATGGCGGTGAGAAGGGCCGCGATGGTGCCCACCACATAAATGGCGGTGCCTTGGAAGGTATGGGCGCCAAAGGCGCTCTCTAACACCAGATCTTTACTGAAAAAGCCTGCGAAGGGGGGAATGCCTGCGAGCGCGAGTGACCCTACCCACATGAGACCGTAGGTGATGGGGAGGGCTTTTTTGATACCACCCATTTTGAACAGGTTTTGCTCATGATGCATGCCGTGAATAACCGACCCTGCGCCTAAGAAAAGAAGCGCTTTGAAGAAGGCGTGGGTTGTCAGGTGAAACATGGCGGCGGGATAGGCGGAGACACCGATAGCAAAGAACATATAGCCCAGTTGCGAGCAGGTGGAATAGGCGATCACCCGTTTGATATCCTTTTGTGTGAGGCCCACGGTGGCCGCGAAAATGGCCGTGAGCGCGCCCACCCATGCGACGATGTGAAGGACGCTGGGCGCATATTCGTACAGAGGGCTGAGGCGACACAGCAGGAAGACGCCTGCAGTGACCATGGTGGCGGCGTGGATGAGGGCAGAGACGGGCGTGGGGCCTTCCATGGCATCCGGCAGCCATGTGTGCAGACCGAACTGCGCGGATTTACCCATGGCACCGATGAAGATGAGGAGAAGGGCGAGGCTGAGATTCTCTGGCCCTGCGGCGTGGGTGTTTGGGGCCTGAGCAAACATATCCGCATAGGTGAGGCTGCCAAAGCTTTGCAGGAGCATAAACAGGCCGATGAGCATGGCGGCATCTGCCACGCGGTTGACGATAAAGGCTTTCATCGCCGCGGCATTGGCTGTGGCTTTGTGATGCCAGAAGCCGATGAGCAGATAGGAGCAGACGCCCACGCCTTCCCACCCGAGGAACATTTGCACCATGTTGGGGGCTGTGACCAACATAAGCATGGCGAAGGTAAAGAGGCTTAGGTAGATGAAAAAGCGAGGGCGGCTGCCATCTTCCTTCATGTATCCCCAGCTATACACATGCACGCAGGCCGAGACTGTGGTGACGACGATGAGCATGGTGCTGGAGAGTTTATCGGTCACCGTTCCAAACGTGATTTGCCAATCCGACAGGGCTATCCATGTGAACCACGTGTGAGTTTCTCCATTTGGTGCGGTAAGAAAAATAACCCAGCTGAGCGCAGCGGCGACCAGTACGCTGCCTGTGGTGAAAATTTGTGCCGCGTTGCTGTTGGCATTGTACGACAAAATGGTGCGGGGCGCGAAAAGATACACCCATACGGCGGCGAACAGGGCGCCTGCGAGCGGAAGAAGAGTGGCGAGCGTGGTGAGGTTTTGCATTCTTTTTCTTGATTTAACGCTTCAGATATTGGTGCCAACCGAGATAAATGGCCATAGGCTTGGTGGGATAGGTGGCGCAGTTATCGGCAAGATAATCACGGTTTCCGCCCTGCCATGCGAGCGCGAGGTGCCCACGCAGGTTGGCAAGGCTCAGGCGGGGAGCTTCTAAAAATTCGGTACAGGTTTGGTTGGCAATGGCGGTTTTGGTGGTGGGGTTGCCAATGAAGTAACCTGCCGCGAGGAGGAGAATGAGGGCAAGGAGGGCGAGGGATTTTTTCATTGTCTTTTTTTATATGTATTTCTCACGAATGTCTTCCCACATGGGATTTGTTTGGGCAATCAGTTTTTCTTTCCATGTCCTTTGCCAGCGCTTAAGCGTGTACTCTCTATGACTCGCATGTTCTGCACTTCCGAAAATCTCCACATAAATAAGTTTTGTGATGTTATATTTTTTGGTAAATGCTTTTTCATAGATGCCATTTTCATGCTCCCACAAGCGTTTTGATATGTCTGACGTAAGCCCAATATAAAGAACCGTGTTATTGGCGTTGGTGAGGATGTAAATGAAGAAGATTTTATCTGTCATTTTTTGCTGTGCATTTCTTTGGCGTTTCAGATCGGGAGGCCCCGGATACGGGTGGGGTCCCCAAAATCCTTAGCGGATTTTGACCCCACCACGTTCCGGGGACCGGTGCTCAATTTTATCCTTTCATCAGATCGGCGGCGTCGACCTCTACACTGCCGCGGTTGCGGAAGAAAAGGGTGACGATAGCGAGGCCGATGGCGAGCTCCGCCGCGGCCACGGTGAGGATGAAGAAGCTGAAGATTTGGCCTGTGAGGTCTCCGGCTCCGCTGGAGGTGCCCACGAGGCTTAAGGAGGAGGCGAGGAGCATGAGCTCTAAGCACATGAGCATCAGGATG
>PFND01000045.1 GCA_002791805.1 Alphaproteobacteria bacterium CG_4_10_14_0_8_um_filter_53_9 | reverse complement strand
GCTGGCTCGCATCGCTCGCTTGTTTTTGGGGGGGATAGGCAGCTTGCATTTTTTGCCAGGGGGTGGCGGGCGTGAGGGGTGTGCCATCTGCCCCGAAGGTGCTGCGTGTGCCCGTGATGTGCGTGGCGCCAAGACCGTTCCAAAGAAGGGTGAACTGCTGGTTGGCGAGCGTGCGGGCCTGCGTGCCCGACGGGATGCCGAGTGTAACCAGTTGCTTGTTGCTCAGCCATGGATGTGGCCGCGTGGGCGACCACTGCGGCTGATTGAGCCCCGCGATGAGCACCGTTTTTGCCCCGTGAAGAGCGGCAAGACGGCCGGTGAGGACGGGGGCGTTGACATCCGCCTGAGGGCCGTGGGGGATGGCATCCAGCTCTGACTTCATAAACGCGGCGAAGAGGGTGGGAGCCACGGTTTTTTGGCTGTTTTGGAGAGTGATGAGGAGGGTTTGAAGGGCTTCGGCTTCGTCTCTCTCCTCCCATGTGGGGACAAGCGTTTGGAGGTGCTTGCTTAGGGTGATTGACCATGTAGCAAGAGGGGCGGCGGCGGGTTGCATGAGGGCGGCGAGGGTATGGAGGCAGGTGAGTGTGTTTTCTGGCGCTTCTGGGTTGAGGGCTTCTCTCTCGGCGGCTCTCTCAAACCGTTTTTGCCAGCCGTGACGGGTGCTGGGTGCGGGGCCGCGGAGATAGCGTTTTTCCAGTTCTGACAGGCCAATCGCGCAGGCGGGATTGAGGGCGGCCCAGATTTGGGTAAACGTGGCCAGAGAAAGCGCTGTGGGGCTGGCAAGCACGGCAAGAAGAGCCTGAATAAACTGACCCAGCAACGTGGTGGCGAGGGTGCCGCCAAAGCCGCTTTTGGGGGTGAGGCCATGGGCAGCGAGTTCGGCCTCTATGAGTTCGGCCAAAGGGGCATCTCCTACCGCGATGGCGACGGGGGTGCGCCCCTCGGCCATGGCGACTTGGGTGAGGTGGCGGAGGTGGGCGGCTTCCTCTGCCGGTGTGCTCAGGAGATGGAGGGCGCGGTGCGCGCATGTATCTTGGGGGTTCTCTTCGCCCGTTATCTCTAAAAGATCGATGTGCGTGGGGATGTTTTGGAGCCAGCTTTTTTGAGCTTCTGTTTGCCAGCCGAGGGGTACGGCGGCCTGATGCCAGCCTGTGAGCTTTGCGAGCTTTTGCCAGCGGACGGCGGCGAGGGTGGCCGGATTACGGCCGTTTGTTTGCACCCATGTATCGTATGCTTCCAGTGCTTCGCGCAAGGTCTCGGTATTTTTTCTGAAATGCTCGGCCACATCTTCTGACGTACTGTGCCAGAGATCTTCCGGCTGTTTATGGGCGAGGGCGAGACCTTCCACAAGTTTATACGCACTGCCGGCCATGTGCGCGAGGGCGGTGCCTGTGAGCGTTTTATCGGCCTCGTGAAGGGCGTTTGCGAGGGTGATTTTGGCGTCCATGACTTCGGCCTTCGTGGGCCACAGGTCTTCCTCTATCCCGAAGGGGAGCATGGCATCTGCACTTTGCATGGGCACCACGATGCGCGGAAGCAGACCCGCCCCCTGCCCCGCCAGATGCCGCATGAGGGCCAGCCGCGCGCCAAGGCTGGGCAGCCAGATGACCGTGCTCAAGCGTTCCGTTTTGGGGAGCGAGTTCAGCCAGTTTTCTAGAGATTGACGCCATGTGGACATTTGGGGAGAATAGGGTTTTGAGGAGGGCGTGTCTAGGTTTTTAGGGGATATTAAAACTTCTCGACTATGGGCTTTTCACGGCCTTGGGCTTTGCCCTTTGGCGGGGAAATGCCGTTTTTTAATGGTAAGAAAAACGGCCCCCTTGGGAGCCGTTTTTTGTTCTGCTGCACTTAGGCGGCGGATTTTTGGGTGAGGTAGGCTGTGGTGCCTTCCAAGGTTGCCTTCATGCCGCTTTGGCCTTTTTGCCAGCCTGCGGGGCAGACCTCGCCGTGCTCTTCAAAAAACGCGAGAGCATCCACCATGCGGAGCATTTCATCCACACTGCGGCCAAGAGGCAGATCGTTAATGACCATGTGACGGATGACGCCGTTTTTATCCAGCAGATAAGAGGCGCGGTAGGTGACGCCGTCTTCGTTCAAAATGCCCAGCATATCCGACAGATCGCGGTTCATATCGGACAGCATGGCGTAGCCCACCTCTCCGATACCGCCCTGGGTGACGGGGGTACGGCGCCATGCGGCGTGACTGTGCGTGCTATCCACACTGCAGGACACCACTTTGGTGTTACGGTTGGTGAATTCTTCCAGCTTGCTGTTAAACTCCAAAAGCTCGGTGGGGCAGACAAAGGTGAAATCCAGCGGGTAGAAGAAGACTACGGTGTAGCCGTCTTTATTTACAAATTCGTAATCTTTCTCCATGGCGCCTGTCTCGGTTACAGCGGGAAGGCTTGTGAGGGGAAAGGTATCTCCGATCATCATCATGATGTTTTTCTCCATTGGTTGAACGGGGGTGGTATAGGGGGGTGGCGCGGGAATGTCTAGGCTATATGTGGATTTTAAAAATCTCTTTTTAAGCCAGGCAAAATGCTTTTTGGGCGTGCATGGGGGTGGCCTGTTTTATGAAAATACGCTACCTGTATTTTATGACAAACACACATGACCTTATTGTATTAGGCAGCGGCGCCGCCGGCTGCACTGCCGCCATTTATGCCGCCCGCGCGGGCCTTAACCCTACCATGATCCGCGGTAACCAGCCCGGCGGCCAGCTGACCATTACCACTGACGTGGAAAACTACCCCGGCTTTGCCGAGCCCATTCAAGGCCCGTGGTTGATGGAGCAAATGGAAGCCCAGGCGAAACACTGTGGTGCCGAGATACTCACCGACCATATTGTGCGCGCCGAGCTTAAAGAAGGTGACAACCTGCTGGTGGGCCAGACGGGCACGGAATATCGCTGCAAGGCCCTTATCATCGCCACAGGCGCAAGTGCCAAGTGGCTTGGCATACCCAGTGAACAAACCTTTAACGGCAAAGGTGTGAGCGCCTGCGCCACCTGCGACGGTGCCTTTTACAAAAACCGCGATGTAATGATTGTGGGCGGCGGTAACAGCGCCATGGAAGAAGCCCTTTACCTTGCAGGTATGTGCAAAAGCGTGACCATGGTGCACCGACGTGACGACTTTAGAGGCGAAATGGTGCTGCGTGACCGTGTAAAAAACCATGAAAAAATCCAGATTATCTGGAACCATGCTGTGGACGAGATTTTGGGCGACCCTCACCCCATTACCGGTGGTGTAACCGGTGTGCGCCTTAAAAACACAGTGGATGGCAGCACGACCGAAATGCCTATCCACGGTGTGTTTATTGCCATTGGCCACAAACCTAATACCGATATTTTCAAAGGCCAGCTGGACATGGACGAGACAGGTTACCTGCTGCCTGTGGGCACTGTTGCCACAAAAATAAAAGGTGTGTTTGTGGCGGGTGATGTGGCGGACTCTGTTTACCGGCAAGCGGTGACCGCGGCCGGTATGGGGTGCATGGCGGCACTGGATGTGAACCGATGGCTGGAAACAGTGGGTTAGTGCGATCGTAAATTAGTAAAAACCGCCTTTTGGCGGTTTTTTTGATTAACGGCGGCGGGGTCCAAAGGTGGGAGGCGGGGAGCCTGCAGGTTGCTCCTTTTTGGCGCGGAAAGTAATGCGGCCTTTGGTGAGATCGTACGGGGTCATCTCTACCGTGACGCGGTCGCCTTCCAGAATGCGGATGTTGTGCTGGCGCATTTTACCACTGACGTGGGCCAGAATGGTGGGACCTTCTTTGTCGTTCGCGCCATCCAGCTTTACTTTAAACAAGGTGTTCGGCATCGCCTCGGTAACGGTGCCTTCGAATTCGATAATATCTGCTTTACTCATGGCCGCGTTTTACGCCTTAAAACCAGCTTTGGCAAGGGTTTCTTGGATTTGAGTGGTGACATCGCCTATGGGCTGCATGCCATCGAGCGTGTGAAGCTTGCCTGTTTCTCTGTAATACTCCACCACGGGCTCTGTTTGTGCGTGATACACATCCAGCCGGTGCTGAATCACTTCCGGCTTATCGTCTTCTCTTTGAATCAGCTCCTCTCCTGTCACATCGCACTTACCTTCTACTTTAGGGGGCTGGTGGACAGGATGATAGGTGCGCTTGGATGTGGGCGCGTACAGGCGGCCTGCACGGCGAGAGACAAGCTCTTCCTCGTCGACCTCCAGCTGGATGACGCAGGGCGCTTTTTGCTGGTGGTTGAGAAGCCAGGTATCCAACACTTTGGCCTGGCTGACGGTGCGGGGATAGCCATCCAGAATGGCGCCGCGCTCGCAATCCGGCTGGCGGAGTCTTTCAAACACCAGATCGTTCACTGTGGTATCCGATACCAGATCTCCTGCGGCGAGAATGGCTTCTACCTTTTTACCCAGATCGGTTTTTTTACTAATAGCCTCCCGCAGCATGTTGCCTGTGCTGAGGGCCGGAATACCATATTTTTCCGTGAGAATATCGGCCTGGGTGCCTTTACCTGCACCGGGGGCTCCGAACAAAATGATTAGCATTGTTTGCTTTTAATCTTCTTTTTGTGTTGGTATTTCAGGATGGATTATTTGCTCACCAGCAGGCCGCGCTTGCCGCTTTTACCTGAGGTTTTACGCAGAAGTGCCTCGTACTTTTGAGCAATGAGGGCCGACTGGATGCGAGCGACCGTATCTATGGTGACGCTTACAATAATCAAAAGGCTGGTACCGCCCACATAGAACGGGATGGTGCTTTGCGTGTGCAAAAGATCCGGCACGGCACAGATAAAGGCCAGATACAGCGCACCGATGGTGGTGAGGCGGGTGGCGATATTATCCAGATATCTGGCTGTGCTGGCGCCTGGGCGAATACCTGGAATGAAGGCGCCTGATTTTTTCAGGTTATCGGCTGTTTCCTCTGCATTAAAGGCCACGGTGGCGACATAGAAATAGCTGAAGAAGATGATAAGGCCCACGAACAAGCCGAGATACAGCGGGCGGCCCGGGGCCATCCACTGACCGACGAACTGCGCCCATGTGCTCTCTGGCGCGTAGGATGCCACGGTGATGGGTGCCATGAGCAGCGCACTGGCAAAAATAGGCGGGATAACCCCTGCAAGGTTGACCTTGAGCGGCAGGTGGTTGCTATCTGTATTCGCTGAGCCAAAAGCACCCTGACGTTTGGGATACTGGAGGGAAATACGGCGGACGGCGGTTTCCATATGCGTAATAAACAGGATGGCCCCAATGGCACCCACGATGATGGCCAGTACCACAAAGCCGCTGATGGCGCCCGTGCGGGCGAGCTCGCCTATGCTGAGGAGTGTTTTGGGAAGCTCGGCCACGATACCTGCAAAAATGAGCAGAGAGATGCCGTTACCGATGCCGCGTGTGTTGATTTGCTCTCCCAGCCACATGAGGAACAAGGTTCCTGTGGTGATGACAAGTGCGGTTTGAAGCTTGAACGCAAGGCCCGGATTGGGAACCAGCGCCATGAGCTGGGTGCCCACCTGCGCGGTTTGCCCCTCTATACCCGCAGCAAGGCCGAAGCCCTGGCCGAAGGCCAGCACGACGGTGAGGTAGCGCGTATATTGATTGATTTTACGGCGGCCCATTTCGCCCTCTTTTTTAAGCTCTGCCAAGCTGGGTGTTGTGGCGGACAACAACTGAATGATAATGCTGGCCGTGATATACGGCATGATGTTAAGGGCAAAAATAGCCATGCGAGACAGTGCCCCACCCGAGAACATGTTGAACATGCCGAGCAAGCCCTGCTGAAGGTTGGACTGATAGGCGCTAAGGGCCATAACATCCACACCCGGCAGGGGAATATGTGTCCCCAGACGGTAGATGACAAAAGCAAACAGCACGAAAAGAATGCGTTTGTGAAGATTTTTTGCGCGTGCGAGGAGATCTGCGATCTCTGCCTGATTACCGAAACCCATATTGGCCATAAGTTTTTGTTGCCTTACGTTACCCACAGCTTTTAACGGAATTTGGTGCTGGGGGCAAGGAATTTAGTAGCGAAGTTAAGGAGAGATGGCGTGTTGAAGATTAGGGAGCAAGCAGTTTAGATAATGTGAGTTAGAGGATTCTCTATACTCTCTTGCTTTGGGGCGCTGTTATTCCTTGGAGAGATAGAGTTTTTACTCTTGCTCTTCTTGCTATTTCTCTGCTTGCTTCACCTTTCTCCATTCGTGGATACTCCTTCGCCAGCATGAGGCTCTTTCGGGCGTTTAGGAGGTATATCGTGATGTTTATAGGTATAAAAAAGCGGCCTTTGAGGCCGCTTTTTTAAGAGGTAGAAAGCTACTTCTTCTCTTTAGGCGCGAGTTTGCCGTTGGGGGTTTTGGCATGCTCTTTAGGCGCCAGAACTTCCAGCTTGCCGCCTGCTTTTTCGATTTTCTCGATAGCGGACTTGGAGGCGGCGGCAGCGGTGATGGTGAGCTTGGTGCTGACCTCTCCGTTACCCAGAATTTTGAGACCATCGTAAGGCTTTTTGGTAAGGCCTGAGGCGATAATGCTCTCGATTGTGATGGGGTTTTTCGCATCCAGGCGACCATCTTCGATCATCGCTTGAAGGGTGCTGACGTTAACCACAGCATAAGTTTTGGTAAAGTTGCTGTTGTTAAACCCACGCATTGGCAGGCGGCGGTACAGCGGGTTTTGACCCCCTTCAAAACCGGCGCGGACGTTACCCGATTTACGGGCTTTTTGACCTTTAACACCACGGCCAGAGGTTTTACCCTTGCTGCTACCAATACCGCGACCCACGCGGGTGGCTGACTTGTGTGCGCCTTGGTTATCGGCTAGTTGATTCAGTTTCATGACTCGGTTCTCCCTAATTTATCGCCAATGATTATTCGGATTTTGCTTCGGCCACGGGGGCTTCGGCAGGTGCAGCGGCTTCGGCTTTAGGAGCTTCGGATTTTGCATCATCTTTACCTACCGCTTGCTTGAGGCTGGCGGTTTTGCTCACCATTTGCATCTCGGCCTTGGCGGGCTTTTCTTCCTTACGGGGTTTGCCCGCAGGTTTATCTGTGCGACCTTTGGCAGCCGGCTTGGTGCTGGCAGCTTTGTTGGTCTTCTTCTGCTCGGCAGCTTCGGCGTTCAGTTCTTTCTGATCCACTTCCCCTTTGCTGGCTTCTTCTTTATGAAGCAGCAGGTCTGTCAGCTTGATACCCCGTTTGGCGGCGATGGAACGCGGTGTTTCCATATCTGCAAAAGCGGCAAAAGTGGCCTGAATAAGGTTGTATTCGTTTGTAGAACCGAGGGCTTTACAGACGACATCTTTAATACCCATCGCCTCGAACACGGCGCGCATGGCACCACCGGCAATGATACCGGTACCTGGTACGGCAGGCTTGAGCACCACTTTGGTGGCGCCGAAGCGACCCAGAACCTCGTGGTGGAGGGTACGGCCTTGACGAAGGGGCACACGAATCATCGCGCGCTTGGCTTCTTCTGTCGCTTTACGGACAGCTTCCGGCACTTCTTTCGCTTTACCTTTACCCCAGCCGACGCGGCCATTTTCGTCTCCGATAACCACAAGCGCCCCAAAGGACATACGACGGCCCCCTTTAACGGTTTTGGCAACGCGACGGACGCCTATCAGTTTATCCACAAACTCTGAGGAGTTGCGGTCGTTACGATCGTTACGGTCGTTCATTCTCTGTTCTCCTCTTACTAAAATTTCAAACCAGCTTCACGCGCGGCATCTGCCAACGCTTTGAGACGACCGCTATAGCGCAGCGGGCCTCTATCAAAAACAACTTCGACAATACCAGCTTTGACAGCGCGCTCACCGATCATCTTGCCGACTTCGGCGGCAGTCTTCATGTTGGCGTTATTGGCATTTGTTTTGCGCAGAGCTTTTTCCAGTGAGCTGGCAGAGGCAACAGTGTGGCCTTTGCTGTCATCGATCACCTGTGCGGAAATATTGGTGTTGGAGCGGTGAACGGAGAGGCGAATGGCGCCCGGGTTCATGCTGCGGAGTTTGTGACGAACACGACGCGCGCGGCGTGTGACGTTGTTTTCTCTGACTTTTGTCATTGTATCTTCCAGTTCCTTTACGGTTGGTTACCCCGGTTTCGGAGCGAAAGCTCTCTTTGCCTAACCTATTTAGGCAACAAACCCGAGGAGTTAGGGGGTGTTTGCCGTAAAATGAAGGGGTTGGCAAGGGTTAAATGGAAAAAATCCCTGCCGAGACAGGGATTTTTTAGCGTTGGGGCGAAGATTACTTCTTCTTCCCTTCTTTCATCGCGATGAACTCGCCGACGTATTTGACGCCTTTTCCTTTGAACGGCTCTGGCGGGCGCTTACCACGCACAAAGGCCGCAAACTCACCCACTTGCTGCTTATCGCTGCCTGTGATGGTGATTTCGGTTTGATCCTTGCTGACCTCTACCGCGATACCCTGAGGGATATCCACGTTGACAGGGTGGCTGTAACCAAGCGCCAGGTTGAGGTTGGCACCTTGCATGTTGGCGCGATACCCCACACCGACAAGCTTAAGGCCGATTTTGTAACCGTTGGTGACACCTTCGATCATATTGCTCACCAGCGCACGGGAGGTACCCCAGATGGCGCTGAGTTTTCTATCATCCCGCACGGGCACGAACGAAAGTTCGGTTCCGTTCAGTACGGGCTTGATATCGCCATGAATGACCTGAGAAAGGTTGCCTTTGGCACCTTTCACGTTCACTTGTTGGCCGCTTACTTGCACATCGACTCCGGATGGAACCGTGATGACTTTTTTTCCGACGCGGGACATGATTTTTTCTCCTTTGTCTTAACTTATAGAACCTGGCACAGCACTTCGCCGCCCACGTTCTTGCTGCGTGCGTGCGTATCCGTCATGACACCTTGGCTGGTGGTCACGATGGTGATACCGAGGCCGTTGGCGACCATCGGAATCTCGGATGCGGGGCTATACTTACGAAGGCCCGGCTTGGACACACGACCAATGCGTGTGATAACCGGCTTGCCTTGGTAATACTTAAGCGCAACGTTGATTTGTCTGAAACCTTTATCTGTTGTTTCTTCCTGTACGTCTCCAATATAACCCTCTTCCTGCATGACTTTAAGTACAGCAGCTTTGAGTTTTGAACCTGGAATAACAACGTTGGTTTTACCTTGCCCTTGGGCATTGCGGATACGGGTGAGCATATCGGCGATCGGATCGATGACTGGCATGATTTTCTCCTTCCCTTATCCGTTACCAGCTTGCCTTCCGGACACCCGGAAGCAAACCATTTGACGCCATCTCGCGCAGCATAATGCGGGAGATACCAAAAGCACGGTAATACGCGTGCGGACGACCTGTGAAGCTGCAACGATTGCGACCGCGCACTTTGGCGCCGTTACGATCAAGCTTATTCAGCTTGGCCATTGCCTCCATCTTGCCTTCCAGTGTTTCGGCGGCGAGAATCTCTTTTTTGAAAGCATCGCGTTTCACCGCATCGCGCTTGGCGACGTGGGCACGCTTCTCTTCTCTGTTAATCATACATACTTTTGCCATAATATCTTCTTTCCCTTACGCCGAAGCTTGTTGGTTTGGACGACGTTTGAACGGCATGCCGAACGCTGTAAGCAGCGCACGAGCCTCATCATCCGACTTGGCGTTGGTGCAAATAATTACATCCATACCACGCACGCGGTCCGTTTTATCGAAATCAATCTCCTGGAAGATGATTTGCTCTTTAATACCAAGAGCGTAGTTACCACGACCATCAAATGATTTAGGGTTGATACCTTCGAAATCTCGAACGCGGGGAAGCGCGATTGTGATCAGGCGATCCAGAAACTCGTACATGCGCGTGCCACGAAGCGTGACTTTGCAGCCAATGTTCATGCCTTCACGAATTTTAAAGGCCGCCACAGAAATACGCGCTTTGGTTACCACAGGCTGTTGGCCCGCGATAAGACGCATATCTGCAAGGGCTGCTTCCAGAAGCTTCTTGTCTTCACCCGCTTTACCCACGCCCATGTTGAGGACGATTTTGGTAAGGCGCGGTGCCTGCATGACGTTGGAATACTTGAATTCCTTCATCAGGCCAGGTTTGATCGCCTCGTTATATTTTATAAGCATACGCGGAGTGTAGTTCTCCGGTGCTGTTACACTGCTGCCAGATGTAACTTTTTTGGTTTTTTTCTCAACCATAGCCAGTATCCTCCTTTATTCAGACTTAGCTGTGGGTTTACGTTTAGCGACTGCTTTTTTAGCAGGCGCTGCTTTAGTATCACCTTTGGCCTTTTTCACCGTATCGAGCACGGTACCAGACTTTTTAGCAATACGAACCTTTGAACCATCGGCCTCTAAACGGTAAGCCACGCGGGTGGGTTTACCTGTTTTAGGATCGGCCAGCATAACGTTGCTGACGGCGATAGGCATTTCCTTTTGCGTTTTACCTGACTCGATGGACAGGCGCATCGCTTCGCGCTGAGAAATGTGTTTGGTGACCATGTTAAGACCTTCAACAATAACTTTGTTGGTGGCGGTTACAACACGGCTGATTTTACCTTTTTTACCGGAATCTTTACCGGTGATGACGATAACCTCGTCACCCTTTTTAAGTTTTGACTGAAGCTGGGCCATTACAATACCTCCGGTGCCAAGGACACGATTTTCATGAATGATTTGGCACGAAGCTCGCGAGCGACGGGGCCAAAAATACGGGTGCCGATAGGATCGTTCTTTTTGTCGATCAGCACGGCGGCGTTCGTATCGAACCGAATGGCGGAACCATCGGCACGGTACGTTTCCTTGGCGGTACGAACCACCACGGCACGGGCCACATCACCCTTTTTCACCTTGGTGCGGGGCTGAGCCTCGCGCACGGAGACGACAATAATATCGCCAATTTGAGCATAGCGCCGCTTGGAGCCGCCCAAAACTTTAATGCACTTTACTGTACGTGCGCCGGAGTTATCCGCCACGTCCAGAAAGGTTTCTTGTTGAATCATCGCTGGTTCCCTTTCCTGTTACCTATTTAGGCCTTTGCGATTTCCGACGCAACGTCGGTCACCTGTTCGCCCGCAATTTTGACACGGGATTTAAGTTCAAACCGTTTGAGCTTGCTCACGGGTTTGCACTCCACAATCTCTACAATATCACCCATTCCTGCTTCATTCTTTTCATCATGAGCATGGAATTTCTTGTTGCTGCGCATGGTTTTACCATACAGCGGGTGTTTTGTTGTACTGGCCACGCTCACCACGATGGACTTATCCATTGCTGTGCTGACGACCACGCCTTGCATAACACGTTTTGGCATGATTATTTGCCTCCTTTTGCTTGGCCGCTGTTAATGGCCGTTTTTACTTTGGCAATGGTCTTGCGCACCGCTCTCCAGCGATTGGGGTTGGCAAGCTGGCCTGCCGCTTTCTGAAACCGAAGGTTCATTTGTTCCTTACGAAGACCCAGCAGCGTATCCTTAAGTTGGGCTTCTGTTTGGTTCAGGAGTTCAGCGAAATTCATTTTTCTCTCTTTCCTTAAGACCCGTGATGACGTGTCACGAATTTAGTTTTAATCGGCAATTTCATCGCGGCCAAACGAAAGGCTTCGCGTGCGATTTCTTCACTTACGCCAGCCATTTCATACATCACACGACCCGGTTTGACGCGGCATGCCCAGAACTCTGTTGAGCCCTTACCTTTACCCATCCGAACCTCGGCGGGTTTGCTGGACACGGGAACATCCGGAAAGATGCGTACCCAAACACGTCCACCGCGAGCGATATAACGTGTCATCGCACGGCGTGCAGATTCGATTTGTCGGGCGGTCACACGATCTGGTTCCATGGCTTTTAGGCCGTATTCACCGAAGTTGACGTCTGTTCCGCCTTTTGCGAGACCGTGAATGCGGCCTTTGTGGGCCTTACGGTATTTTGTGCGTTTTGGTTGTAACATGGTTCTTTTACCTCTGTTTTCTCTTTGGCGGGCTTACTGGTTATTCGCCGTATAGTCAATGGTGTATTTCTCACCATGGTTGATCCACACAGCAACACCAATTACGCCATAGGTTGTATGGGCTTCTGCAAACCCATAATCAATATCGGCACGAAGGCTGTGGAGGGGCAGTGAGCCATCCATTGCCCATTCTGTCCGTGCAATCTCGGCACCGCCAAGACGACCGGAGACGCGTACTTTGATACCGCCGGCTCCGCCTTGCATGGCCGTTTGCATGGCCCGCTTGGTGGCACGACGGAACGCGATGCGGCGCTCCAACTGATCGGCAACGTTTTGTGCAATCAGGTTGGCATCTGTATCGGGCTTGCGCACTTCTACGATGTTGACCACAACTTCTGATTTGCTGCGTTTTTGAAGCTCTTTACGGAGTGTCTCGATCTCGGCGCCTTTTTTACCGATGATGACACCGGGACGGGAGCTGTGAATGTACACGCGGCACTTTTTGTTAGGGCGCTCAATAATGATTTTGCTGATGTTGGCCGTTTTCAGGCGCTTGTTCAGAAAACCACGAATGGCGAAATCTTCTTTCAAAAGCTCCGGATAATCCTTCCCTGCAAACCAGGCGCTATCCCAGTTGCGGTTAATACCAACGCGAAAACCGATTGGATTTACTTTTTGTCCCATTAGGCATTCTCCCCTTCCGTTTTCGTTTCGGGCTTTTTAGCAGCCGGCTTAGCAGACGCAGATTTTCTGACAGCTTTAGGTGCGGCAGGTTTGGCAACCTCCTGCATCTCCTTGACCACCAGCGTCATGTGGACGCGGGGCTTGAGGATACCGGCAGAGCGACCACGACCACGAGGGCTGAAGCGCTTCATGACGACTGATTTATCCGCATAGGCGCGATCTACCACCAGCTTATCCACGTTGAGACCGTGATTGTTCTCGGCATTTGCGATGGCAGACATAAGCAGCGTTTTTGCAGACTCTGCAAGGCGCTTTTTGGAGAACGTCAGATCGTTCATTGCTTTTTCTACTTTTTTACCGCGAATAAGGCTGAGAACCAACTGGGCCTTTTGCACGCTACCCTTGGTGCTTTGCAAAGAAGCGAAAGCCTCGTTGCTGGCGACCTTGCGAGGGGACTTAGGTTTAGACATATCTTATCTCCTCACTTACTTAGATTTTTTATCTGGGTGGCTGTGGAAGGTACGCGTTGGCGCAAACTCTCCAAGTTTGTGGCCGATCATGTTATCGGTCACCAGCACGGGGATGAACTTGTTACCATTGTGCACGGCAAACGTATAACCCACAAATTCAGGAAGAATTGTGCTGCGGCGTGACCATGTTTTAATGATATCTCTGCGGCCATTATCGACCAGCTTTTGGACTTTCTCCATAAGGTGGTGATCGACAAATGGGCCTTTTTTAAGTGAACGTGGCATGTTTCTCTCCTCCAGCCTTATTTACGTTTGTCGTTGCGACGCTTGATTATCAAGCTGCTACTTGGTTTACGCTTGTTACGCGTCTTCTTACCTTTAGTGGCAATACCCCAAGGCGTAACAGGGTGACGACCACCACTGGACTTACCTTCACCACCACCATGAGGGTGATCGACCGGGTTCATCACCACACCGCGGACGGTTGGGCGAACGCCCTTCCAACGCATACGGCCGGCTTTACCCATGTTGGTGTTCATGTGATCCTGGTTGCTGACGACACCAATGGTTGCCTGACAGGTTTCGTGCACCATGCGAAGTTCTCCGCTGGGCATACGAAGCTGAATATTCGCGCCATCTTTACCTGCAATTTGAATGCTGCTGCCTGCGCTGCGGGCCATTTGACCACCAGCACCCGGCTTAAGTTCCACATTGTGCACCACGGTACCCACGGGAATGTTTTTAAGCGGCAGGTTGTTACCTGGGTTAATATCTGCTGTGGCGCCCGACATAACGCTATCGCCAACGCTCAGCTTTTGTGGGGCCAAGATGTAAGCTTTATCGCCATCTGTATATTCAATAAGTGCGATAAAGGCTGTACGGTTAGGATCGTACTCTAAACGTACCACTTTAGCCGGAACACCGTGCTTGGCGCGTTTGAAATCGATGATACGGTAGCGGCGTTTGTGGCCCCCACCTTTGTGCCATACGGTTGTGCGACCACTGTGGTTACGACCACCTTTGCTCTTAAGCTCTACTGTGAGGCTTTTTTCGGGCTGGCCTTTGTGGAGCTCCGAACGATCTACCGTCACCAACTGGCGGCGGCCGGGAGATGTCGGGTTGTAGGTTTTTAATGCCATTGCTTTTGTCCTTTCCCGTTCGCTTATTTCACACCGGCCATGAGATCAATGCTCTGGCCATCTTTAAGCTTGATAAACGCCTTTTTAACATCCGAGCGCATACCTTTAACACCACGAAAACCTTTGGTTTTACCTTTTTGAATCAGTGTGTTGATTCTGGTAACTTCCACACCGTACAGA
>PFND01000056.1 GCA_002791805.1 Alphaproteobacteria bacterium CG_4_10_14_0_8_um_filter_53_9 | reverse complement strand
GCTGTGGGCGCGGTTTTAGCCTCCCCTGCCCTGCTGGCGACGTTACCCCCGTGGCAAGGTGGAGGGGATATGATTGAGCGCGTTTCTTTTTCCGGCACGACCTATGCGGACGGCGTGGCTCGGTTTGAGGCTGGTACCCCTGCCATTGCCGAAGTGATTGCGCTGGGGGCTGCGTGCGACTGGGTGAGTGAGATTGGTTTTGATACGATTTGTGCCCATGAGGCGGCGGTGGCATCCCTTGTGGACGAGGCTTTGGATGAGGCGAGTGTGGTGCGATATGGGCCGCACGGGACGGGGATTTTTGCGTTCAACGTTAAGGATATTCACCCCAGTGATGTGGCCATGGTTTTAGACAACTGCGGTGTGGCTGTGCGCACCGGCCACCACTGCGCCATGCCCCTGATGGAGGCCCTTGGCATAGAGGGTTGCGTGCGCGCAAGTGTGGCGCTTTACAACGATGAAACGGATGTTGAACGCTTGCGTGCGGGACTGGCCAAAGTAACAAAGTTGTTGAGTTAGGCTATGGTCAAAATCAGCTTTGATATGGATGACACGCTGGCGGCGGATGACGGACGGTTATCCTCTGATGCGGATTTAGAGGCGCGGATTATTCATGCGTTTAGAGGCGTGATGGACCCTGAGCTGCCTGTGAATATTTATGACCTTGGCCTTATTTACCGACTGATTATTGAAGAGCATGCCGAGGGTGCCCGTGTGGCCGTGGACATGACCCTGACGGCGCCCAACTGCCCTGTGGCGGGTGAGATGCCCGAGATGGTACGGCAGGCGGCGCTGAGTGTGGAGGGCGTTTCTGCCTGTGATGTGGCGCTGGTGTGGGACCCGCCCTGGGACAAGAGCAAACTGAGCGAAGCGGTGAAGCTGGAGCTGGGGCTTTTTTAGATATTATGCTTACAAAAAAGGAGCCTTTCGGCTCCGTTTTTTTAGGGCGCACTATGACCTACCCGAGGAGGGCTTTCATGGTGGTGCCAAGCTCTGACGGGGTGGGCGCGATGGTGACGCCTGCGGCTTGCAGGGCGGCGATTTTGGCTTCGGCCGTATCGTCTCCACCACTGATAACCGCGCCTGCGTGACCCATGCGTTTGCCTTTGGGCGCTGTGGCCCCGGCGATAAAGCCTACCACGGGTTTGGTGACGGCGCGTTTGATGTAATCTGCCGCTTCAATTTCGGCCTGGCCGCCGATTTCGCCTATCAGGATGATGGCTTCGGTTTGGGGATCGGCCTCAAACGCGGCCAGCACTTGAATGAAGTTGGTGCCGGGGATGGGATCGCCTCCGATACCCACACAGGTGGATTGGCCGAGGCCGACGTCTGTCGTTTGTTTGACGGCCTCGTACGTGAGGGTACCCGATTTGCTGACGATGCCGATTTTACCTTTTTGGTGGATGTGGGCGGGCATGATGCCGATTTTGCAGCCCTTGCCCTCTCCCGGTGTGATCACACCCGGGCAGTTGGGGCCAACGAGGCGCATGGTGCAATGTTGATCCATCAACTTGCGTTTGACTTTGACCATATCGGCCACGGGAATGCCCTCGGTTATGCAAATGCAGATTTTGATGCCGGCGGCTTCGGCCTCCAGAATGGCATCGGCCGCGAAGGGCGGGGGCACGTAGATGACGGAAGCTTCCGCTCCTGTGGCGGCTACGGCCTCGGCCACGGTGTTGAACACGGGGAGGCCGAGGTGCTCGGTTCCGCCTTTGCCGGGGGTGACGCCACCGACATATTGCGTGCCGTATTTGAGACCTTGCTCGGTATGGAAGGTTCCGTTTTTACCTGTAAAGCCCTGGGTGATGACTTTGGTGTTTTCTGTGATGAAGATGGACATGTTAGGCGGCTTTCTTTTGGGTGGCGGCAATGATTTTTTTGGCGGCATCCGCGAGGTCGTCCGCGCTTTCTATCGGGAGGCCTGACTCTGCCAGAATCTTTTTACCGAGATCCACGTTCGTGCCCTCTAACCGCACCACGAGAGGTACATCCAGCTTGAGCTGTCTGGCCGCGGCGACCACACCATTGGCGATGATATCGCACTTCATGATGCCGCCGAAAATGTTGACCATGATGCCTTTAACCTGAGGATCCGACATGATGATTTTGAACGCGGCGGTCACCCGTTCTTCGGTGGCGCCACCCCCCACATCCAAAAAATTGGCGGGTTTGCCCCCGAAGTGTTGAATGACATCCATGGTGGCCATGGCGAGGCCTGCGCCGTTGACCATGCAGCCGATAGAGCCATCTAACCCCACATAGTTGAGCTCCCACTTGTGGGCCTCAACTTCGCGGGGATCCTGCTGGGTGAAATCGTTCAGCTCGGCGAGATCCGGGTGGCGGAAGAGGGCATTATCATCCAGTGCGACTTTACCATCCAGCGCCATGACCTCGCCCTGCTTGGTGACCACCAGCGGGTTGATTTCGATCATGCTGGCATCGCACTCATCGTACATTTTGGCCAGACCCAGCATGAATTTGGTGGCGTTTTTGATTTCGTCTCCGCTCAGGCCCAGTTTGAAGGCCAGATTGCGGGCTTGATAGGGCTGCATGCCGAGGGCGGGATCGATATGTTCTTTAAAAATACGATCCGGTGTTTCGTGCGCCACTTTCTCAATTTCTACCCCGCCTTCTGTGCTGCACATGATGACGGTTTGGCCTGTGGATCTATCCAACATGAGGGCCAGATACAGTTCGCGCGCGATATCGATACCGCCTTCCACGTACACCTTGTGGACGGGCTGGCCTTTGGCATCTGTTTGATAGGTGACAAGGTTGGTGCCTATCAGGCTTTCCGCCACTTGTTTTGCTTCTTCCGGTGTTTTGCACACCTTGACCCCGCCCGATTTACCCCGGCCCCCTGCGTGAACCTGCGCCTTGACGACGACCACGGCGGTGCCGATTTTTTTGGCGGCGGCGGCGGCTTCCTCTCCGTTATTGGCGACAATCCCTGCGGGGATAGCGACGCCGTATTTGGTAAACAGTTGCTTGGCCTGATATTCGTGGAGGTTCATTTTTTTCGCCTTGTTTTATTGATGGGGGGAGATTAGGGGAATTTTTGGGAGGTGGCTAGAGTTGTAAAGGAGAAATGCTGTGTTGTTGGGCGTTTGCATGGCTATGTTTTAACACCATGCACGCCCTGCCAGTAGCCCCGGACAGACCTTATTTTCTAAGTTCGCGTTCCGCTCTCTAAGAAAATCCGGCTTCCGGGGTGACACGCTTGAGGTATTGCGACTTCTGACCCTTGTTTACCCACGGGCTTAGGCCGTATTATTTTGACGTTAGTTGACGGACTTCATGGGGCGGTTTTTGGGGGAGCGCGGGGCGCTGGCGGGGGGCGGCGTGGCGGGGCCTGAGGGCACGTTGATAAAGGCCCAGACGAGGGCGGCGAGCCAGCCCAGCATTGTCCACCCCAGAAACAAATTAAGCACCCCGATGGCCCCCGTTTGCGGATGATTACGGAAGCTGGCGATGAGTGTGGGCAAGAAATACCACGCGACGCACGCCATAATAATAAGCGCGGCGATGCTGAAGGTGAAGGTGGCGAGGGCGGCGAAGATGTACATGGTTTCCAGTTGTGAGTTGTGAGTTGTGAGTTGTGAGTTGTGAGTTGTGAGTTTCAGGGTGCGGGGATTTTTTTGGGGGGTCAAGTAGAAAGGGATTTTGGGTTGACATTTCATCCAACCAGTATACATTTATTTACCTAATGGATTCATCAGTATTTTTCTAGCGCCCTGCGGGGCAGAAAGGAGGGCGTTATGCGCCTTGCAACTTGGATGAGTGATGCTGCCTATCGGTTTATCTGCGGGCTGACGGCAACGGGATGGGTTTTGCTTCTCCTGATTGTGCCCGCTGGGCTGGTTTACTTCGGGTCTATGCTTCCGCCTTGGGTCTTCAAGGCCCTTGGTCTCACCCTGACAGCTCTTATGGTTTTCGGGGCGCTTTGGATGACCATTTCCGAGCTTCGTGACAACTGGAGAGCCACGGCAGAAGGAACTGACGTGCCACCCAGCTTGACTGCACGCGTGAAAAAGCTTCGGGAATCCATGGCTTTTAACCGCAAAAGAGACAAACAAACCTTCAAGGCCGTTTGGACGGACGTATGGAGGACTCTTTTGGCACTTGCATCAAGCATGAAGGAGCACAAGATCCTTTCAGGTATCATCATCCTGATGATTCTGTTGGAGCTGGGCAACCTCGCGGCGCTGTCTCTCTGGACGCCCCACCGGGACGTTGCGAACTTCTCTGATCACATCTTTCTTCATGTGGGCATCGGTGTCCTTCATCTGATGTATCAGGTGTTTGGTGCTTTCGTCATCTACTTGACGTGGGCGTTTCTGGACAGGGAGATTGAGAGCTCACGCTTCGGCATTGCTTTTGCCGGGATGATTCCTGTGGCTTGGTCGGGTGTTCTCGGCTATGTGCACTTTGGCGTGAACGGCATGATTCTCTGCACGATGGCCGCCAGCATGGCTTTGGCGGCTTTGCTGGGCATGGTTTTCAAATGCCGCGTTTCTCTTCCGGAATTCATCCGCGAGCAGATGCCGCGAACATGATACAAACAGGAACGGGGGCTTCGGCCCCCGTTTCTTTGTGCCCTACTCTTTTAGAGTTTGAGAGGTTTGCAGAGGGCTTTGACGGCGGCGACGCTGGCATCAAACATTTTTTTCTCGGCTGCGGAGAGGGGCACTTCGATGATTTTTTCGATTCCGTTTTTACCGATGATGCAGGGGACACCGACGTACAGTTTTTTCACGCCGTATTCTCCGTTGAGATAGGCCGCACAGGGAAGCAGGCGTTTCTCATCGTTCAGGTAACTTTGGGCCATGGCAATAGCGCTGCTGGCGGGGGCGTAGAACGCGCTGCCGTTTTTAAGCAGGCCCACGATTTCGGCACCGCCGTCGCGTGTTCTTTGCACGATGGCATCCAGCTGCTTTTGGCTGATGGCGCCGGCTTTCACCCATTCCTTCACAGGAATGCCCCCGATGGTGGTGAAGGAGGTGACGGGCACCATGGTGTCTCCGTGGCCGCCCATGACGAAGGCGTTAATATCCTTGACGCTGACCTTCAGGGCATCTGCCAGGAAGTGGGCGAAGCGTGAGCTATCCAGCACGCCCGCCATACCGACGACTTTATTGGGTTTGAAGCCTGTTTCCTTCTGCATGACGGCGACCATCGCATCCAGCGGGTTGGTGATGACAATGACGAAGGCGTTAGGCGCGTTCTTTTTAATTTGGGCGGCGACTTTTTTAGTGATATCTGCGTTGGTGGCGACGAGATCATCGCGGCTCATGCCCGGTTTGCGCGGGATACCGGCGGTGACGATGCAGACATCTGCCCCCTTGATATCCTTAAAGTTGGAGCTACCGGTAAGAACGCCCTCGTAGCCTTCTACGGCGCCAGCCTGATTAAGATCCAGCGCTTTACCTTGAGGGGTGCCGTCCATGACATCTACCAGCACGATTTCTCCGAGATTTTTGTGGGCGGCGAGAAGGGCGAGGGTTCCGCCGATTTGTCCGGCACCGATAAGGGCGATTTTAGCCATGGGGGATCTTTCTTTTTGATTTGTTTGGGCGAAGTTTGCGCGGGGTTTTGGGGTGGGTCAAGCATCTGCCACAAAAAAGACACCGCCTGTGGCAAGGCAGTGTCTTTTTCGATTGAGTGGGCGGGGTTGCCTACTGGTAATCCCCTGATTGTTCCGGGACGGGAAACAGATAAGTGTACGCCCACAGGCTCAGCAGCACGAGCGGCAAAAAGGGGACAAGTCTCATCTTCTCGGTCCATGTTCCTCTCTTGATGACGTCTTTTACGTGCTTGGGGGCGCGTCTCAGCGTGATGGCGAGGATGGCGAGATAAAGGAACAGGATAAACATGGAATTTCTCCTCTTTTGAACAAACGATGACGGTGGTTCTGTGGCGGGCATGGGGCACGCCTTTGAAATGAAGGAGTTTTTTACTCTCCTTAGCGGTTGGGGTCAACAATCGTTTTGTACATTTTGCCTGCGGGGAGGGTTTGCATGTCACTCTCCAGCCCGTTCATGGCGCGGAAGAGGAGCTCGGCATGGCGGGTGACGGGCATTTGTGCGGCGAGGGTGCTGATGCGCTCCCCTCCCCTTGCGGTGGCGACTTTGATGCGCGTGGGCTGGAGTGCCTTGGCTTTGGCCTCTGACAGTACCTGCGAGGATGTGGTGGCGGCGAGAAGCGCTTGATGCGGGCCGACCTCCCCTGTTTTGCTACGGAAGAGGATGGTGGCGAGGAGATCCTTCGTGGGGACCGGCACCCCGATGACGCGGTAGGTATAACCGCCCTTATTATACGTGGCAGTGGATGCCGTTTGCGCGGTGGCCCCTGTGCCGACGGTAAGTTTTTCCCAATTTCCGCCGGTTCTGAGATCTGTATATTTGCTCATAAGCGTGCTTTGCGGATTAAGCCCGCTGAGCATGGGGAGGAACGTGATCATGATGTGGTCTCCTGCTGCGGGATTATAGGCCGCCCATGTGGGGGTTTTATCCTTCTCGTCGATATCTTCCAGCACCAGAGAAAAACCGCCTGCGGATGTGGTGGGGAGGTTCCAGATGAAGCGTTGCTTGGGAAAATAGATTTTGTTTTTTCCTGCAATCCCGAACTCCGGTTTGGGGCCGTAGCTGATGCCGTCTATCATGCTTAAATAGCGTTTTTCTCCAAAGGGATCGGCCGCGGTGGTGGCGGGCTGGACGCCGACGGGGAGTTTGACCGTGCCATCCGGTTTACCGACCAATTTCTCCACCTGCTCGATACGATCCGGCGTTTGGGGGTGACTGCGCATGAGGGCCGACAGCACGCCGCCGCTTGGGACGCTCCCGCCGTTTTTATCCGCCAGACGGGCACGCTCATACGCCTCGTACAGCAGGAAGCCTTTGTTGGAGTTATAACTCTCTCTGGGATCGTATCCGCTGGCGGCCATGTACCTGAGGGCCAGCCTATCGGCCTCCAGCTCTTGGCTGCGGTTGAACGACATGAGAGTGGCCCCGACCCCCACGCTGCCTGCCAGCATGGCGAGGTTGGCGGTGGCGGGACTATCTGCCGTGGCCGCCACATAAATACTGGCCCCCGTGAGCAGCAGGTTGGCCAGCGTGCCGCGCGTGACCCCTTGGGCCGTGTGCCGTGCCGTGATGTGCCCCATCTCGTGCGCCATGACCTCTGCCAGATGGGTTTCATTCTGGAAAAAGGGCAGGATGCCGCGATAGAAGTTTACGTAGCCGGGGGTGGCCCATGCGTTAAATGTCTCATCGTCCAGAATCATCGTTTGGAAGGGTTGGCCCGACCGTTCCGTATTCTGCCACATACGATTACCAAGGTTTTGAATATAGGTGTTGAGGGAAGGTTTTTCCCGGTAAATACCGATTTCCTTCATGGCTTCCTCGGCCGTTTTCTGGCCCATGGCGTACTCTGATTGTTCTCCCACCAGCGTAAAGTTTTTGCCCCCTGTGGCGGGGTTGGCGGCGCAGGCGGTGACAAACAGGGTGGTGGCGAGGAGGATTTTTTGCATTGTTTTTTCGTTTTTGATGGGGCGATTTTGCGGGGGGAATGGAGGTGGGGTCAAGGGGGTTGTTTTTGGAGTGTTTGTGGCCCATTTTATAGGTAATCATTATTTTTTCCAGCCCTCCCCCGATGGGGAGACAACCACAGGAGGTTATGATGGCTGATAAACTTACCGACCCTACGGGGTTTAAGGCACGGAAGCGGGACTTTTTCGGCTCTGTGCTCATTGCCCTGTTGTGGGGAGGCTTGGGCAGCCTTATTGTAGGGAGCCTTCGGTACCTTTGGGTATCGTGGCGGGCAGGCTTTCCTGCGAGCACGGTATCCATAGAAGCATGGGATGATTATGCCTCCTTCTGGTTCTGGACTATCTTGTTGATCGTGTTGGGATGCTCTTTGTGGGATGTTTTCCAGCGCAACTCTTTCTGGAAGAGGGAGATTAGACTCTCCCCCGATGACCAGAAAAAGGAAGACAAGCTGCGGCGGCAGGTTGATGAACGCATTGACCGCAATCACCGTGAGCTTGGTGTGGGCAAATATGCCAAGCCTGCACCTGCGGTTGCCCCTACGCCTGCGGCGGCCCAGAATTCTCTCTGGTTTGCTGTGGGGCGGGAGTTTGGGCGCTTGTGGGTGCTGGTGAAGGACTTCTTTCAGCCTTACCTTTCCCGGCTACCTATGCCTCGGGTACATTTTCCGTCCTTCAGAGCCCTCAAGCGCACATTGCGTTTTTCGGCCATGATGGCAAAACGGAAAGGGACACGCTGGCTGAGGGCTTTGCGTAACGTCGTCCGTGGCGAACGGGCGGCTGGAGAGAGGCCTTTGCCCGGTGATGCCGACTATACGCGCTCTTGAGTGGAGCTTTCCTCCGCTCCACAGAAACGGCCACCTTGCGGTGGCCGTTTCTGCGTTGAAGGTTTTTAGGCTTCCAGCTCGGGGGTTACATCCTTCGCCAGTTGCGCTTCGCGCATCTCGCGCAGCATGCGACCTGTACCTGCGGGGATGAGGCGACCGACAATCACGTTCTCTTTGAGACCGCGGAGTCTGTCCATTTTCCCTTGGGTGGCGGCATCGGTCAGCACGCGGGTCGTCTCTTGGAACGACGCGGCGCTGATGAAGCTGCGGGTGGTGAGAGAGGCTTTGGTAATACCTTGCAGGTACGGCTCGTACTCTGCCGGGACTTTACCTGCGGCCACCAGTTTGGCGTTCTCTTCACGCACTTCGATCGCATCTGCCAGATCGCCTGTCACGAACGTGCTCTCGCCCGGCTTCGTGATCATGGCTTTTTGCATCATTTGGCGGATAATCACTTCGACGTGCTTATCGTTAATGGCCACACCTTGCAGGCGGTACACCTCTTGGATCTGGGTGATCATATAATCGGCCAGCGCCTCGACACCCTGAGCTTTCAGGATATCGCGAGGATCGATCGCCCCTTCTACCAGCATTTCACCGGCTTCGATAAAGTCGCCATCGCGCACGTTAAGGTGGATACCTTTAGGCACCATATATTCACGGACGTCCTCTTCGCCTTTATCCGTTGTTCCAGTAACCAGAATACGGCGTTTGCCTTTGAGATCCTTCCCGAAGCTGACGGTCCCCGCCATTTCGTTAAGAATGGCGCTATCCTTGGGTTTACGCGCTTCGAACAGCTCGGCAACGCGAGGCAGACCACCCGTAATATCGCGGGATTTCAGCGCTTCCTTCGGCATACGGGCGATGATATCCCCCGCTTGAATGTGCTGACCATCTTCTACCGTAAGAATACCACCGACCGGCAGGGCGTAGATGGCCTGCGCGCCGTTGGGCAAGGTGACGATTTTACCGGCTTTATCCATAAGGATAATGCTGGGCTTCATATCGGCCGCGCGGGCGGATTGTTTCCAATCCAGCACCACACGAGAGGACATACCCGTGGTTTCATCGGTTTGCTCGTTCATGGTGATCCCCTCTTGAAGATCCAGGAAGTGCACAACACCTGCTGTTTCGACAATGATAGGAACGGTATAGGGATCCCAATCGGCAATCAGGCTTCCCGCTTTGACTTTGGCGGCATCTTCTACCAACAGGCGCGCACCGTAAGGCAGTTTGAACTGCTCTTTCACGCGACCGGCATCATCCATAAGTGTGGCCTCGGCGTTACGAGACATCACGATGTTCTCTTTGCCCGAGTTGGTAAGGGTTACCACGTTGGTGAGTTTGACCGAACCATCGCGCTGCGCCTCTGCCTTGTTTTGAGCTGTACCCGTTGCCGCGGTACCCCCAATGTGGAAGGTACGCATGGTGAGCTGGGTTCCCGGCTCCCCAATGGATTGGGCGGCGATAACACCGACGGCTTCTCCAAGAGTAATGGGGGTGCCACGGGCAAGATCGCGTCCGTAACAGGCGGCACAGATACCATCGATATTGGCACAGGTGAGCGGGCTGCGGATGGCAACACGATCTAACCCGGCTTTTTCGATTTCGGACACGGTGGCCTCGTCGATAATCACATCCTTCACGCAGATGAGTTTACCATCCAGCGGATTCACGATATCAAACGCGGCGGTACGGCCAAGGATACGCTCTGACAAGCTTTCCATGACGTTACCGGCTTGCATGATATCGGACGCCCAGATGTGCGCTTCGGTTCCGCAATCCATATTGGTGATGACGCAATCCTGAGACACATCCACCAGACGACGGGTAAGGTAACCCGCGTTGGCGGTTTTAAGCGCCGTATCTGAAAGACCTTTACGCGCACCGTGAGTACTGATGAAGTACTGAAGAACGGTAAGACCTTCTTTAAAGTTGGCGGTAATCGGCGTTTCGATAATTTCTCCGTTAGGCTTGGCCATAAGACCACGCATACCCGCCAGCTGACGCATTTGGGAAACGGAACCACGAGCCCCCGAGTTGGACAACATGTAAATGCTGTTGACCGACGGCTGCATTTTGATTTCGCCATCGATTTCGATCGGCTGATCGCCCAGCAGTTTCATCATCTCGTCCTTCACCGTCTCTGACGTGCGGGACCAGATATCCACCACTTTGTTATACTTCTCACCTGAAGTGATGAGACCGTCTTGATACTGTTGCTCGAACTTGTGAACTTCGGCTTCGGCGGCATCGACCAAGGTGTACTTCTCTTTCGGGATGATCATATCATCCTTACCGAAGCTGATACCGGTTTTAGCCGCGTAACGGAAACCGAGCTGCATCATTTTATCCGCAAAGATACAGGTCTCTTTTTGACCCACGGCCAGATACACTTCGTGAATCATCTTGGCCATCTCTTTTTTGGTGAGCACGCGGTTCACCAGATCGAAGCTGAGTTTGGGGCTATCCGGCATGATGGAGGCCACGATCATACGACCCACGGAGGTATCGTACATTTTACCGCGGAAGCGACCTTTAATGCGCGTGTGAAGCGTGACGCTGCCTGTCTCCAAAGCGTGCTCGATTTCTCCCATGCTGCCGAAGGCGCTGCCTTCTCCCGGCTGCTGGTAACGAGCAAGGCTGAGCCAGTAGAGACCCAAAATCATATCCTGTGAGGGAACGATAATCGGCTTACCGCTGGCGGGGCTTAAGATGTTGTTGGTGGACATCATGAGCACGCGGCACTCGATTTGAGCCTCCAGGCTTAACGGGACGTGGACGGCCATTTGGTCACCGTCAAAGTCGGCGTTGAAGGCTGTACAGACCAGCGGGTGAAGCTGAATGGCTTTACCTTCGACGAGTTTAGGCTCGAACGCCTGGATACCCAAGCGGTGAAGGGTTGGCGCGCGGTTAAGCATGACGGGGTGCTCGCGAATCACTTCTTCCAGCACATCCCACACCACTTCTTCCTGCGCTTCTACCATGCGTTTGGCGGCTTTAATGGTTGTGGCTTCGCCACGAACCTCCAGCTTGTGATAGATAAACGGCTTGAACAGTTCCAGCGCCATTTGCTTGGGCAGACCGCATTGGTGAAGCATAAGATCCGGCCCCACGGTAATGACGGAACGACCGGAGTAATCCACCCGTTTACCGAGCAAGTTTTGACGGAAACGACCTTGTTTACCCTTGAGCATATCGCTCAGTGACTTAAGCGGACGACGGTTAGCACCTGTGATGACCCGACCACGACGGCCGTTATCAAACAAGGCATCCACCGATTCTTGCAGCATGCGTTTTTCGTTACGGACGATAATTTCCGGCGCGCGCAGCTCTATCAAGCGTTTGAGGCGGTTGTTACGGTTAACAACACGGCGGTACAGATCGTTCAGATCGGACGTGGCGAAGCGGCCGCCATCCAGTGGCACCAAGGGGCGAAGCTCTGGCGGGAGAACTGGAATCACATCCATAATCATCCACTCGGGCTTGTTACCGCTCTCGAGAAAGGCGTTGACCATTTTGAGGCGTTTGACGATTTTACGACGCTTCAGATCGGAGATATCTCCTGAAAGATCGGCCGACATGGTGGCGTGAAGGGCGGGAAGATCCAGCTCTTGCAGCAAGGTTTTGAGCGCTTCGGCACCAATTTGGCACTGGAACGCATCGTCCCCGAACTCTTCGGTGGCATCATAATACTCGTCTTCGGTCAGCAACTGGCCTTTGGTAAGGGTTGTCATGCCGGGGTCGGTCACGATCCAGTTTTCAAAGTACAGGATTTTCTCCAGATCCTTCAGCATCATATCCATAAGCGCGGACATGCGGCTGGGGAGCAGTTTGAGGAACCAGATATGGGCGACGGGGGCGGCGAGCTCGATGTGGCCCATACGCTCGCGGCGGACGCGCGTTTCGATCACTTCCACACCGCACTTTTCACACACGATACCGCGGTGCTTCATGCGTTTGTATTTACCGCACAGACATTCGTAATCCTTGATAGGCCCAAAGATACGGGCGCAGAAAAGGCCCCCGTGCTCTGGCTTGAAGGTACGGTAGTTAATGGTTTCCGGCTTCTTCACTTCTCCGTGTGATTGGGCACGGATTTGTGCCGGGGAGGAGAGGCCGATGCGAATCGCATCGAACTGCTGAACCGGTTGAGGTTGGAACATGTTGAGCATGTGGCGCATGATATTTATCCTTTCCGATTACGCGTTGAAGCCGCTGGTTTTAGGGAGACTTAGAAAATCTCCGCCTTCGGCCTCTGCGATGCTTGGGGCTTTTTCGACAAGCTCCATGTTAAGACCTAGGGCTTGGATTTCCTTCACGAGAACGTTGAAGGACTCCGGAATACCGGCTTCAAAGTTGGTCTCGCCACGGACAATCGCCTCGTACGTTTTGGTACGGCCTGAAACGTCATCTGACTTGATGGTCAGCATCTCTTGCAGGGTATAGGAAGCACCGTAGGCTTGAAGGGCCCACACTTCCATCTCCCCAAACCGTTGGCCACCGAACTGCGCTTTACCACCCAGCGGCTGCTGCGTGACCAAGCTGTACGGCCCGATAGAACGTGCGTGAATCTTCTCATCCACCAAGTGGTGAAGTTTGAGCATGTACATGATACCCACGGTGGTGGTTTGCTCGTAAGCTTCTCCACTACGGCCATCGTACAGTTGGGTTTTACCGGATTCATCGCAGCCTGCTTCTTTCAGCATCTCGACGATTTTGTCTTCTCCAGGACCATCAAACACCGGACAGGCCATAGGCACGCCCTTGGTGAGCATACCTGCCATGGTGATGATTTCGTCATCGCTCAGATCCTTCAGGGATTTGGCTTTGGCATCGCCCTCGTACAAGCTATCCAGATATTTACGAAGTTCTTTCGTATCAATCTTTTTACCTTGGGCGGCGACGGCCAACATATCGCCGATTTTACGGCCAATGTTATAAGACGCCCAACCGAGGTGGGTTTCCAAAATCTGACCCACGTTCATCCGAGACGGCACACCCAGCGGGTTGAGCACCATATCGACCGCGCGACCATCTTCCATGTACGGCATGTCCTCGATACGGTTAACTTTGGAGATAACCCCTTTGTTACCGTGGCGACCGGCCATTTTATCACCCGGCTGGAGCTTACGCTTAACAGCCACGAACACTTTAACCATTTTTTGAACGCCGGGAGGCAACTCGTCTGCCTGACGGATTTTCTCGGATTTCTCATCAAAACGCTTTTTGAGAGACATCAGGTTTTTATCCAGGCTGATTTTCAGCTCTTCGATTTGGCGCTGGGCCTTATCTTCTGACACGCTGATGCTCCACCACTCTGTCGGCTTCATGGCTTCCAGAACTTCGGCATCGATATCTTTACCTTTGGCAATGTTGCCGACTTTACCTGCGGCTTTTTTACCGACCAGCAGATCTTTCAGGCGATCGTAGGCATCCATTTCCAAAATGCGGCGTTCGTCTTCAATATCCTTGGTGAGCTTGGCGATTTCTTCGTTCTCAATCTCCAGCGTGCGGGTGTCTTTCTCGTTACCACGACGGTTAAAGATTTTAACCCCGACGATGGTCCCGGTCATACCCGGAGGAAGGCGCATGGAGGTATCGCGCACGTCTGCCGCTTTTTCACCAAAAATGGCGCGAAGCAGTTTTTCTTCCGGCGTGACGGGGCTTTCCCCTTTGGGGGTGATTTTACCGACAAGGATGTCTCCCGGCCCGACCTCGGCACCGACAGCGACAATACCCGCTTCATCCAGATGGCTGAGCGCTTCCTCGGACACGTTGGGAATATCCCGTGTAATTTCTTCGGCACCCAGTTTGGTATCCCGCGCCATGGTCTCGAATTCATCAATGTGGATAGAGGTGAAGATATCTTCGCGCACGATGCGTTCGGAGATTAAGATACTATCTTCAAAGTTATACCCGTTCCAAGGCATGAAGGCGACCACGATGTTACGGCCGAGCGCGAGCTCTCCGTTATCGGTACTGGCACCATCGGCAATGATATCGCCCACGTTGACCACATCACCCTTTTTCACCAGGGCTTTCTGGTTAAGACAGCTGGACTGGTTGGAGCGCTGGAACTTCACCAG
>PFND01000011.1 GCA_002791805.1 Alphaproteobacteria bacterium CG_4_10_14_0_8_um_filter_53_9 | reverse complement strand
TGCGGTCGTAGTCAAACTTCAAAGTAATCGTTTCAGGTGTCATGCTCATAGCAAGCTCCAATCTCGCCCGCAGGCGTCAAAAAATAAGGTGGGTATCTTGGCCCCCAATCTAGGTATGTATACACAAAAAGTCAAGGGCAGAGCAAAGAGCGTCTATCAGGCTCGCTATGTTAATAAGATTAAATGCAGAAGCTAAAAAAACCGTTCCCGAACCTGAATCACATCCCCGGGTAACACCATCTCATCTTCGTCAACACGGCGCTCATCCAGCTCGCCGTTGGTGGTGCGCTTTAACGTCATGGCGGATGTCTTGGCCCGCGGTGTATAGCCCCCCGCCACCGCCACGGCATTAATCACGGCCATACCGTTCACGTAAGGGTAAGCGCCGGGTTTGTTCACTTCACCGTAAATGAAAAACGGCCGAAAGTTGAGGACTTCCACACTCACGCGCGGGGTTTTCAAGTAGCCGTCGCGCAGTCGCGCTTCAAGGGCTTTTTCCAACTCGCGGGCGCCAAGGCCGCCGGCGTTTATATTGCCGATAAGGGGAAAAGCCAGCACGCCCGTACCATCAATCTCAAACTCGCCGGAAAGGCTCTCTTCGCCAAAAACACTCACCTTCACACGGTCGCCCGCCCCAAAGGTGTAGGCGGAGGCCAGCGGCGCAGGGGAGGGGGCCGCGGGCGCAGCAGGGGCCGCAGGCGCAGCGGGTGCCTCGAAATGGGTAAGCCCCGTCACCCCAAAGTCAGAGGCAAAAACACTGCCCGCCAGCATCAGCATCGTCATCAAAAAACCACGCATCGCTCATCTCCTTGTCTAAACTATCTCTTGGTTTGGTAAGGTTTTTCAGCAAAACAATCAAGACCAAGTCTCACATCAGACCCTCTTAAAAAGCGGCCGAAAACACCACCATCACACGGTTGCGGTCATAGTCACCGCCTGCCACGTTGCTGTCTCTCCGGGTAAAGTCATAGGCCAGCTTGGCTTTCAGGTTACGGTTGATAAGGTACGTCGCTCCCAAACCTGCGGTATAAAGCGTATCTTTGCGGGCCACCGCCGTACTTTCATAATCGTTCGTCTCATAGGCCATGTTGCCCTCCATCAGAACGTTGCGCCGCACCGCGTGTTCGGCACTCACACTGTAGGTGGTGGCCACGTAGCCGCTGGTGGCAGCCGTGGTGGTTTCTTCAATGCTGCGGTTGGTGCGGGCCTTCAAGGTGGTAAGCCCACTCGCGTTCCACTGCACGTTTCCACCATAGGTCAGGGTGTTACCAATGTCGTTAAAGGCAGGGTCAACATAGCGGCGGTTCATCAGTCCGGCGTAAATATCTCCGGCGGTTTTGCCGGTAATATCAAACCGATATCCCGCAACAACGCGGCGCCCGTGGCTGCTGCGGTTGATGTTCGCCCCCGCCCCTTTATGGTCATAGGCGCGGGTGTTCAGGTCAGCTTTGATAAAAATCTCATTGTGCGCCCCCGCCTTGTAGCCAAGGCGTAACGTCTGTGTAAACTCGTTGCGGTCGCGCCCGTCATTGTTAAGCAGCCCGCCTGTTCGGGTGTAGGTGTTGTCATAATCATAAGCCTCCACACGGGTGTCAAAGCGGGCATTCACAAGTCCCACATCGCGGTAGGCTCCCGCCGTGGCCGTCAGCACCTCATACGGGATAGGCTTATCAGAGGCCGACGCACTGTTGGGGCTCGTGCGCTCTTCATGGGCGCGCTGCCAGCTTACGCCTCCGCCAAGGGCCGTGCCGCGCAGCACGTCCACTTTGCCGTCGACACCGGCAAAGGCGTTGGTGTGGCTTTCATCGTTGTTGTCCGCATAGTCGTTCTGCTCCAAAATCGCACGGGCATTCAGCGCATGACGGTTCCAGTTGCTTTTTACCGCCACACTCGGGCGCACGGTGGTCACAAAGTCGCTTTTTTCGTTGGTTTCAGAGGCGAAAATATTATCGTTATACATAACCTCGGCATCCACAGCCGGGGCCACCAAAAAGCTCCCGGCTTTGATGTTAAGGGGTTTGTAAGCCTCCTGGCGCATCATGGCCTCGCCGGCACTTTCCAAAGCCAGCACAGAGGGGGCGACAAAGCTCACAAGGGCGAAAGCCATCCACGGGGTGTTCATTAAAAAATACTCTCTCTTAGCGTAGGGCTCCTATATCCTATGTATCGCAAAGGATAAAGCGCAAACCGCGCCATTTATTTAAAAGCAGGCACCTCGGGAGACGCCGCCGCAGGCCCCATAATCAAACTCACCGTATCGTCAGCAGGTGTTTTTTTATGAAAAGCCAGAGGAGAAAACGCCTCCACCTCTCCCGCCCCCGCCGCAGGGGCAACCGCCGCGGCGCGCGCGGCAATCATATCGCCATAAGCCTGCATCAACGCGCTCAGCACAGGCGCATTGCGCAGAGTATCTTCATTTAAAATCACCAGCAGATCATCCAGCAGTGCAAGGCGGTGGGTGTCATCGGCATCGCTCATCAAATGAAGGGCGTGCCAGGGCGTCTCGCGCAAGGCGGTACGCAGCAAAGCAACCCGAGACACGCCATCGCCCGCCGCCCACGCGGTCACAACATCCTTAAAGCGCGCATCGTGTGCGGTAGGCAGGGCAGGCGGTGCCCTCTCCGCCACAGCCAAAACAGCCGGAGAAGCCATAAAAACCATAAATAAAGCAAATAGATAACGCATGTATGTCTGTCGTTTGTTCAAAATATCATATATCATACAGTATACTCAGGAACAAGACAGCGTCCGAAAAGTATCCTATAACGCTTCCATGGCCGTTGCCCTTTCCACCGTTTGTCTTCTTCTCGGCCTCGCGCTGGGCATGTCGGGCTACGGCGCCAAAGTGGTGGAGAGCCATACTCTCCTCCTCATCGGCACAGGCCTCGCAGCCCTCGCCGCAGGGGGGAGGGGGGACACGCACACAAAAAGCCTCGCCCTCTGGCTGCTGCCCGCTGCCCTGTCCGTGGCCTTTACAGCGCTTCAGCTCATGCCGTTCTCGGCCCAAAACCCCCTCATGGCCTACGTTCATCCGCTTTATACAGAGACAGCCGCCCGCCTCCAAACCTCAACATTTTATCTGTCGGTCAACCCCGCCGCAGGCCTGCTGCCTCTGCTCACAACCCTCGCTATGGGGCTGGCCTTTGTCACGGCGTTTCTCATCTCGCAGAACAAAAACCAAACGCTCCACAAAGGCCTTGTATGGCTCATCAGCGGCCTGTCGGTCTACGGTCTGGTGGTGTACGGCATGGGCAACAGCTGGGTGCTCGCCATGCCAAAAGTATTTTATCAGGAGAGCCTGTCCGCCACCTTTATAAACAGAAACACCTTCGGCACCGTGGCAGGGTTAGGGGTGTTGTTAAGCCTTCATGCGCTGGCCGCCACCCTGCCGCAGCTGCCGCCCGCCCGCCGCGCCACCTTCAAGCAACGGAGCAAGGTCTTCATGCACATCAGCCTCAAAAAAGGCTGGCCCTTCATGGTGCTGGCCCTGTTGAACATGATCGCGCTGCTGCTCACGCTGTCTCGCGGGGCGCTGGCCGCCACCCTGCTGGCGCTGGGGGTGTGGTATGGCATCATCTGGCTCAAAGCGCGGGGTGGCCGGCCCTTTTGGGGGATCATGGGGCTCATCGCATTCGTCATGGCCCTTGTCAGCCTCACAGCTTTTTCCCCTAAACTGGAGGCGAGGCTCAACCAGGCCCACGCCGCGGTGGTAGATAGAGCCGCAATCAATCATGTCTCTTCTAAAGCCATCGCCGCCAATCCATGGGTAGGTTACGGGGCAGGCACCTATAACGAGGTGTACCGCATGTTCGTAAGCACACCCAACAAAGTCGCCATAGGGCACGCACACAACAGCTGGCTAGAGATCGCGGTGGAAAAAGGCCTTCCCGCCACAGCCCTGTGGCTCCTCACCCTCGCCATCATGGCATATAAGCTTGCACAAACGGTGGTTACCTCACGGGGGAGATACCCTCAGGCCGCCACAGGCCTCGCCGCCCTTATGCTGCTGGGGCTGCATGGGTGGGTAGATTTTTCACCCCATAATCCGGGCGTTGCCGTGCTCATGGCGGTGCTTATGGGTTGGGCCATGGCCGCCACGGTCAAGGGGGTAAATAAACATACCCGCCAAGAGAGCGAGATAAAAAACGTGCCTGCCACCACGTCCGGAAAAACCAAAGCGCAGATAACGCTCACCGTGCTCGCCGCCCTGTATCTGGCCGCGCTCGCCATCCTCCTGCCCCCCGTATATCAAACAGAAAAACGTGCCCGCACACTCACACCACAAAACGCGGCAGCCATGGTGCCTGTGGCCCACGCGCTGGCCCAAAAACATCCCTCCAGCACGGCTCACCATCTCGCGGCCCACAGCATCATGCTTACAGAAAATCCAAGTCAAAGCCTGCTCACGCTGGCCCTCTATCACATCAACGAATCGCTCAAAACCGCCCCCGCCCAACCCTATCTCTGGCGCTTAAGGTATAAGGTGCAAAACCGGCTCGGCCTGGCAGATGAAGTTCAAGCCCCCTCGCGCTACTGGCAAATCCTCACCGGCCCTCACGAAAAACTTCTCAAGTAATCCTCTCTCAAAAAATGATAAAATCACAAACGTCCTCGTGAACAGTTAAGCTTTAGTCATCTGTTCTCTTCCTCCCAATCCCGCCCGCCAAACAAGCAATGCCTCTTCCCAAAAACCCAAAAAACACCTATAGACAAAGCATGTTCGCCAAAATCGTCGCTCTGCTCGCCCTGTGTACCAGCACAGGCTATGCCCTCACACTGCAAGAGGCGCTGGAAAAAGCATACCAGAACAACCCCACACTCAGCGCGGCCAAAAATCAGGCCAATGCCTCCCGTTATCAGGCCTACGCAGGGCGGGGCGCTCTGCTGCCCACCCTCTCGGCAGAGGGAACATGGGGCGTCACCACATACGATCAAAACAGCCAGACAGATACGATTCACCCGCGCACAGGAGCCCTCACGCTCACACAACCTATTTTTACAGGCGGCAATCTCAGCTATGCTGCTGCCGCCGCAAATTATAATGCCAAAGCAGCGGGGGCAGATGCCGCAGGCGCCGCAGGGAGCATCCTCCTGCAAACCGTAGCAGCGTACACAGGCACACTGGCCGCCGCCGCCCAGGTCAGCGCCACAGAAAGTCTTGTCGCCTCGCTGGAAAAACAGGAAGCTGCCGCCATCGCTCGCCTCAACGCGGGGGAGGGCACCAGAACAGATCGTGCCCTCACCGTCGCCCGCCTCAAAACCGCACAGGGGAATCTGGCCACTGCCATCGCCGCCTATCAAAGCGCCTCTCAAAACCTCCAGAATCTTCTCGGCATCCGTGGAGAAGAAACGGAGAGGGGTGAAGAAGATAAAACCACTCAAGGGGAACAATCTGTGCCCGCCGCGATATCATCATGGCAACTGACATGGCCGGAGCCTGCCCCCGCCCTATATGTCAGTCATCCAAAAACAGAGGAAGAAGAAGAAAAAGAGAGCCTACCCGCCGCTTACCCGTCTCCAACCACGGTAACCCCCCCTCAAATACCCGCCTCTAACCTGTCGCCTGCCCGCCCCTTACCCGTGGCTCACCCCACGCTCCAGGCGGCCGAGGCACGGGCCAAAGCGGCCGATAAAACCTATAAAAGTCAAAGGGGTAAGCTCCTTCCCAGCCTCAATGCCGTCGCCACCACCGCCTATGGAGAAGATACTTCCACCGCCCGCACCAGCGGCACACAATCCAGCGTTCAGCTTCAGCTTAACATACCGATTTTTAAAGGGTTTTCAGAGTTTAATACCACCCGCGCCGCCGCCGCAAACCGCCTCGCCAGTGCCGATGCGTTAAGGGCCGCCAAAAACACCTTGGAAGCTAATATAATCAATTCAAACAATAACTTAGAAGCCTATAAAACAACGTGGCAAGCCGCAAGCGCCGCCGCCGAGGCCCAGCAGGATTACACAACTTCCATAGAAAAAACATATAGTTACGGAGAAGCCAGCCTGCTGGATCTTCTGGATGCCCGTCAATCCCTCGCCGCCACCAAAGCCGCCGCCGCCAAAGCCAAAGCAGATTATATAACAAGTACTTATGCCGTACTCGAGGCTCAAGGCCAGCTGCAAACACCCCCCCAACGCTAACCTCTGCAACAAGCCCTAAAAAAGGCGCCACAGGCGCCTTTTTATTTGGATATCAAAGGCTTAAAAGCCTTCACGCACGGGCGAAATCAACACTTCCACACGGCGGTTCTGGGCACGCCCGTCTTCGGTTGCATTGCTCGCAATCGGCGCGCTCTCACCCATCCCTCGCACAAACAGTCGGCCACCTAAAACTCCCTTGCCAATCAAGTACGTAGCCACGTTCTGGGCACGGCGGAGGGAGAGATCCTGGTTGTAGTTATCGCTCCCTACACTGTCCGTGTGGCCCACAATATCAATCATGGTGCTGGGGTACTGGTTAAGGGTGCTGGCCAGTTGTCCAAGCGTGGCATGAAACTGTGGTAAAACAAAGGCTTGGTTAAATCCAAAGGTCACGCTGCTGGGCATGTTGAGCAAAATATTATCGCCCACACGGGTCACATCAACCCCTGTCCCTGCAAGATCTTGGCGCAAGCTGGCTTCTTGTTTATCCATGTAATTTCCCACAGCACCACCGGCCAGGGCGCCAATACCCGCGGCAATCATGGCATTCTTGCGGCGGTCATCATCGTTGCCACTGCTAAAGTATCCACCCAAAGCTCCCGCACTGGCACCCAAAACGGCACCCCATACGGTCTTGTCGTTGCCACCCGCGGTAGGGGTGCTGCCGTTCGTGCCTGTGCCCGTAGTGGTGCAGCCGGTAAGGGCTGTAGCGCTCAAAACGCCCACCATCAAAGCCAAAATCTGTTTTTGCATAACACTTTTTTCCTTTTTTATATCAAATTAGCAACGCGCACATTGTGCCCCAACCCTTAACGAAAGAGCAACCCCATCCCCCTCGGTTTTAATAAAAAATGGCGGAGGCGGTAGGATTCGAACCCACGAGAGCTTGCACCCTAACGGTTTTCAAGACCGCCGCTTTCGACCACTCAGCCACGCCTCCGTATCATATGTATAGTGTGGCGGAAGCGGTGAGATTCGAACTCACGAAGAACTTGCGCCCTTACCGCTTTTCGAGAGCGGCGCCTTCAACCACTCGGCCACGCTTCCACACAGCGTTTTCTCTAACACAAAAAACCCTCGTAAGGCAACGAAAGAAAAAAGCAGCAGGGCAGCAACATGCCTCCGTCTTTCCAAGCTTTCCCCTCTAGCCAAGGCGGGCAAAGCTTGGCATGCTAAACATCATGAAAATAAGCATGCTCGCCCTCATCACGTTGCTCACCGCTTGCGCAAGTACGGGAGGTTTGACAACAGCACAAAATCAATCGTTTGAAGTCTTTCTACAGGCGCTGGAAGAAGAAGCTCAGGCGCAAGGTCTAAATGCCTACCTTATTAAAGAAGCTTTTGGCCCGCACCCCAAACCTTTCTTGCAGGTCGTCAAGGCGCAGGATAATCAGGCAGAACTTAAAGATGCCTTTACACCATATTTCAATCGCATGCTTTCTCCCACACGCATTCAAAAGGGAGGAGAGATCATGGCCGCCCATAAAGATATTCTGGCAAAAACATCTCGTGCCACAGGTATTCCCGAAGGGGTTATTGTGGCCCTGTGGGGTGCCGAGACCAATTATGGCGGATATATGGGAAATATTCCCGTCATCAAAGCCCTCGCCACGCTTGCCTATACAGATACACGCCGCCCTGCCTTTTTCAGGAGAGAGCTTTTCAATGCCCTTAAAGTGGCAGAGCTGACAGGTAAAAATGGAGAGAGCCTTCAAGGCAGCTGGGCAGGGGCCGTCGGGCAAAATCAGTTTATGCCCAGTAACTGGTTCAAAATGGGAAGAGATGGAGACGGAGATGGTAAAGTGAATCTGATAGATTCAGAGGCAGATGTCGTGGCCAGCACTGCCAATTATCTCGTGCAGGCAGGGTGGATAGAAGGGCAGGGCTGGAAGTGGCTTACCATGCCTCCAGAAAATCACCCTCAAGAAAAAATAGAGTTGAACAGCAGGAATCTCTCAAAGCCGATCCCTCTCATTATGTGGAAAAAATGGGGTTATACAACGCCCGAAAATGTACCGGAAAACACGGCGCTACGTTTTTATCAACCTGTGGCAGAAGGGCCCAATTACCTCCTTGGCCCTAATTTTGATGTGATTTTAGATTGGAATTATTCCTCATTTTTTGCCTTTAGTGTCCTTAGTTTAGCCGATATACTCAAACAAGAAAGTTAAGATAATATGCGTCTTTTTTTCCTTCTGGTTCCTTTGTTTCTTTCAGCCTGCACGCAGGTTCAGGTAGGCTCGCACCTTCTCAAAAGCCAAATGGCGGGGCAAAGCTGCGCAGCAGAAGGGGCGCTTAAAGTCGGCAACCCTTATAAGGTAGATGGCATTAAATACGAGCCTATTGAAAGCAGTCTCGGCTATGAAGAAAAAGGCATCGCCAGCTGGTACGGGTCAGATTTTCATGGAAAAGCCACCGCAAACGGAGAGTGTTACAACATGTACGCCTTCACCGCAGCGCATAAAACCTTGCCACTGCCCACAACGGTGCGGGTGACCAATTTAGAGAACGACAAGAGCATCGTCGTCAAGGTAAACGATAGAGGACCTTTCGTCCGCGGTCGTATTATAGATTTATCCTATGCCGCAGCCCAAAGCTTGGGGATGGTTGGCGGCGGTACCGCTCCCGTGTTGATAGAGGCTGTCGGTGGTCCTCATCATAACCGCGGTGGTGCAAGTTCTTTGGCGCGTAAAGCGGTGCAAAAACCAGGCGCCCTCGCAACACTTCCCAGCTTTGTACCCTCAGCGGTAGAGGAATCGTCGCTGGATGACACCCCGCTCCCAGGCCAAAGAATTATCGCCAAACCCTTGTTAGAGGATGAGAAAATCTTACCGGGTACCGAGCTTGCCGCGGCCGAAGAGTTGCTCCCACCCAAGGCAAAAGCACTCCCTCTTCCGCCACCGGATGCTCAAGTGCCTGCCCGCAACTATAAAGCGCTGCAACATACAAAAGCGTTTATTCAAGTAGGGGCTTATGGTAACGAGGCCGCGGCCCTCTCCCAAAAAGATAAGCTGAAAATCCTAAACAACAGCGCCTTCGTGCAACCTGTCCAAAGAGGCTCCAGCATGCTTCACCGCGTGCGCGTCGGCCCCTTCAACAGTACAGGAGAGGCCGAAACCTTCCTCACAGAAGCAATTAATCAAGGCTTTACCGCCGCCACAATTGTGATTGAGGAAGAGTAAAAGCTTTGCCTTATATAAGGCAAACGCCCAGCACTTCATCAGCTCCCTTTCCAAAGGGGGCTAGATTCGCTAGAAAAAACAAAACGTGAAAAGAAAGCTTAAAACGATGCGCCTCCTGATAGCCGCCCTCCTTCTGGTCTCCACAGCCCTTCAGGCGCAAAGTCTTACTTTTCAGGCAAAATCAGCCTATGTGGTTCACCCGCAAACGGGCACAGTGCTGGCGGCGCAAAACGCAACAGATGAAATGGGCCCGGCCTCGCTCACCAAGTTGATGACGCTGTACCTCACGTTCGATGCTCTTAAATCGGGCCAGATGAAGCTGACAGATGCTCTTCCCGTCAGTGAGAAAGCATGGCGCATGGGCGGCAGCAAAATGTTTGTGGAAGTGGGTAAAACCGTCCCTGTAGAAAAATTGGTGCAGGGTATTTCCGTGGTAAGCGGTAACGATGCCTGCGTGGTGGTGGCCGAGCACCTTGGCGGAACAGAAGAGCAGTTCGCGCACCTCATGAACAAAAAAGCGCAAGAGCTGGGGATGACCAGCACAAAGTTTACCAATGCTTCCGGCTGGCCAGATCCCGCCATGCACACCTCAGCAAAGGATATCGCCACCCTGCTCACCTCTATTTATAGAGATTTTCCAGAGTACACGATGTATCTCTCGCAAGAGGAGTTTGAGTGGAACGGCATCAAACAGCAAAACCGTAACGGCTTGCTTAGGGCCGGCGTGGGGATAGATGCAGGCAAAACAGGCCACACAGAGGAATCGGGGTTTCACCTCGCCAGCACAGCCAAACAGGGGGATGAACGCCTTGTGGTCGTGGTGATGGGAGCAGACAGCTTCAGCGCGAGAGAAGGAGAAAGCCTCAAAGCCTACCGTACCTTCTTCCCCACATACCACACACGCACATTGGCCATGCCGGGCAAGGTGGTCGTAGATAATGTGGATGTCTATCAAGGCACCGTAGGTAAAGTGGGCCTTACAGTGGCCGAGCCTCTCGCCGCCTACATCAGCACCGCAGCAGGAGAGCCCAAAATCACCGCCACCTATAAACAGCCCCTTACAGCTCCCTTGTATAAGGATAGCCCCGTGGGCGAAGCCACACTCACGTTAGAAAATGGCCAAACCTTCACCACCGCTTTGGTGCCCGTGGCGGATGTGGCGCAGGCCTCCTTCCCCGTACGCTTCCTGCAAACCACCTTGCACAAATTGGGCTTTTAATGCCCTATATCGTGCTAGAAGGCCCAGACGGCGCTGGAAAAACCACGCAAATCGCCTTGCTTAAAAAGGCGCTCGCGGCGTCACAGCATCCTCATGTTTTTACGAGAGAACCGGGGGGCACCCCTATCGGAGACGAACTCCGTGCCCTGTTGCTGGAAGGCAAGGTGGATAAAATGGATGCCATCACGGAGATGTTTATCCTCACGGCATCAAGGCACGAGCTTGCCCGTCAGGTCATTCGCCCTGCGCTGAAAAAAGGGGAGATTGTGATATCGGATAGATGTTTTCTCTCCACCTACGTCTTTCAAGGCTACGGCGGCGGGCAAGATAAAGAGGTGATAAAAACCCTCACCCACATCGCCATGGAAGAGACAATGCCAGATCTGATTCTGATTCTGGATCTCACCCCGGAAGAAGGCCTTCGCCGCAAACAAGCGCAAGTGGAAGAAGGCCTTAAAGAGACCCGTATGGAAGATAAGGGAGAAGCGTATCACCGCCGTAACTATCAAGGCTATATGGATTACGCGCGGGAGAATCCGGAAACAACAGCCCTCATCAAAGCGTCAGATATAGCAGAAAACGTGCATAAAGCCATCATAGAAACGCTTAATACCCACTTCGGCCTCGGCCTCAGCCCTCAAAGCTGAAGAAAAGAGGAGAGCCCCCGCAAGGGGGGGGGGCCTTGTGCAGGGGCGCCCACTGCATCACAAGTGCTAACATGGCAGGCAGGGGAGGGGTCTTGGGGGCGTTTAAGCTTGAGTTTGCAGATACCTCTGGTATATCTGGGGGGCCTTAACAGATAAACGGGGCTGGAAAGCCAAAAAACAGAGTCAAAACTGAAAAAATTGTAAAACACGTGATACAACAAATTTCTAAAATCAGAATCGGTACCAGAACCTCTCTTATGGCCATGGCGCAAGCCAAAAAAGTGGCGGCACGGCTGCAAGCCCAAAATCCGGGTTTGGTGTGCGAGATGGTCGGCATCACCCCCAGCGGAGATAAAGACAAAAAAACTCCCCTATGGCAGATGGATGTCGTCGGCATTTTCAGTCACGAGCTCGATGAAAGACTCCTCGCGCAAGATGTGGATTGTGTCGTCCATAGTTTTAAAGATTTAGGCACAGAGCGCCCTAAAGGCATCAAAATGGCCGCCCTTCTCCCGCGGGATAACCCAAGAGATATTATTTTATTCAATCCAAATATAGAGGAAAAACTCAAAAAAGGAGAGGAAATCTGTATCGGAACCTCCTCTCCCCGCCGCATGGTTCAGGTGCCAGATTTTCTAAGCCAGGCCTTGCCGCAAGTGGGGCCATCGCCGCGCATTTGCACCGCCGTGCTGCGTGGTAACGCCAACTCACGCATTGAAAAATTAAAGAACCCGCAAGAAGGGGCACAAAAGTATGATGGTATCGTGCTCGCCCTCGCAGGCCTCACCCGCCTGCTGGAGGATGATGCCGCCACCGCCGTCACGCAACAACTCTTGTCTGGCCTTAAGGTTATGGTGCTGCCTCTTACGCAGTGCCCCACAGCACCGGGCCAGGGCTTGGTATGTGTGGAGGTTCGTGAAGGAGATGAGGCCATGCAAAGCCTCATGGCCCCCCTTCATTGCCGGCAGACAGAATCTCAGGTGCAGGCAGAAAGAGAGATTCTCTTGCGCCACGGGGGCGGGTGCCACCAGCGTTTCGGGGCTACACAACTCCATCTGCCCAATCTTACGAATCCGGTCATGTTGGTGCGGGGAGAAAACAAAGACGAAGAGCGGGTGGATGAAGATATCTGGCAGGCACCGGATATCACGGTTCAAGCAGGCACCGTGTGGGATGGTCAAAGTCAGGGAGAGAATCTCTTTATCGCGCAACCCGTGCAGGCGGATATACCGGAAGCCCCCGTCATGTTTGTCACCCACGCACGCGCCATGCCAGAAGGATTTATGCCCGCCTCCCGCCTTTGGGTAAGCGGCGTGCAAACATGGTTCAAACTTGCCAAACGGGGCCTGTGGGTAGAAGGCTGCGGAGAGGGCTTCGGTATCGATTTTCTGAAGAATACATTGGCAGAGCCCGTGCTCAGCCTCCCGCCGCTTGCCACGTGGAAGGTACTTACCCATGCGGGCGCCGTGGGTCACTGGCCAAAAGGTCAGGCCATCGCCACCTATCAGCTCACACTTAATGCGCAATCCCCCCTGCTGGAAGATCTCTCTCGCGCCACCACCGCATGGTGGGGCAGCGGCACGCAGTACGAATATTTGGGAGAGCAGGCCACTCATGTCACCCTGCACGCATGCGGGGCCGGGCGCACGGCAGATACGTTGCGTGCCCGCGGCCTAAACCCTGTCGTCTTCCCGTCTCACAGTATCTTCTTAAAATGGCTGCAAGATAAAGCGGTGCACCCCCAAAAAACACAAGAGCTAAAGGCCTCGGTGCAATAATGCTAACCAACCGCCTTGCCGCTGCGCTTAACAAGGTCAACGAAGGCCCGCCACCCGTGTGGATGATGCGTCAGGCAGGGCGTTATCACAGCCATTATCAAAATATTCGCCAAAACCACGGCTTTGTAGAGATATGTAAAACTCCGGCCCTCGCGGCAGAAGTCGCCATAGGCCCCATGGAAGATTTTGGGTTTGATGCCGCCATTCTCTTTTCAGATATTCTCTTCCCGCTGGATGTTCTTGGCCAGCCGCTCACCTTCTCACCGGGCCCGCAGTTTAGTTTTCTGCTCAAAACAAAAGAAGATATCGCCCGCCTCTCACCACCTGCCGAAGGGGCAAAAGTTTTTGAATTCCAGGCAGAAGCCCTGCGCCTCACCCGTGCCAGGCTGGGAGAAGATAAAGGGCTTATCGGGTTTGTCGGGGCACCTCTCACTCTGTTTGTGTTCGGGGTCATGGGGTCGCACAAGCACGGCATAGAGGATGCGATAACAGGCCTTACAGATGGTCGGTTAGAAATGTTCATGGAAAAAATGATCCCTCTCCTCGCAGGCAATATGGTGTTGCAAGCGCAGGCGTTGCATCCTCAAAAGCTGGAAATGCTCACGCTGTTTGATAGCTGCGCAGGCGATATCCCCGGAGATTTATATAAAGATATCTATCTGCCCTATCTCCAAAAAGTATTAGCCTTGTTTAGAGATGAGTGTCCGGATACTCCCGTGCTCTATTACGGCAAAGGGCTGGGAGAAAACTCCCTCGCCCTGCTGGAGGATATGCCCATTCAGGCGCTGGGTATAGATCAAGATCAGGATATGCCTGCCATGTTCGCCCGCTTCGGCACGCGCTTTGCGTTGCAGGGCAACTTCAATCCTGTTGCGCTCACGTGGGATGAGGATGTGTTTGAAAAAGAAGCCCAAGCCTTTTTTCATCGCATGGGCCAGGTGCCAAAAGCGCTCCGCAAAGGGTGGGTGTGTGGCCTTGGCCACGGGGTAACACCTCAAGCGAAGGAGGCAAATGTTCGCCGTTTTGTTCAAATAGCTCAAAGCTTTAAAGGGTAAGTATCATGCAAAGTCTTAGCCAACTTCTGGAAAAATATGATGTCCCCGGCCCGCGTTATACAAGCTATCCCACAGTACCGTATTGGAAAGATGTGCCGGGTGCCGAAACATGGGCGCATCTCTTAAAAGAGGAGCAAACAAAAATGTCGGCCCAAGGCAAAGGGGCGGCCTTGTATCTTCATTTGCCCTTTTGTTCGTCGCTGTGCACCTTTTGCGCCTGCAACCGCATCATCACCCGCAAAACAGAGCGCAACGCAAAGTATATAGAAACCCTGCTGGCAGAGTGGAAGCTGTACGAAAATGTCCTCGGCGATGCCATCCCCGTGAAGGAGATTCACTTAGGCGGCGGCACCCCCACTTTCTTCTCACCGGAAGAGCTCACGCATCTCCTCAGCAACCTGCTCAAAAGGGTCAACGTTCTCCCCGGGGCAGAGCTCTCCTTAGAGGCCGATCCCCGCGTCACAAGCGTAGAACATATGAAAGCCTTG
>PFND01000091.1 GCA_002791805.1 Alphaproteobacteria bacterium CG_4_10_14_0_8_um_filter_53_9 | reverse complement strand
TTTCTTGCCGTTACCTTACGGAGGAGGAGGGGGAAGGGTCAAGCGATTAGGAGAGAATATGTGCACTTTAGGGTTGACTTGGCGCGTGGGGTGTGGCACATGCGCTGTAACTCAAGATTTATAAGGAGATAAACAGATGGCAACAAAACGCACTTATCAGCCGAGCCGCTTGGTCCGCAAGCGTCGTCATGGCTTCCGTTCACGTATGGAAAACAAAGACGGTCGCGCGATCATTCGTCGTCGTCGTGCCCATGGCCGCAAGCGTTTGAGCGCTTAAGGTTCTAAGGATTTATGAAAACCGGCCCTCCAGGGCCGATTTTTTTGGTTTGATGTTGAGGCAAAATGTGACAGAGAGAGATATGGCTAAATGTTCTGCGCTTGTTCCCATTTCTCGTTTACGGGCGAGGGTCCAGTTTGTGCGGGTGCGCGAGCAGGGGTTTCGGGTGCCGTGCAAGGGGTTTGCTCTTCAGATTTTGCCCGTGGCAGAGGAGGCGGGGGTTCAGGTAGGTTTTACCGCCACCACCAAAACGATTGGTAATGCAGTGGCACGCAACCGTGCCCGGCGGCGTCTTAAAACCCTTATTGATAAACACATGCGCCTTTGCGAAACCTGGAACGTGGGCGGGTTTTGGCTGGTGGTGGTGGCACGTGATTTTGTGCTGGATATGGACGCCAGCACGTTAGATGCCGAAATGCTGAAGGGTTTGGCGCAGGTGCGTGAAAAAATGACAAAAATACAGAGAACAGATGGCGCTTAACTTTGGCCAGCGTTTGGTTTTGGGGTTGATACGGGCGTATCAGCTTAGTTTTTCTTACTTTTTGGGGGGGCGGTGCCGTTTTACCCCCACGTGCAGCCACTATGCGGCAGCAGCCGTGCGCACGCACGGGGCTTTGCGGGGGAGTGTTTTAGGTTTATGGAGAGTGTTGAAATGTGGACCGAGAGGTGGCAGTGGGTTTGACCCTGTGCCTGCCTTATGGCAGGATGCGCTGCCTAAATGGGCTAAAAGATTATTAAAATCAAAAACTTAAAAGGGTTTTTTGCGTGAGCGACTGGATGAATAAAAAACGCGGTGGCGAGATGGGTGACCACAAGAACCTGATTTGGGCGATTGCGCTGAGCGGGCTTATTCTGTTTGCCTTTGATGGTTTGCTTGTACCTATGCTGGGTGGCAAGCCTGCACCCGAGGTGGCAACTGCGGTGGACGAGGCGAATGCTGAGACCGCTGTTGTGGCCACAGAGGCGACGGCACCTGCGCCAGAAGAGATTGTTCCGCCTGCCGAGGCTGTGGATGTTACATTGCACGGTCAGAAGGTGGATGCTGTGATTAACACCCGTGGTGCCCGCGTGGTGACCTGGACGCTTAAAGGTATTCTGGACGATGGCGAGACATCGGCCCCGTATCAGGTTTTAAGTGAAGAGGGTGACCATGCGGCTCAGCTCTCCACCCGTTTTGAGGCCGTTGGCCTTGCCGTGCCGGATGAGACCACAGTGTGGCGCGTGGCCAGCCAAGGTGATGATTGGGTGGAGCTTGTGTATGAAACGCCTGAAGGCCTGTTGTTCAGCCGCAAAATGGCGTTGGGCGGGACGGGATACACCCTGACCCTGACCGATACGGTGGCCAGCCGTGCGCCGCTTCCTGTACTGCTTTCGCCCGTTTATGCATTTTGGCAGAAGGGTGGCTACCGCAAAGGTGAGCTCTCCAGCTTTGTGAACTACTTTGGCCCTATGGGTGTTGTGGGCAGTGGAGACGACTTTCTCGTGGTGGAAGAAGGCTATAAAGATTTGAAAAAAATGGCAGACCGTGGTGTGGCCAAGGTGGCATCCACTGTGGGTGATGGCGGTTGGTGGGGCTTTACCAGCCACTTTTTTGCCATGGCGTTTGTGCCTGCGAGCGAAAGTGAGCGGTGGTTTGCCCACGAGCTGCGGGGTCAAGATGACTGGTACGGTGCTTTGTTGAAGGGCGAAAGCCTGACCCTGACCCCCGGTGCCGCTGCCAGCACCAGCATGGAGGTTTACCTTGGCCCTAAACAGCATGAATTTTTGGACGCGGTGGGCCACAACCTTTCCCGTGCGATTGATTGGGGCTGGTTTAAAGCCATTGCCAAACCGCTGCATACGGCGCTTGTCTGGTTGCATGGTTATGTGGGGAACTGGGGCCTTGCCATTATTGCGCTGACATTTTTGCTGAAGCTGGCTCTCTTTCCTCTCGCGAACAAGAGCTACCGTGCCATGGCGAAGATGCGCAAGCTCCAGCCCGAGATGGAAGCCCTCAAGAAAAAACACGGTAAAGACCAGCAGGCCATGGCCACGGCCATGATGGCGATGTACGCGAAAGAAAAGGTAAACCCCCTTTCCGGCTGCTGGCCGATGATTGTGCAGATTCCGATTTTCTTTGCCATGTATAAAGTGGTGCTGGTGAGTTTTGAGTTCCGTCATGCGCCGCTTGGGCTTTGGATCACCGATCTTTCTGTTTATGATCCTATTTATGTGTTGCCGCTGCTGATGGGGGCCTCCATGTGGGCGCAAATGCAGATGCAGCCGAAATCTCCCGACCCGGTGCAGGCCATGGTGTTTAAGTGGATGCCCGTGATTTTTACGGTGATGTTCCTGTGGTTTCCCGCGGCCCTTGTGCTTTACTGGCTGGTGAATAATGTGATCAGCGTTGCCCAACAATACGTCATTATGCGCGCGGTTAAGTAGTAAGCGCGCGTTTACATGAATAAAGCTTTGGATTAGGGTAACGCTATGATACGTGAACGTGAAATGACAAGTGGTCAGCTGCGCATTTTGCAGGCTGTGGCAAGGCTTTTGGAGAACCCCGCCAACAAAATAACCGTGCAGCGTATTGCTACGGAAATTCATGTGACGGATGGAGCAATTTATCGCCACTATAAAAGCAAAGACGATATTTTTGAGGCCATTGCCGCCTATATGGAAACCAACCTTTTGGGGCCACTTAATACGGCACACCAGCAAGAAGAAGATGTGGGCAAGCGCCTGGCTTATGTGTTTGAACAACACATGACGTTTGTGGAGGGCCACCCCGGCCTCGCCCGTTTGATGGTGGGCGGCGGCAGCACCGAAGCTGTGCCGCTGGCCGAGCGCATGAAGCTTTTGAATGCGAAGGTGCGGGGTCAAGTGGCCCAGCTTTACAAAATGGCCGAGGCAAAGGAACTTTTAGCGAAAGAAGTTTCTCCTGAAGTGGCGACAGAGCTTTTTTACGGATCCCTTGTGGGGACGGCGGTGGCCCATGCGTTTGCACTGCCTCAGGTAGGGAGTGCGGCCAAGTGGGATGCCCTGCGCCGCGGTACCCTTAAAGGTCGGGCCGGGGCGTAATGCAGCGGTTTTGGGTGCTTTGCCTGGGGTTGATGCTGGCGGCTTGCGGGGCGGGTGAAAGTGAAGCCCAACGGGCCATGAAAGAGGCCTGGGTGGGCGTGGATGTAAGCAACCTTGTGGTGCAGACGTTGGATGGCGAGCCGCAGCCCCTTAAGGATATTCTGCTGGAAAATGAGGGGCGGGGTATCATTTTGAACATTTGGGCCACGTGGTGCCCCCCGTGTGTGCACGAGATGCCCGCATTAGATGCGCGCGGCAAGCGGGGCGATGTGATGGTGGTGGCCATTTCTACTGATAAAAATGCAGATATTCTTAAAGACTATTTGAAAAAACAAAACTGGGGCAGCGGTATGCGCATCTGGCACGATCCTATGGGGAGTGTGACGCGGGAAACTTTGGGCGCGCGTGCCTTGCCCATGAGCTATATTTTGGATGCCAACCTGATTGTACGGGATGTGATTGTGGGCCCGGATGATTGGAAATAAAGAGGATAAAAAGATGAAACTTGCGTGTGTAAACATTGAACGAAGCAAACACCTTGACCGTGTGGAAGCCTTTTTGCGCCGTGAAGATGCCGACGTGGTGTGCCTGCAGGAAGTTTGCGAGCATGATCTTCCTTTTTTTGAAGACTTTTTTGGTGGAAACTTTGTGTGGGCGCCGATAGCCAAAGCAATTTGGCCTGAAAAAGAGGCTGAACAGACGGTGGGCGTGGCGCTGGGTAGTAAGCATGGGCTGACAGATATTAGGGTAGGGTATTATGTGGGCAGCGATGACCCTATCCCGACAGAAACTTGGGTGGGAGAAGGGGATGACCGGAATATTGTTCATGATTCTGTCTCTCGCGCTCTTGTGGCTGCGACGATACTGGGTATGCGTGTAGGAACAACACATGGAACATGGACTAAAAATGGTGATAGTACACCTGAGCAGATGGCAGATTATGCACGCCTTTTAGAATTGGTGGCTGAGGATGATGGAGACGGTGGCGAAATGGTGCTTTGTGGTGATTTTAATGCGCCCCGCGGGCGTGCGGCATGGGGGCTTTTGGCGAGTGCGCTTAAAGATAACATCCCGCCTGAGGTGACGACGAGCATTGATAAAGATCTTCACCGTGCCGGGGATTTGGGTTTGATGGTGGATGGGGTGTTTACCACCACGGGTTATACGGCAACCGTGCACATGGTTGGCGGTGTGAGCGACCATGTTGCGATGGCGGCCGAGGTGAGGCGAACTGTTGATGCGTAGAGTTGAGAGATAGCAGAAGGCCGCCTTTCGGGCGGCCTTCTGCTGTTTGCGGCTAGACGTCTTTTGAGGGGCGTAGGTTTTCTTTTTTGATAGGTTGTGCCATGGGAAAAAATCCCCAGTGTTCCTCATAAAAACCATCGCTTGTGATATCGAGTGCGAGACATTGGCCTACTTTTGACCATGCGCCTTGGGATGCTGAGAGAAATTTGAGGAATACCAAACCAGCTGTGGCGGAAGGGCTTTCCAGCGTCATCTCCTTTGGGGGGCGGCAGGCATCCACATTCAGATCTATGATGCAATCCTCTCTGCCGATGGCGTAGTAGGCGCTGCTTGCGGGAGGTGAGCATGACCAGCCTTTGAGGTTGAGCCAGCACGGTCTTCCACAGATTGTGAAGGAGATGCATGCTTCGTACGTTTTATCGGCCCATATTTCCCAGTCGATGATTTGGGTTGTTATGGTTTCTCGGCGCCCATCTGAGTCAATCTCCACCACATGGAGAAGGGATTTGTAATCGTTAATCCTTATCTGGGCGGGTTCAGGGAGGATATCCTTCAGCGAGTTTACATTTGGCATTGTGGGCCTCTTGTAGAGTAAAAGGTTACGTTGTTTTTATCGTACACAACTCGCGTTGTTTTCACAAGGGTTGGGGATAGGTTTTTGGTGATTTTTGCGGGAGGCGGTGCTAGATTGAGAGTTATGAGGGAACCCCGTTTTATCCACTTGACAGTTAAAACCAACATGAGTTTGTTGGAGGGGATGATGGCGCCCAAAAAACTGGCCTCGGTTTTGGCGGCGCGGGGCGATGTGGCCTGCGGTGTGGCCGAGCTTGGCAATATTTTTAGTGCCGCGGCGGTGGCCAAGGGATTTTCCGGCGCGGGGGTTCAGCCTATCCATGCTGCCGAGCTGATGCTTGTGGGCGAGGTGCCTAAGAGTGATGGTCAGCCTGATATGTTGGGCACCCTTGTGCTGGTGGTGCAGGATGGCGAGGGCTGGAAAAATCTGTCTCGTCTGGTGAGTGAAGCCAACTTTTCCAAGGGCCGTGGCGGGGCCGAGGCCGTGACGCTTGCGCAGCTGCGTGCCCATGCGGCGGGGCTGCTTTGTTTTTCCGGCGGGGTGGTGCGCGGGTGTGGGTACGGGTCGTACGCTTCTGGTTCTCCATTACAAGTTTTAGAAGAGCTTTCAGGTATTTTTGAAGACCGGCTTTATATTCAGCTGGAGCGATACGATTGGCCGACAGACGAGATGCGCATGCGCCAGAAAGAGGGTGAGGCGCGTTTGCTGGCGTGGGCCAAGGCCCATGCGGTTCCCCCTGTGGCCACGCACGATGTTCGGTTTTTTGCGCCCGAAGACCGCGAGGCGTGCGAAGCTCTTTTATGCATCCACGATGGCACGGTGCTGGATGACCCCAAGCGGCGCCGACTTGCCAATGACATGCACCTGAAAACAGCGGATGAAATGGCGGCCGCTTTTGCGGATCTTCCCGCTGCCTTGGAAAACACGGTAGAGATTGCCAAACGCACCGCCTTTTATCTGGCAGGTGTGGATGTGAAGGCAATGTACATGCCGGAATATACAAGACCGGATAGCGGGATGACGGGGCCGCCAGATAACGGAGAGGAGGCTTCTCCTCCTTTGGATGTGAATGCGGAACTGCGTGAACAATCGGCCGCGGGGTTGGTGGAGAAACTGCGAGATTTTGTTTATCCGCTTTGTGATGGTGAAGAGGCCAAGGCGGTCGCAAAGGCAAAATATGAAGCCCAGCTAGAGTTTGAGCTGGACGTGATTATCTCCATGGGCTTCCCCGGGTATTTTCTGATCACGTCTGATTTTATTAAATGGGCGAAGGCGCAGGATATTCCCGTGGGGCCCGGGCGGGGGAGCGGGGCAGGGAGCCTGGTGGCGTGGTGTTTGCAGATTACGGATCTGGATCCTATCCGCTGGGGTTTGTACTTTGAGCGCTTTCTCAACCCTGATCGTGTGAGTCTGCCGGATTTTGATATCGACTTTTGCCAAGACAGGCGCGAAGAGGTGATTGCCTATGTGCGCCGGCGCTTTGGAGAAGATCGCGTGAGCCAGATTATCACCTTTGGAACCCTGAAAGCGCGCGCCTGTTTGCGCGATGTGGGCCGTGTACTGGGGATGGGCTACAGCGAGGTGGGCAAGATTGCTGCCTTTGTGCCCGAAGGTCCGACGCCTCCGCCGATTGCCGATGTGCTGAAGGATGACGAGCGGCTGCGCGAGCTCTATGAATCTGACGATAATGTTAAGCGTTTGGTGGATACCGCCATGAAGCTGGAAGGTTGTACCCGCCACGCCAGTACCCACGCGGCGGGGGTGATTATTACCGACCGCCCTATTGCCGAGGTGTGCGGCCTTTATGTGGATGTGCGGAGCCCTATGCCTGCCACACAGTTGAGCATGAACGATGCGGAATATGCAGGCTTGGTGAAGTTTGACTTTTTGGGTCTCAAAACCCTCTCTGTGGTGAAGATGGGGTGTGATCTGGTGGCTAAAGGGGGGAGGGATGGCATTGATATCCTGAAAATATCTCTTGAAGACCAAGCTACGTTTGATGAAGTAAAAAAAGGCCATACGCTTGGTATTTTCCAGATTGAAAGTGCGGGGATGACCGAGCTTACCAAGCGCATGAAGGCGGATGATCTGGAAGCACTGAGCGCCCTTGTGGCCCTTTACCGTCCAGGGCCTTTGGGTACGGGTATGGTGGACGATTATATTGCGTGCCGGCTTGGGCAAAAGGAAGCGGTGTATCCTCACCCTGTTTTACAAGAGGCGTTGGAGCCGACCTTTGGTGTGCCTGTTTACCAAGAGCAGATTATGCGTATGGCGAGAGATTTGGCCGGCTATACGCTGGGGGGGGCCGATATGCTCCGCCGTGCCATGGGTAAGAAAAAGCCCGAAGAGATGGCCAAAGAGCGGGTGAAGTTTGTGAGAGGCGCCGCCGAAAAAAATGACGTGAGCGAAGAGCAGGCCAACGCCATTTTTGACCTGATGGAAACGTTTGCAGGCTATGGCTTTAACAAGGCTCACAGCCTTGCGTATGCTCTCATTTCGTACCAGACAGCATGGCTTAAGGCACATCATCCGATGGAGTTTATGTCTGCCACGATGACGTACGACCGCGGGAATATGGATAAACTCTTCCGCTACAAAGTGGAGCTGGAGCGCATGGGCGCCACTCTGCACGGGGCCGATGTGAATGCGAGCGAGGTGTTTTTTAGTGTGGAGCCCGGTGCAGAGCCTGGTGTGCGCCATGCCCTTGCCGCCTTAAAAGGGGCGGGAGAAGAAGCTATGCGGCGTATTGTGGCGGAGCGAAAAGCTTCTGGTGCGTTTAAAACACTTTGGGATTTTTGTGCCCGCATGGGGAGTGGTGTACTCAACAAAAAACAAATGGAAGTGCTGGCCAAAGGCGGGGCTTTGGATACGCTCGCTAAAGCAACAAAGCTTACGAGAGCCGAAGTGGTGCAAAATGTGGATGTGTTTTGTGCCTACGCTGCGGCGTGTACCGAACAAAAAGAAAGCGGCCAAACCAGCTTTTTTGGGACCGATAGCGGCGATGTGGACCCCGCACCTTATGTTCATACGCTTAAGCGGGGTGATCCTGTGGATGCGATGGATGTGCTGGCATGGGAGCAGGAAGTGGTGGGCTTCTACCTTTCCGATCACCCGCTCTCCGGCTTTGTGGATGAGTTGCGCCAGCTGGCGAATTTTAAACCCCTTAACACCATTGAAGATTTTGCCGCCAAAGGGGGCGGTGCCGCACGTGTGGCAGGTGTGGTGTTAAGCGTGCGTGAAGTGAAAACCAAAAGTGGCGGCCGCATGGGGATTATCAATCTTACCGATCCTTCCGGTCAGGGGGAAGTTGTTATCTTCCCCGATGCGTATGGTGCTTTGTACGAGCTGCTGCATAGTGGCGAGCCCTTGTTTTTTAATGTGCGGGTGCAGCAGGATGGGGAGCGCTTGCGCGTGAGCAGCGAAGAGGCACGGCCGTTAAAAGATGTGATTGCCGCCAAGGATGATGTGGAAATTCTCGTACCCGAGGCCGCATTGTTGCCACGTGTTCAAAGCTTGCTGGCAGGGGCAGGGGCCGGCCGCACGCGCGTACAGCTCCGCCTGAAAACGCCTCTGGGTGAAGCGCTTGTGAAGCTGCCGGGCGGCGTGAGTTATTCCCCTACGCTGGTGGCCGGGCTGCGGCAGGCTTTGGGGGGCGTTTAATCGCTATCTAAAGACCATATATCGTTACTCTTTTTTATGATGTGGGAGGGGAGGCTTTATAAGGATGATCGACGGGGAGGCTGCTGGTGAGGTTCCATCTGTGTGCGAGATATCCTTCAACTTTTTCGCGCTCGCTGGCGGATAAAACCCCTGTAAACCATACAACTTCTCGGATAGATCCTTTGAAGGGTCGGCCTGAATATTCTTCTGCCCCGATGTACCTGAGTGTTTTAGTTGGAGAAGTTCCACCTTTTGTGGCGTAGAGCATATGATAGACATCTTTTGTCATGTTGCCCCCGGCGCTGCCGTTAACGTAAAGTGTGTTTGAGGGGTTGATCCAATCATTGACATCTGTAGAGGTGCGCCAGGCATTACCGCTTACGCGAATAGAATAGGGATAACCACCGTTTTTGGTGGTGGTAATGCAGCTGATGCTTGGGGCATCGGCATCGACTTCGTTGACGAAAAAGACGGTTTGGGCATTGATATCGCTCCCGACGTCAAAATAAGGTTTATTGGAACCTCCTGCGAAGGCGATGGTGGGGCTGCCGTCTCCTGCATTTGCTACGTAGATTGGCTTATTGCTCGAGACCCCTGCGCCTGTGACGGTGTTGCCGAGCGGGCTGTTATCTGGCCACGAGCTGATGGGGCTCCCATTGCTTAGGGCAATATCATCTGCTTTGAGCCAGAGGGCCAATCCTGAGAGGCTATCTGGGCTAAAGAGGGTGATAGGAATTGGTTCTCCAGACCCTGGGGCCGGCATGGGTGGCATGAGTGTTATGGGGGCAGACTCTGCAGGCATAAGTGTTGTGGGGGCAGCTTGCGCAGGCTGAAGAATGCTATCTGCATAGAGGGTGTTGATGGCGCATAAGCTTGCAACACTGCATAGGGCTAACGCGATGTTTTTTCTCATAAAATATTGTATGACATTTGGGGTGAAAAAGATTCACCTTGTGCTTGTTAGATTTGCATTTGTATAAAAAAAAGAGCCGCCCCCGAAGGAGCGGCGAAGAGGAGGGTTTGCATCAAGGGTGGGAGGGAACCCTTCTGTCGTTACCCTCGGGGTAACAGGTGTCATCTCTTGCCTTTTCGGCACAAAGTGGGAGGCAGCTTTGCGGGTAAAAAGGCAAGAGACGATGGCTCAATTCATATGTACGATCTAAATAGTGCAAATACTTAGGATGTAGCGCAAGAGCCTTCCTTTCATTGTATGATGAATGTGTAGGCACTGTGCTCCGTTGTCCCCAGCTGTGTGGAGAAAAAAGAAGAGAGTTGCTTGACGCTATGGTGCAGTGCGGTATGCTGAAGCTAACGTTATAAAAAGAAAAAAGGCGGTACCTCTCCATGAGTTCGAATAAAAAAGTTGTGAAAATGCCCTCCGGCAATAAAGGTAAGGCGAAAGAGGGTGATGTGCACACCGTCAACCTGAATGTGATGCATGGTACCATGGGGCCCGATGTGCTGGATGTGCGCAGCCTTTATAAAGACCACAATGTATTTACGTACGATCCGGGCTTTCTCTCCACCGCGGCATGCCAAAGCAGCATTACCTTTATTGATGGTGACAAGGGCGAGCTTTTGTACCGCGGCTACCCCATTGATCAACTGGCCGAAGAGTGCACGTTTTTAGAAGTTGCCTATTTGCTGCTGTTTGGTGAGTTGCCAACCTATGACCAGTTGGATGAATTTGAAAAAACGGTGAGCGAGCACACCATGGTGCACGAGCAGGTGGCCACGTTCTATCATGGATTCAGGCCCGATGCGCACCCTATGAGCATTTTGTGCGGTGTGACAGGCGCCCTTGCCAGTTTTTACCACGATAGTCTTGATATTCATGACCCCCGCCACCGCGAGATTACGGCGTATCGCCTGATTGCGAAAATGCCCACCCTGGTGGCCATGGCCTATAAATACAGCAAGGGCCAGCCCTTTATGTACCCCGATGATAACCTGAGCTACACGGGTAACTTCCTCCGCATGATGTTTGCGGTGCCCACGTGCGATTATGTGGTGAACCCCGTGGTGGAGCGTGCGCTGGATGTCATTTTCACCCTGCATGCCGATCATGAACAAAATGCCAGCACCAGCACCGTCCGCCTTGCCGGCTCCAGCGGCGCCAACCCCTTTGCCTGTATTGCCGCAGGTGTGGCTACCCTTTGGGGCCCCTTGCATGGCGGGGCAAACGAAGCCGTGCTGAAGATGCTGGATGAAATTGGTAGCGTAGATAATATTCCTGCCTATCTGGAGAAGGTGAAAGACAAGCTTTCTGATGTGAAGCTGATGGGCTTTGGTCACCGTGTGTATAAAAACTTTGATCCGCGCGCCCAGATTTTGCGGGAAGAGTGCCATAAGGTGCTCAACGAGCTGAACGTAAGCGACCCGATGCTGGATATTGCCATGAAGCTTGAAGAGATTGCGCTCAAAGATCCTTACTTTGTAGACCGCAAGCTTTATCCCAATGTGGATTTTTACTCCGGGATTATTCTGCGTGCTATTGGCATTCCTACCAGCATGTTCACCTGTATTTTTGCCTTGGCCCGCACCACTGGCTGGATTGCTCAGTGGAACGAGATGATTGGCGAACCCGACCAGCGTATTGGCCGCCCTCGTCAGCTTTATACGGGCCCCACGCTCCGTAAGGTGACCGCGTTACCCAAGCGGAAATAAAAAGGCTCTGTGCCATGTAGAAAGGGGGCGCTATGCGCCCCCTTTCTGTTTGTGTATTTATTCGCGGAGGAGAAGTTCCTCAATGGCAAGAATACCCGCCGAGGAAGGCATTTCCTCAAAAAAAGCGAGAACGGAATTGTAAAAGTGGTGACCCGCAATAACTTGTCCGCCTGCGCATTTTTTCATTCCTTTGCCGTGCCGCCATTTGGGGGCGACATAGGTGGCATGGTAGTGATCGCAGTCCTCCAGTTTTGCTTGAATGGTGGGGGCAACGGTTTTTCTGTTGCTTCTCCAATCGGCTATGAGCTTTTTAGCGAGGGGGAGGGACAGGGTTTTCCACTTTTTCTTGGCGGAAGCGCTGCCTTCCCAGGGCCATGGATGGCCTTCCATGACATAAGAAAACTGAGCGGTTCCGCCGCCTTTTGGATTACGACCCCAGCGCCAGTCCGACCATTTTTTCTTGAGTTTTACCTTGTAGGCGTAAACGGCGGGGCAGATACCCTTGCCGCCATAATTGCCGCTTTCGGCACGGGCAAAGATGACGGTGGCGACCGAGGCCATGCCTTCTACCGAGGGAATGGCTTCATAATGTAGGGCATCGGCAAGGCAGACGGTTTCTTTGTCTTTTGTGCCGCTCCCTTCGGTTTTGACGGGGGGAGCAATGCCTTCAGGGAAGGATTTTTTTGCTGTAACGCACCCTGTTAAGGCTAGCGCCAGCAACGATATTATGGCGCATAGCGCCATGCGTGACGTGTAAAACATGCTGATATCTCCTAAGTAGAGTTGATTAGGAGATAGGGGATATATGAATAGTATGCAACCCCTTGGGAGAGTGTTTATTTAAAGGCGATTTGTTTTGTGGTGGTATCAGGGGTGATTTGATTCTCGGATGCGATGACTTCTACATAGGCGTAAAACTTATGGCCGAGCTTGGTCTCCAGGTTTTTAGGCAGGGCAATGGTGGCCATTTTAGGAGAGCGTGTCCACTTGGGGGCGCTTTGCATAAGCTTTGGCGCGTAGAAGTGTGTGGCCGCACGGCTGAGGGCATATTGCAGGCCGAGCAGTTGACCACTATGGCGATCGGTCAGGATTTTTTTGGCATCGTACTGCCAAGCTTTGTAACGCCCGTGGCCGTAAGCGCCTGCGCCGGGGAAGCGGCTGCTCGGGTTGGGGAGGTGTGTCCAGCTGAACTGATAAGGGGCATGCACTACAGCAGCAATGGTGTTTTCTTTAAACTTATCCAAACGTGCCCGGTTCTTGGTGACAAACAAGACTGCGGCCATGCCTTCTGTGCCTTCCATATTCGCTTCTGCCCAGCCGTTTTTAGTGGCGGCAGAAAGCTCTGTGCTTGCAATGGGTTTAGGGGATAGCTTAGGCAGCTTTGCAGGCATGTCTGTGGCCATAATGGCCAGCGCATCGGCGCCTTCGGGTACGGGTTGAAGCGAGATGATGCTTGTGGTGGGGCTCTCGGGGTCGAGATCCAGGGCTTTGGCGGTGCCGGGAGACATATCTGCCATGCGGTGGCTGCCGGTCTCAAACATCACACGGTTGCTGGCCACCACGGCGAGTGTCCCTGTGCCGGTCTCTGGGTTGAGGAGCCAAACCTGGCTGCCACAGGGGAGGGTTGGGTGGAAAATGACGAGGCTTTCAGGCTCCAGCGTGCCGCCGCAGGATTGAGCGATGGGGTGTGTTTTGTGATGTTTCCACACAATGGTGCCTGCATGGCCAAGCTGGGGTTGGTTTTCTGGCAGGGTGGTGGCATGGGGAGATTGGATCTGCGCCAGCGGCATGGCCAAAAATGCCAAGAAAAGCAAGGCAAACTGGTGAGGGGTGAGGTGTATCATCTTGTTATATAAGTTCTTGTTCCAGCCATAGGCTTTGCAAGTGCTGTGCCAAAGGGTTTGGCTGAAGCGACGAACGCGTGGCGTCATCTTGAGGGATGTGAATGTTTTCATAGCGATTTTTTGGGGTTTGGAGCGACTTAGCGGTTGCGCCAGGTCTTGGAATGGGGGTTTGATACCTTTGTCATGTTCATTATGTCCAGCCACTTATATAGGGCCCTTAAACGGGTTTGGCAAGATATTAAAAATCAATACGATAGCTTGCTTCTGGCTTTGGGTGTGGTGCTCGGAGGGGCTGTTTTCTGGGCTTTGGCGGTGCCGGGGGAGGGAATGGTGTTTAGTGCACAAAAGGTGGGCATGCTGGGGGTGTTTTTAGCAGGTGCTGCGGGTATGGGCGCGGTAAGAGGCGGGTATGAGGCGGGTAGGCGCTGGCTGAGCGCGGGGCTTTTATGCGGTTTTTTAAGTGCGTGGGGATGGACGGCGCTGGCTGTGCGGGATGCCCCCCCGCCCCGTGTGGTGAGAGACGGCCATGCGGTGTGGGTGGTGGGGCCGCTTGAGGCTGTGATGCCCCGTGATGGCGGGCGTGTGGCCGTGCAGGTGCGCCCCGCGTGGGTGATGGCGGGCGATGGTGTGGTGCATGCCGTGCCGGCGGTGCGGGTAACGGTTGCGGAAAAGCGTTTGCTTGGTTTGGTTAAGGAAGATAACGGTGTGACAGGGCACGGTGATGGAGAGGAGGGAGACAGATGGCCAGATTTAAAAGGGCAGGGGTTGGCGTTTCAGGCGCAGCTTTTTGGCCCTACAGGCCCCAAATTTGCGGGCGACCGCGATGACCGCTGGTGGTGGTTGTTTGGCGGGAACCGCCGGATTATTAAAGGGTATGTGCGCGGCACGCTGGAGACGACCGAGGTACCTGTGGACATGGCGAAGCCACAAGGGTGGCGGGGGCGTTTGGATCTTTTTGAGCAGGCACGGGCGCACGTGGTGGCGGGCACGCGCGGGATGAGTGACGGTGTGCTGGCGGCGCTTTTAGTGGGTGAGGATGACGAGATACCTCGTGCGCTTTACGAGGCTTACCGCAATAGCGGGCTTTTGCACCTGCTGGTGATCTCCGGCTTGCAGATGACGATTGTGGCGGGTGGTATTTTCTGGCTGGTGGCGCGCGGACTTTTATGGTTGCCGCGGGTGGGGCCGTGGCTGGGGCTTTATATGCCCATGCGGGCCATAGGGGCGAGCCTTGCCCTGCTGGGAGTGGCGTTTTATGCCGGGCTTGTGGGGGGCGAGGTGAGTGTGTTGCGCGCCGTGCTGATGACGGGGCTTGGCCTTTTGGCGCTTGTTTTTGGCCGCGGGAAAGATGTGCTCCGGCTATGGGCTTTGGTGCTGGCGGGGCTTTTGATTGTTTTCCCGGAATGGGGGTTACGGGCAGGGTTTCAGCTAAGTTTTGCCGCAGTGGGCGGGCTTATTGTGTGGGGCATGTTGCGCGCAGACAGCTGGCAGCGAGAGGGGATGTGGGGGTGGTTTCACCGCGGCCTGATGATGGTGGAAAGCACCCTTGTGGCCAGCCTTGCCACGGCGCCTTTTTTGCTCTGGCATTTTAGCGCGGTGCCTGTGGCGGGGGTTGTGGCCAACGTGGTGGCCATACCGCTTATGACCGTGGCCACGTGGCTTGGCTTTATGGCCCTTGTGCTTTGGCCTGCGGGCCTGCACAGCCTGCCCCTTGCCGGT
>PFND01000090.1 GCA_002791805.1 Alphaproteobacteria bacterium CG_4_10_14_0_8_um_filter_53_9 | reverse complement strand
CGCTTTCTTCCAGCACACGCTCGGCAAGGGTTTCAGGCGCTTCCATTTGCAGCACCATTCGCCACGTGTCAAAACTGGCGACAAGCCCGGCAAGCTCGCGTCCGGCCTTGCCACTAATACCGCCTTCACCCAAAAGTTCGCGCAAGGCCATCAACCAGCTGGTGCCTTCTGCCCGAGAGCGGTCGTCAATAAGCTTCAGCGTCGCATCACCCACCCCGCGCTTCGGCACGTTGATAATTCGCTGCAACGCCAGCGTATCCACATCATTAGAGATGACACGAAGATAAGCAAGCAAATCCTTGATTTCTTTGCGGTCATAAAACTTAAGTCCACCCACCACAACGTAAGGTAAACCGGCTTTGATAAACTGTTCTTCCAGCGGACGCGTCTGCGCCGCCGTGCGTACCAGCACCGCAAGGTCGTTAAAGCTGCGGGCACCGCGGGCCTCGCGCGCACACCGTTCGGCCACGGTGCGGGCTTCTTCTCGGTCGTCCATCAGGGCGTGCACTTCCACGCGCTCGCCGTTGGCCGCCTGAGTCCAAAGGGCTTTTTCGTGGCGGGTTTTGTTGTTGGCAATCACGGCATTGGCCGCCGCCAGAATATGCGCGGTAGAGCGGTAGTTCTGCTCCAGCCGCACAACCTTTGCGCCGTCAAAATCGCGCTCAAAGCTCAAAATATTTCCCACCTTTGCGCCGCGCCAGCCATAAATACTCTGGTCATCATCACCCACAACGCAAATGTTTTTGTGGGCGGCCGCAAGGCACTTCAGCCATTGGTACTGCACCCCGTTGGTATCCTGATACTCATCCACCAGAATGTATTTCAGCTGGTTCTGATATTTCGTCCGCACCTCAGGGTATTTGAGCAGAACTTTCAGCGGCATCAGCAGCAAATCACCAAAGTCCACAGCATTCAAGGCGCTTAATCGGGCCTGATATTCCTTATAAATCTTGCCCGCATAACCGCTAAGGTTGGCATCTTCGTCGCCGTTCAGGTCTTCAGGAGCCTTGGCTTCGTCCTTAAATCGGCTGATAACATGGGCCACCAAACGCGGCGCAAAAACCTTGGTGTCCAGGTTCATGTCGTTCACAATCTGGCCCATCAGGCGCTGCTGGTCATCGCTGTCTAAAATCACAAATCCGCTTTTAAGGCCGGCAAGCTCCATGTGGTTCCGCAAAAACCGAACCCCCAAACGGTGGAACGTCCCCAGCCACATGCCATGGGGGGGGTAGCCTAAAATTTCGTCCATGCGCTCGGCCATTTCTTTGGCGGCCTTGTTGGTAAAGGTCACGGCCAAAATTTCTTCAGGCCGCGCAAGGCCGCTTTGTAAAATATACGCCACACGGTGGGTCAGCACCCGTGTTTTTCCTGTTCCGGCACCGGCCAAAACCAGCAAAGGCCCTTCGGTGCACTCCACGGCCATGCCCTGTTCGGGGTTAAGGCCCTCCAAAAGGGCCGCGGGGTTGGCAGGGGAGGGAGGGCTATCGGTGAGGGCAAAAGAATCAAACATACCCACCCTTATGCCTAAAAAATCCCCTCAAAGCTAGCGTAAATCAAAAAATCCTTTGCCCATTCCCTGCCCAACAAAAAAAGGCCAAAGGCCATTTTAACGCATCTACTCGTTACTCACCGACTCATTATTCTTTAGCACCGTCTCCAAACATCAAAACGCGTCCCATGCCAATCGCCAGCCCCGCTGCCGCACAAAAGAGGATAATCTCAGGCACAGCCGTAAACTTAAGCAAAGGTGCGGCAAAAAACACAACCACACCAATGCCAAAACCAAGGGCCATAGGCATCACCACACGGCGCAAAAAAATCGCCATAAACACCAAAAGAACAAGGCCAAACCAAATCATAAATAAGATATGGGTACCCCCCGCGCCCATTTCAAGCCCAAGATACCAGATAGAATCATGTCCCCTTGCCACACCCCCAAACCCGTCCTATAAATAGAAGATATGGAGAATAAACCCAGCCTTAAAAGTCGCTTGCTCACCCTGCGTCAAACAGGCGTGAACAGGCTGATAAGCCTTATCTACGGCCAGCCCATGCAAGTGCTGCCGGCGGGCCATGTGGGCCTCGCAGGGGCCGTTGTGCTGTGGTATCTGCATGAAGGTTTTCGTCATTTTGTCCTCATCAAAAACCCTAAAGTGGGGGATGGCAAAGCGCGCTTCATCAGCTGTTTGGGGCTTGGCAATCAGGCAGATATGCCCGCCGCCCTCACGCATATTCTCACGCAAAATTTGGGAGATATCTTCGCAGGCACCCTCCCCAAAAATGCCTTAAATACAGATAAAGTCGCCTCCGCCCCGCTGTTTTCATATACAGATGAAGCGCTGGGCGTCACAACGCCCGTGCAAGCCATGGTGTGGGTGGTACAAATCCAGCAACCTCAAATAGAGCTTATCACCACCGGAAAAGAAAATGCCGTGGTTTTAGTGCCGGAGTTTGCCATGTCCAGCAATCAGGTCTCGCCCACGCACAAAGCGCTGTATCAGGCCGTGCAACGCCAGCTGCCCAAAATGCGTATGCTCACTCCGCCAGCGGAAAGACAGGCAGAAGAAGCCATCTCAACCCTCGGCGCCACAACCCCCCGCACCATTCATTAAACAAAAAAAGGAGGAGGTGCGCCGTAGCATCTTCCCTCCTCCTACGGTCAAGCCCCGGGCAAGCGGGGCGCGGTCAGCCCCAAATACAAGATACAAAATACAAGATATCCCCTGTCTCACCTTGCAACCCCCAAAGTTTTAAGTATACTCCGCCAAATGACCGAACATTCAGAACTCATCGCCCAACGCCGCAGCAAACTCACCAAACTGCGGGAAGAGAACAAAACAGCGTATCCCAACACGTTTCAGCCGAGCAGTACGGCCGCCGCGCTGCACGCGGCCTATCCTACGCAAACACGGGAAGAACTGGCCGAGCAAAGCCCGGTTTACAAACTCGCAGGGCGGGTGATGAACATCCGCGCCTTCGGCAAACTTACTTTTATTAAACTGGTGGATGATACAGGGCACATCCAGCTGAGCGCCAGCCTGGATGTCATGGGAGAAGAGGCGTTCAAAGCGCTGGATACCATGCTGGATCTGGGCGATATCATTGGTGTGGAGGGCAAAATGACCCGCACCAATAAAGGAGAGCTCACACTTCAGATAGAAAAAGCCCACATGCTCGCCAAGTGCCTGCAACCCCTGCCAGATAAGTGGCACGGGCTGGAAAATATCGAGCAACGGTATCGCCAGCGATATGTAGATCTGCTGATGAACCCGGAGGTGAAGGATGTCTTCGTCAAGCGCAGCAAAATGATCCGCGCCATCCGGGAATATCTGGATAACAGCGGGTTTTTGGAAGTAGAAACCCCCATCCTGCAAGTCCTCGCCGGGGGCACCATCGCTCGCCCGTTCGATACGCATCATAACGCGCTGGATATGCCGCTTAAACTCCGCATCGCGCCGGAGCTTTTCCTCAAACGCCTCCTCGTGGGTGGCTTCACGCAAGTGTACGAGCTGTCTCGCAACTTCCGTAACGAAGGCGTCAGCACCAAGCACAACCCGGAGTTCACCATGCTGGAGTGGTATAGCGCCTACGGCACACGAGAAAGCATGATGGAAATCATGGAAGGCCTCCTTCGCCACGCGGCGGAGAAAACTCTCGGCACCCTGCAAGTCCCGTACGGAGAAGACGAGATCGTGGATCTCGCCCCGCCCTTCACCCGCCTCACCATGAAGGACGCCGTGGTTAAATATACCGATACCACAGCCGCCGAGCTGGAAAGCATGGAAGGCCTCACCACCGCCGCCCTGCGTAACGGATTAAAAGCCGATAAGATAGAAGGCCTCGGCTACGGAGAACTCCTGCAAACCCTGTTTGAACACAAGGTGGAAGAGCAGCTCATCCAGCCTACCTTTATTACCGAGTACCCCATGGCCACCTCGCCCCTCACACGGGAAGACCCGGAAAACCCGGGCTGGACCCAACGGTCAGAGCTGTACATCATCGGGCGCGAGCACGGAGAGCTGTATTCAGAGCTGAACGATCCGGATGATCAACGCAAACGTCTGGAGGATCAACGCGCCAAAGCCGCGGCAGGAGACGCCGAAGCCATGCCATTCGATGAGGATTTTCTGAACGCGTTGGAAATCGGCATGCCGCCCGCAGGGGGCGTGGGGTTAGGGATAGACCGCCTCGCCATGTTCCTCACCAACCAGCCGAGCATACGGGATGTCCTCCTTTTCCCCCTCCAAAAACCCAAACCGCAGGAATAAAGAACCCTGCACGAGCAAGGCCTCCCAAAAGGGAGGCCGTTCTCATTCGCGCAGGGATAGCTTGGTCAATCCCAGTTGTCAGCACGGTAACGCGCCCAGTAGGTAACGTCTGTCACATGCCATGCGGGGCTTTCATCATGGTAACGCATCAAGATGCTGGGGAGCATATGAGCGGCCTTAAGCTCGTTCAAAAGCCGCCGCCAGGTGAAAGTGCTCATGGCTTCAAAAACCAAAAACCAGGAGGCGGGAAGTTTTCCTGCCTCAGGCACCATGCATCCGCAAACCTTTTCGGGCCACGCCAGGATGATATGATCTCGCATCAGTTGCAAAGCCTTAGGGTCATCAGTCGTGGCTGGCATCGTTCCCCACAAAATGATACGCGCACGGGAAGGGTTAGGCTTTAATGTAGCGTCAATGCGGGAAATGATTGCTGCTGCCTGTTGTTCCATCTTCCGCGCATAGTCAGGGAAAAGATCAATCTGCTCCGCTTGAATAACAAGAGGCGCAAACATATGAAAATCCCGAGCAGGCGGAGGCGTCTTCGTAAGTGTGGTGAGAGAATGTGTCATGTCGCCCTCCAAAAAAAGGAAAAAGTTGTATGTAACCAAACCCTATCCAAAACTGCCCCCAACTTCAACAGTAAACAGCGCCCGCATCTCGCAAAAAAACGGGGGAGAGGGTATAAGGAGGGATGAAATCAGGCACCCTCTTCACGCTCGTCACCGCGGCCCTCGCGGTTCTTGTCACCGCCAGCGCCCTCGTGGCACGTCACTACGCCAAACCTGGCCCCTTGGCAGAAGATAAAACCATCACCATCCCCGCAGGCACCAGCGTCACAGGCATTGCCAGCCTGTTGGAAAAAGAGGGGATCATCCAAAACCCCACAGCCTTCAAACTGGCGGCACAGCTCACGGGCCTCGCCCCCACGCTTAAAGCGGGAGAGTACACCTTTCCCGCGCACATTTCGCTCCGCAGCACCCTCAACAAACTGGCACTGGGGAGGACGGCCATGCGCAGCCTTACCCTGCCAGAGGGCTATACCACTCGCCAAATCATGGCCCTCATGGCGTCAGAGGAGAGCGGGCTCAAAGGCAACGCTCCCATCCCGGAGGAAGGGAGTGTGTTTCCGGATACGTATAAGTACACCGCAGGCACGGGCCGCCATAACCTCCTCAAATCCATGCAGAGCCGCATGAACGACGAACTCATGGCCGCATGGCAGGGCAGGGATACCACCATTCCGCTCCGCACCCCGGCCGAGCTCCTCAATCTCGCCAGCATCGTCCAGAAAGAAGCCGCAAACGAGGAGGAAATGCCGATGATCGCCGCCGTCTTTCAAAACCGGCTGAAAAAGGGCATGAAGCTGCAGGCAGATCCCACGGTCATTTACGGTATGGAAAGCCCGTCCGGAACCGATGTCATCAATATCAGAAGATCCGATCTGTCAGAGCCTCACCCCTTCAACACCTACGTGTATATTGGCTTGCCGCCCACCCCCATCAGCAACCCGGGCCGCGCCGCGCTCCTCGCCACAGCTAATCCTGCGCAAACGGATGCCCTGTTTTTCATGGCCAACCCGTCCCGCACAGGGCACACCTTCGCCACCACCTATGCAGATCATAAGAAAAACGTCCAAACCTACTGGCAAAATCAACCTAAGTAAGAGCTCAAAGCATGCCTCTCCTCATCACCATCACAGGCCCCAGCGGTACGGGAAAAGACGCCATCATCAAAATGCTGGGTAAAAGAGATGAAAGCATCGTGCCCTTCATTACCTGCACCACACGGTCTCCCCGTCCGGGAGAAGAGGAGGGGGTTCACTATTATTTCTGGACCCAGGAACGCTTCCAGCAAGCCCTGAATGAGGGCGAGATGATCGAGCATGATGAGCACTACGGTAACTTTTACGGCACCCCCAAGTTCGAGGTGGAGCGGCACTTCGCCCTCGGCCACCACACAGTGTCAGATATCAACTACGATGGCGTGCGTCAGATAAGAGAGTCCTACGGCACACATCACATGGCCATTCTCCTCCTCCCCCCCAGCAAGGAGAGGCTTCTTTCCCGCCTCACAGGAAGAAACCCGGATCTCGCCCACGAGGGTCTCGCAAGGTATAAACAGGTGGAGGCCGATCTGGATCACCTGTCAGATGAAACCTACACCTTCACCAACCCCGATATGCGGGGCAGCAAACTGGGCAATTACGATGCGGTCTTTATCAACGATGATCTGGAGGTCACCAGCTTCAAAGTGCTCAACGCCATAAAAGAAGAAGCCGCCCGCCGCAGCCTTTAAAAAACGTCATGCCGCAGCCGAAGGCGGAGGCAGACATGCAAAGCCCGAAGTCAAGAAAGCCTCCCAAAGGGAGGCTAAAATATTGGTGGGCCGTGTGAGGATCGAACTTACGACACGGTGGTTAAAAGCCACCTGCTCTACCACTGAGCTAACGGCCCATCCGCGCCAAGAAATAGAGAAGGAACACGTCCGCGTCAACCCTTTTCATCTATTTTCTTCTGTAAAGAGTGCTTTACACGCCAAAATCGCCGCACCTCCTGCCTCTCCAACCCCCAAAAAAAGCCCCCCGCCAAAACGGGGAGCTTTCAGGTCAGGCCCTAGAGTACCAGGGCAGGGCGCGTCGCCGCCTTCATAAACGCAGGGGCAAACAGCAGTATCACTGCCAGCACCCCCACCGTATAAAGGCTCAGCAGCGTTTCCAGCCCCACAAGGGCGGCAAGCGGCACCACCAGCACAAGCATCACACCCGAGAAAATCGTGGTGAACATACTCTGGACCGAAAGCACCGTCGCCCGCACCTCATCACCCAAACGGTCATGCAAAACCGTCTGGATGATAGGATACGCCAGCGTGTAACTCATGGAGGAAGAGACAACCGCCCCCGCCCACACCAGCCACAGGTTGTCCTGCAACAAGGTTAGGGCAGCGCCGCCCAAGGCGCACACCCACACAAGGGCGGCCACACGGGCCAGTCCCACACGCTGCAAAAGGGCATCGGCATACCACGCCATCAGGGCAGAGGCTCCCATGCTTCCGGCCATCGCCAACCCCATCACCATGGCCGATGCTCCCAGCGTCTCCATCCTCACAGGCAGCACCCAAAAGAGGATGCTTGTCAGGCCAAAGAAGAGGGAAGGCACCACAAGCAGCGCGGCAAGGCCGGTGTCTTTGTGCAGGCTCCAGCGGGTTACCCTCAGCATGTCACGCAGGGGGTTTTCCATACTTTCCCGGCGGGTGCGGGGCACGTCAGGCAAGTAAAGGCTTGCCAGAAAGGCCAACACCGCCGTCCCAAGGCCCGCCAGAACAGGCGCTTCAGGATGAACGACAAACAACCAGCCGCCCGCAAGGGCAGAGATCATCACCGCCACCCGCACCAAAGCCATTTTCCGGCTTTGCCACAGGTTTACTTGCGTCACCTTGCCCGCCGCCCGCAGTGTCTCATACAGGTAGGCAGAGACCGTTCCGCTCAGGAGCGCACACGCAAGCGCCATCAAAGTCTCCACCATCAGCAACCCAAAAAGGTCGCTGGCCAGCCACAACATGGCCATACTCAACGCCCACAAAAAGGAGGCCAGTTGAATCTGACGATGGCGGTGCCAGCTGTCCGCAAGGTATCCCGTGGGGATCTCAAGGGCGAAGACACAAAGTCGGAACCATCCCTGAACAAGGAAGACATCCTGAGCCGTCACGCCCTTGTGCACGTAGTACGCAGCAAATACAGGCAGCACAAACAAGCATTCCCGCAGTACCGCAATCAAAACCAGCAGGCGCGCAGGCGCAAGCTTGGTATCTAAAAAGAGTTTCACCATGTCAGTATCCTAGCATTAGAGAAGAAGGGAAGAGAAGGTGGAAAAAGGAAAACCTAAAGGCTTTCCAATAAGCCTCAGGCGATGTGGCTTTGGTGCGGGGTAACCCCGAAACCATAAGCGCACAGAAGCAGACCCCGCGTAGAGGTCGGCATCATCCCGAGCACATTGTTTTCCATACAAAACATAATGGAACAAAACCCCGCACCCCACAAGCACTTAGTTCATAAAAAAATCCAGGCCCCCAAAAACAAACAAGAAAATACCTCTCGTAAAAGGGCAGGGGGAGATGTTTGACATACGAAACTTATCCGTGAACACATCTGCAAATCTCAACGTAAATTTCCCAAGCGTGTCACCTCGGAAGCCAGAAAGCTTGGCATTTTTAATGCCGTAGCCTTTCTGGTCTTTCCAGAGAGACTCTTACAAAGGATATGGTGTAAAAAAGAGTACTCACAAAGCGCTATCCCCTTAATCCCCAAACGTACTCGTGAACATCCCCCTAAAAACCCAGCACGCCCTAACAAGCGTGTCACCCCGAGTGGCAAAAACCTTAGCAACTATGAGGTTTTAGGTTTTAGCACGCCTCGGGGCGACGTCATCCTTCAGCACACAGCTCAACCCAAGCAGGGGGAGGCGGCAAAGAGGGTAACTCCCTCTTACCGCCGCAAGGCGTCATCCCAGAACGCAAGCGCGCAGCAGATACCTGAACGAAGAGGAAGAAATAAAAACGCGCGTGTTCGTGGGATCCAGCCGACCCGAACAAAGCCACCTTTCACGCAATCCTAACCTTCCAATCCGCCTCAATCTCTTGCTTCACCCTGTCACCCCGCCAAACAACACAGCCCTATGTTTTACATAGCAAAATTAACCTGTATAGTCACACCAGCACAGCACGAGACGATCTTCACTGCTTGTAGTGTCGCTTGTACCTAAAAAATTTAGAAAGCTGGTAAAATGGCAAAAGTAAGTAATCCTAAAAATCAGCACTTTTTAGCTCAAATATTTTTGAAGGGTTTTACTGACGACAGTGAAAATATTTATATGTATGATAATAAAGATAAAAAAGTTTCTCAGCCTCGAAATATAGAGTCAGTTGCCAGAGAGAGGCACCTTTATACCGTATTTCAGGCCCACGGAAAAAATTTTTCTATTGAAAAAAAGTTTTCGGAAATAGAGAGTTTTATGGCCCCTATCTTCAGAAACCTTCAAGTAAATGGTTTTAGTGATATTTCACATACAGATATCCAAAATTTAGTAGATTTCATCGCTCTTACCGTTACCAGAACACCTCTGGTAACGAGAATAGCTGAAGAAGTCTCTTCTAATGAAGATGTAAGATTAAAAATGATTTCGATACATAAGGAATCAGCGACAAAAGTTATTGAGCAAATGAGCCAAAATAAGGGGTTCTCTTATGCGTTAGGGCTTTCCGAATTATTCAAGCGTAGACATGAAGTTTTAAGCCATAATTTTGATATATTTTTATTAACAGCAGAGGCTGATAATGAGTTTATCGTCAATGATACGTATATGTGTTTAGAGTTTATTTGTAATAAAATACACTACGTAGGTGAAGATGTTGACTGGGATAAAATGCAGGTAAAAAAACATTTCCCTTTAACAAAGAGGCTATGTGTAACTTTTTTCCCTAAAGTTGATAAAGAAAGATTAGGTTGTGCAGAAATCAAAATTTTCACAGCTAAAGCATCAGCAAGCGATGTTAGAGTAATTAACTTTTTATCTTTTGCAGAAAAGGAACGTTACGTTTACGCCAGTAATCCTAAAATATTTAATGATTTTTCTAGTAATGATTGCTCATCGCCTCAAATTCACCAAGATAGCCGTACTCAATGCCCCAAACCCAGAGAGGGGTAAGTGAGACTATTATTATAATGAGCGGGCGCAAGTCTCTCTAACCCCTTACGTTATAACGTAGAAACTAAGCCCTCCGTCATCCTCGGGAGGACCCCCCCCACGCGCCGCATAGCCAGCGAATTCTCAGGGCCCACCGCGCCGCGCACACACCCGGAGGTCCATTGCAATACCCACGAAGCCTCCCACCCTCATCCCTCATCCGCATGTATACATATAAAATCATAAAAAAAGACCCAAAAAAAGGCCCGCACCCCCGCGCCTTATCCGGTGCTACCCCCTCAAACCCCCGCCGCTCACCCCTCGCTCCCCCCAAAAACCTCCGTGGCCTACCCGTGGCCGACCGCAGCGTTTTCGCCCCGCGCAATCCCAAGGCTCATAAGGCTAAACCCCCAAAACATCCCCCCACAAAAAAGACCCCGTCAGAGGCCCGTTTTGTACAGATTTTTATTCTAATTCAGCAGCTTATGGTCACCCATCAACGCCTGAATCTTCTTGTAAGCCCGCGCCTCCAGCTGACGCACCCGCTCACGGCTCACCCCAAAATGACCGCTAAGTGTTTCTAAAGTCGGGGTATTTTCTGGCTCCTGCAAATATCTCGCCACAAAAATCGTCCGCTCGCGCTCATCCAACCCTTCCAAAGCCTCGCGCAGTTTCCCCCGCATTTGAAGGGTTTCCTGGTTTTTTGCATAGGCAACTTCCTGGTTTGGGCGCTCTTCCACCATAAAGTCCATGGCTTCATTCCCGCTGTCATCGTCGCCCACCATCACGTTTAAGCTATGGTCACCGCCACTTCTAATGCGTTGGTCCATTCCCACAACGTCTCGCACATTCACGTTCAGCTCTTTAGCAATGCTGGCAAGGGCATCATCACTTAGATGAACCTCATCTTCGCCCAACATTTCATTGCGTAAGCGACGCAAATTAAAGAACAATTTTTTCTGAACAGAACTCGTCCCAATCTTCACAAGGCTCCAGTTATTCAAAATATATTCCTGCATCTGGGCTTTAATCCACCACATCGCATAGGTGGAAAGCCTAAAGCCACGCTCAGGTTCAAAGCGATGAATCGCCTGCATAAGGCCAATATTACCTTCCTGGATCATCTCTTCCACAGGCAGGCCATAGCCTCTAAAACTCATGGCAACCTTAACAACAAGGCGCAAATAACTATTCATAAGAAGCGTAAAAGCTTCTTCATCGCGGTCTTCTTTCCAGCGCTTGGCAAGGGCTTGCTCATCATCAAAAGATAGGGGGGAAAATTTCCCAATCTGGCGCATATAGTGGGTCATCATGTCGGTCATAGGGTCTCTCTCCTATTCGTTGGCTCCATCAAAGCGTAGTTCCTGTTAAAAACAAGAGCCCCTCACATGCGGTTGAACAAATCCGCATGGGAGGGGTAAGATACGCTTCCTCGGTGGTGGTAGGGTTCAGGAAAAAGGATAGGAAACCTGAACTTAACAACCATCCCTCATGTTCTTTATGAAAGCCTCCACAACCCCACTTGACAAAAAACTGACAACCCCCTTGAAAATAAGGAAAGAAGGGCCTTTTAGGTAGATAAAGCCTTAATAATTTCAAGCATATCCGCAGGCAAGTCTGCCTTAAAAAACATAGTTTCTTCAGTCACAGGATGAACGAACCCCAGCTCACGTGCATGGAGCATTTGACGCGGCACATCAAGGGCTTGTAAGGCTTCTGTCAAGGGCTTGACACGGGGGCTTGACATGGGCTTGGAATCCTTGATTTTCTGCCAGTTTTGCGTCGTTTCTAAAATATGCTTTCCATAGAGAGAATCACCAAGCACAGGCCAGCCCTTGGCGGCCATATGAACACGTATTTGATGAGTTCTACCAGTTTCAAGTTGGAGCTTTACACGGGAAGCCGTGTCGTTGAAGCTCTCTAAAACCTCATAGTGTGTCACAGCTTCCTTGCCACCCTCGCTCACCACGGCTCGTTTAATTCTGTCAGTAGGGTTTCTTCCAATATTGCCCTCAATCGTACCTGTACGAGGCAGGGGGGCCCCACGGCACAAGGCTTCGTAAATACGGTGCATGCTGTGGTTGGCAAGCTGCTTAGCAAGGCCTCTGTGCGCTTTATCAGTTTTGGCAACAACCATGATACCACTCGTATCTTTATCCAGCCGATGAACAATCCCAGGCCTAGCCACACCATTAATGCCGCTAAGTTCTTCGCCACAATGGTGAACAAGTGCATGAACTAATGTTCCCGTCCAATGGCCAGGTGCAGGGTGTACTGTTAGGCCTGCGGCTTTATTCACAACAAGTAAGTCACCATCTTCAAATAAAATATCAAGGGGAATATTTTCGCCAACCACTTCAAAATCTTCTGTAGCAGGTATTTCAAGGGTGTAAATTTCACCCTCGCGGACTTTCTTGGCAGGGTTAAGGCTAGGGGAGCCGTTAAGCTTAACATAACCTTCTTTAATCAAGGCCTGCATTCTTGCCCGAGACATCTCACCCTCACCACTTAAAGCAACAAAGCGCTGCATGAGAAAAACATCAAGCCTGCCAGAATCCTCTGGTAAAACAGTCCAATCAGAAAAATCAGAAGACATAAAAAAATCCTTTTTTCGGGCCACGCGAACCTTTAGTCCATAAAGCCACCGAAATAAATGGCATCCCGTAGGGGAATCGAACCCCTGTTTCCTCCGTGAAAGGGAAGCGTCCTAACCGCTAGACGAACGGGACAACAGCCAAAGGGTGTATAAGCAGAAAACTGCCCCCGCGCAACCCCTACAAAGTATTTTTTTCATGGTAAATAACGTGAGCCGCCTAAAAAAGATACATAAGGGAAAAAGAGACTTGACCAATGGCCTAAACCTTGGTTATATCCCCACCGCTCAGGTGCGGAAGTAGCTCAGGGGTAGAGCACGACCTTGCCAAGGTCGGGGTCGAGGGTTCAAATCCCTTCTTCCGCTCCATTTTTTATATTAAAAAATGGCCGCCACAAACGCCCAGAGCTTAAAATTTCCAAAATATAAAATCTAAATGCTACACAAATCCCATACTCATCAAGGTGTTGTGATGTCAATGATCAGACAAGGTCGCCCCCGCAGCACAAATAACATCGAGTAGACGCGAATGTTCGCGTACCAGAGTTTCCGGGTCTTTAGCTTCTATATTAAGGCGAAGGAGTGGTTCCGTATTGCTGCTTCGTATATTCATGCGCCATGTGTCAAATGTAAAACCTAAGCCATCAATCATTTCTGTGGTCGCACTGCCTGTGGCAAGGCGCACAGCATCTAAAACTTCATGAACAGGTGCAGAGAGCCTGAAGTTTGTTTCTTCAGAAGCCGAAATATGCTCACGCCGGTGGGCCACAAGGTCTAAAAGTGTTTTCCCCGTCTCACTCATCACGCGGAGAACGAAGAGAAAAGGCAGTACGCCGCTATCGCAATAATAAAAATCTTTAAAAAAGTAGTGCCCACTTACTTCGGCACCAAATATAGCCCCGGTTTCCCGCATTTTTTGCTTAAAGAATAAATGGCCACCACGGCTTACTGCTGGTGTACCGCCAAGGCGGTCAATAGTATCTATCGTATCCCAATAAAGGCGGGGATCATGAACAATGGTTGCGCCAGGGTGTTCAGGCAGCAAAGCTTCAACAAGTAAGCCAAGGGTATAATAGGGAGAAACAAAGTGACCTTCATGGTCAAACACAAAGCAGCGGTCAAAATCACCATCAAAAGCAACACCCAGGTCGGCAGAGTGCTCTCGTATCGCATCCGCCGTCCGTTTGCGCTGTTCAGGGAGGAGCGGGTTGGGCAATCCATAAGGAAAAGTTCCGTCAGGCTCATCTTGCATAAAAATCCATGTCATCTGGGGCAGGCGTTCTGCCAAAGCGCGCAATGTAGGCCCTGCGCTTCCGTTCATGCAGTTTACAACAATCTTCATAGGCTTGAGAGACTTCGCAGACACCATGCTTAAAATATGCGTTAAGTAAGCATCTCTGGCATCGGGTAAGGTGTTAATCCCTTCCACAAGCGGAATAACGCTAGGTGCAGCATCCAAGCCTGATGCCACCAAAGCTTCCAGTGCTTTTAAGTCCTCACCTGAAAAAGCAATGCCATCAGCTTTAATAAGCTTAAGGCCGTTGTAACCTTTGGGGTTGTGGCTGGCAGTCACCATAATACCCACATCGTGCCCAAAGGCGCCTGTGGCGTGGTAAACCTCTTCCGTTCCACACATACCAAGAGAGAAAACATTAACCCCTGCCGCCTGTAATCCTGCGCACAAAGAGTTAAATAAAGCGGGAGATTCCTCGCGCGCATCATATCCCACAACAGCCGTGGTGGCGTTAAGCATGCCGGAAACTTCGCGCCCAAGGGTAAAAACAAGGCGCTCATCCAAATCTTCGGGCACACGACCACGCACGTCATAGGCTTTAAAGGCAGCAAGAGAAGAAGGCATGAGAAGAGCTCCTGTAAAAAATCAATGGAGGCCGGAGCGGGATTTGAACCCGCGCATCGCGGTTTTGCAGACCGCTGCGTTACCACTTCGCCATCCGGCCTCATACCAAACGGTTTTCTCTCATAGCGCGGGGGCGGTTAAAAGACAAGCACCTACACAGAAAATGCGCTAAAAAGAAACAGAAGCTTGGTAAAATGGTTGACAACCCCCCACGATGTAAAGCATAAACGCCCCGTCTACCTGCTCCGGCATAGCTCAGCTGGTAGAGCAACGGACTGTTAATCCGTGTGTCGCTGGTTCGAGCCCAGCTGCCGGAGCCAAGATTCAAAAAAACCCGCCACCATGGCGGGTTTTTTAGTAAGCAGATGAAAGCCCTAAGGGGTGGCAACAAACCGGTCGTCCCAACACACCCAAAACCAGGCAGATCGAAGTTTCTGGCCATGCCGCTCCATAATGGCCGATCCATAGGGTTGGCAGTTAAAAAACCGCCGTGCAACCGCTTCAGGGAGCTCTGGTCGTTCATTCACATAAAGCACAAGGGTGTCGGTCAGGTCTGGCCAGTCCCAATGGTCATATTCAGTGTCACGCTTGTTTCCGGGATTCACATAAAGGACAGGAGGTCGTCCACCCGTATTAAAGGCAAGCTCTGCCGCGGTCTGGTAACGGCTGGAAAGTATAACGCGTGGCATATCAAGTGTTTCAAGCTTCAAACGAGTAATATAGCCAAGCTCGGCATAGCCCAGCATTTCTTTGGTGGGGTCAATTTTATTTTTCAACAGGCCGTAGCTATAAAGCGTGGGCGTCGTATAAAGCGCCGCACTTAATAAGGCCGATATGGAAATCCCCACACCAATTAAAGCATATGCCCATTTTTTAAGGGAAGGCAAAGCCACACACCCCGTCATCAATAAGCCAGTGGTACCCAAAACAGGCCAGTTTGCCTGCACTTTGCCTTGAAGGGTCATGAGAATAAAGCCCGCAAAAATAGGCGCACTCATCCAAAAAAGAAG
>PFND01000077.1 GCA_002791805.1 Alphaproteobacteria bacterium CG_4_10_14_0_8_um_filter_53_9 | reverse complement strand
ATAAGAATGGCAAGATTTTTCATGCCGTTTTATAACATCAAAAAAGCTACTTGGTAAGATACCAGCCGAGCAGGCCGACCTGTACGACAATAACCGCGTACATGGCATTGATAAAACTTGCTTTTTGCGTTTTATGACGCAGAAACCTGCGGCCAAACAGCAAGGTGGGACTGGCGCCAAACAGGGCGAGCGCGAGAAGCGTAGCCTCTGGCGTGCGGGTTTTATCTCTCCCTGCGGCGCGCTTGTCCTTCATCATCAACATGAAAAGCCACCCGTTAACAAGCACAAGCCAAAACACCAGCACAAGCCCCCCCAGATTGAGCAATGTGTGCGCCGAGGCCATAATTATCCCCAAAGCCGCCGCATTAAGCACAAGAGAACGTGTGGTTTTGTTTTTAAGCATAGGGGCAGATTAGCAAAGTTCTGACTGCTTTGCCACACCCCTCAGGCGCTTTATGACCGCGGGTGGTGTCTTTTAAAGCGGGAGTTTGCTAGGTTAGGGGCATGAAAATCGGTTTTTATACCTTGATGGCGGCTTTGCTGGCGATACCCGCTGTGGCGCAGGACGCGGGGAGCTCTGGCGGCCTTATTGCTTTGCCTGAAAACACACACGGCACCCTGACCGATGACGGAAGTGAATGGATTAACCCGAGTGAAAAGGAAGCTGAAGCCAGCTTTTTGGAGGCTCATGAAGCTTACCGCACCCAGTTTGCCAGCATTGCCGGCACCACACCCACTCCCACCACCGTGGAAGTTTTTAGCGACCCCATGCAGCACAGCATTGCCGGGGGCAGCTTTGGCGAGAATATCAAACTTTCGGATTTGCCCATTGTGATTGATGTGGAGAACAAATCTCTCAAAGAAATTGTGACCGAGATTGTCAGCCAGGCGGCGGCCACCACCGGCCCGTGGACGGTTAAATGGCGCCTGAAGCCTGATAACTTGCACTTGATGGATGAGCGCGTGAATTTGACAGCCGAGGCCGAATTTGGCGCGTTTTTGAACATGCTCTCTGAACGCGTGCGCAACATGACGGGCACCAGCTTGTATTTCAAAACTTTCAACCAGTCTCGCGTGCTGATGATTGCCGATACGTATTATTAAGGAGCCCCTGATGAACCGCCTCACACACACCCTTCTTACCGCCTTGATGGTCTTTGGCCTTACGGCGTGCTCTCCGTTTTATGATGATGAAGTCCGCCCCCCCAGCGAACAAGAGCTGGCGGATATGCGCGCTGACATTAAACCCCAGCGTACAGCTTTGCAAAATGGTATTTTTCACATGCAGAAAGTGCAAACGGGCAGCAATGTACGCGTTAAAGATATGGTTAAACTTAAGAAACCTGACCTGCCCCCCTTTGATGTGGCCTACATTGACCGCAACCTTGAAGAAGTGGTTTTGGAACTGGCCAATGCGGCGGGCGAGAGTGTACTTATCCCCCAAAGCATACGCGGCCAGCGCGTGACGATTGTGCATAGCGGGGCGGACTTTCCCACCATGCTCTCTCTTGTTCTGGGAAAAGCCGGGTACAGCACCAACTACATTAACGGTGTGTGGTATGTGACCCGCTACCCTGTACGCCAATATGTGCTTGAGATTGGCCAGAGCAACCGTTCCGGCAGCCTTTCCAGCAAATCGGAGCTTTCGCCTGAAGTGGCGGCAGGTATGACATCCGGTGCGGGTGGCTCTGAGCTTGCGACCGACTATAACGACCAGCTTTGGGCGCAGGTTAAAGAAACCATCAGCGAGCTTATTAAAGTGGGCGCCACGGGTGTGACCGCCGCCCCCAGCCTGAACGCCACGGGTGTCACCCCCGATGGCCAGCTGATTGCCAATGGCCAGACCGTAACAGGCCTGAACCAAAGCAGCACCGGCCTTTTGCCCCCGCCTGAAGTGAACGGACAGACCGGTGATACCAATTTGTTTAGTGCGGGCACCCCTGCCCCCAGCCTGCTGACCGTGCAAAACGGCACCAGCACAACCCCCGATACGATGGTGGCCCCTGATGGGACATCTCACCTTGGGGCGGAAGAAAGCTCTACCCCGTGGTACCGCCTGACGGAAAGCGCCGGCATGCTGACCGTGCGTGCGAGCCCCGATGCCCACCGCCAGATTGAAGAATATCTGGAACAGGTTCAATCCTCCGCCTTGCGCCAGATTTTGGTGGAAGCCCGTATTATGGCCCTTATCCGGGATAAAACCACAGACCGCGGTGCTGACCTGAACCTTGATATCTCCAGCATTACGGGATCGGCCCTGAACTCTATTGGCTTTTTTGCCGATGGACGCATTACCCGCGGCAGCCAGGTGGGTGGCTTCTTTACCCTTGCAAGCGGCGGCGACAACATGGCGCTGGTGCTTCAATCCCTCAGCAAGCTTGGCGATGTTTACACGATATCCACCCCCACGATTATGGCCCGCAACAACCAGCTCTCCCGCGTTTCTGTCACGCGTCAGCTGGGATATGTGGAGACCGAAGTGACCCAGAACACCACCAGCACGGGCGATATCACCATTGGATCCCGTCAGGATAAGGCCCGCTTTAAGAACAGCGGAACGGTGATGAGCGTGCTGCCCTTTATCGGGAAGAGCCATGTTCAGATGCGCTTCCGCCTCTCCATTGCCAGCAAGGCCGGAGACACCAGCATTAAGACCAGCATTGGAACCAACGGCGAAGTGACCAACCTTGTGCCTGAGCTTTCCAACAACGTGATTGACCAGGATATGGTGATGGAATACGGCCGCATTTACGCTATTGGTGGCCTCGTGGAGAACAACACCACCGTGCAGAGCAGCTACGAGCCCATGCTCCGCCAGATACCCGGCCTTGGGGAAGTCTTCCAGCGGGCTAATGTGCGCGGGCTGGACACCGAGTTTCTGGTGTTGATGAAGGTGAGCCGCAGCTAAGTTCTTCTTGATACTTTGCTCAATACTTTGTAGTATTGAGCATGGGCGGAAAACTTATTACCAATGATACACTTCAGATGACCCGTGCGCAGGGTTTTCCTGCAGAATTTGATTTACAAAAACACCTCGTCACACCCTATGCACCAGATTACCTCAAGGGCAAAATTTTTCAGTTTACAAAACCCGATTTAAGATTTTATCAAACCTATGGTATCCGTGTTTTTCTTGTTGAAAACATTGATGGTAAATGGGTTTATTGGGGGATGATTTATATTCGCAATATTACCTTAGACTACATTCAAAATACCACTTCTGGTGAATTTGAGATTTTAGAGATTTTTTCTCCTGAGCGCATGAAACAGGCTTTTTCTATACGGGATGCTCGGCCTGATTTTGACTACTTTTTAGAATCTTAACATGACATCTCATTTGCGGATTATGTCGATAGACGGTTCGCACGCACGCTTGAGCGTTGAGAGGTATGATTTTGAGGCCCTGATTGGCCGCAGCGGGGTTATCTCTGCCGAGGAGAAGCGCGAGGGTGATGGGGCGACGCCCCTTGGCCGCTGGCCTGTGCTTTTTGGTTTTTACCGCCCCGACCGTGTGCCTGCCCCCGCTGTGCCCGACATGGACTGGCGCCCTATGGATGCGGGCATGGGCTGGTGCGACGCCCCTGATCACCCCCTTTACAACCAGCTCGTTCCCCTGCCTTTTAGCGCCAGCCATGAGGTGATGTGCCGTGAGGATAGCGCCTATGATTATGTGGTGGTGCTGGGGTACAATTATCCCCATGCCGTGAGCGGGCGGGGGAGTGCCATTTTCCTCCACATTTGGCGAGAGGGGGCGCCCCATACCGAGGGGTGTGTGGCGCTCAAGCGGGCCGATTTTGAGGCGTTATTGCCTTATTTGCGGGTGGGGACTGTTGTGGAGATTGGGACCTAGTAACTAGGGATTAGTGACTAGGGATTAGGGCTGTCGCGCCTTGCTTGGCAAGGATTAACTTTGCTTAAGTGATTAAGTCATTAAGTAGGATTGAGGTTGGGTTTGTGCTGCTTTTTGGCTTTTTGCAAGGTGAGACTGTAGCCCCGAGGTGTGCCAAAAACTAACCCGGCAAAGCCGGGAAGTTTTCCGCCACTCGGGGTGACACGCTTGGGAATGGGTTCTTTTTTAAGCTTAGGTGTTCACGCGATTATTTTGTTGAACCAAAGCTAATTAAGATAACACCTACGACTGATAGAATTATCCCTATAAACTTTAGTGCTGAAAATGGGGCGGCAAGGAAAACATAACTAAATAAAGCCAAAGCTACTGTTGCTGTTGAAATAATCGCGGTTGCATACGCTGCGTTCGGGGCTGAAGCGTATGCGTACACGGAAAACAAGTTCCCAAATACCGCAACAATAATGAGCCCGGCCAGCAAGCCATAGTGTTTTGAGGGAACACTCAGACTTTGATGCATAAACAAGCTCAAAATATAAAAGCCTATGGCTGTTAAAAGAAAGAACCAGAAATTTAACGTAATTGGATGAAGGCCGCCACGTGTTAGCAACGTAATAAAAATGTAAATGCCGCTAAAGCCCAGCAACGCCAAAAAGGTGTGCGTGAGCCATAGCGGTAACATTAGTATTTCCGTTCTTGCGGGGCGTATTTATCGTTGCCGGTGGTTCTTACCGCATCGCGGCCCAGTTCCACCTCTCCTTTATCGTTCACTACGGAGGTGATGTGCGTTATCCAGTTCACATCATCCCTGTTAGGAAAATCTTCCCTGCTGTGGGCGCCGCGGCTCTCTTTACGGGCCTGGGCGGCCAGCACGCTGGCTTCCCCTAACAAAATCAGATTTTCGAGTTCCAGCGCGGTAATCACATCTGTATTAAAGGCGTCATCCTTATCATCCACGTACAGTTTGGCATAATCCGCCTTGGCTTTTTGCACGGCGGCCATGGCTTTGGCCAGACGTTCTTCATCTCTGAACACGCTGCAGTTTTCGTTCATGGCCTCGGTGAGTGCGGTGCGGATATCTGACTGGCGCACGCCATCCTTTTTAGGCCGTGCTTTAAGGGCGGCAATGCGGGCAGAGACGCTGGCAAGATTATCGGGGTTGGCGGCGGGGGCCTCTGCCACGCCTTTTGCAAATTTCACCATGGCTTTGCCGGTGATTTTTCCGTAAACAATGGTCTCCAGCAGGCTGTTGGCGCCCAGACGGTTGGCCCCGTGCACGTTGACACAGGCGGCCTCGCCTGCGGCAAACAGGCCTTTAATGCGGATGCTCTGGCCATATTTATCGGTACGGATGCCGCCCATGGTGTAGTGGCAGGTGGGGCGCACGGGAATAGGTTGCTCGATGGGATCTACGCCTTCAAAATCGATGCTCAATTGGCGGATTTGGGGCAGGCGCTCCAAGATAAGATCTCTCCCCAAGTGGCGGACATCCAGAAAGATCGCGCCGTTTTTACCGTTGCCGTTGTTGATTTCGGTCATCTCCGCACGGCTGACCACGTCTCTGCTGGCAAGCTCTAATTTGTTGGGGGCGTATTTGTGCATGAAGCGCTCACCGTCTTTCCCAATAAGGTAGGCGCCTTCACCGCGCACACCCTCTGAGATAAGAATACCGCTGCTGCGCAGGCCTGTGGGGTGGAACTGCACGAATTCCATATCCGCCGCGGGGGCCCCTACGCGCATGGCGTGGGCGATACCATCGCCTGTGTTTGTCATCGCATTGGTGTTGCTGGCAAACAGACGGCCGTAGCCCCCTGTGGCCAGGCACACGGCTTTGGCGTTGATTTGGTGCAGCCCGCCCGTTTTAATATCCATCACCACGGCGCCGTTGGCCTGGTCTCCGCTTTTGGTGAGTTCCATGAGGAAATACTCGTCGTAAATTTTGACACCGTATTTGATCGCCTGTTCCCACAGGGTGTGCAGCATGGCGTGGCCTGTTCTATCCGCCGCGTAGGCCGTGCGAGGGAAATTTTGACCGCCGAAGGGGCGCTGGGCAATAGTGCCGTCTTCTTCTCTACTGAACGGGCAGCCCATGGCGTCCAGATCCAGCACGGCTTGAGGGGCTTCGGAGCACATCATATCGATCGCATCCTGATCGCCGATATAATCGGCTCCTTTAACAGTATCATATGCGTGATCGTGCCAGTCATCCTTGGGGTTGATGGCGGCGTTTACCCCCCCTTGCGCGGCGCAGGAGTGACTGCGCAGCGGGTGGATTTTGCTGACCACGGCGGTATCCAGACCTGCGGTCACCCCTTCAAATGCTGCCCTTAAGCCGGCCAAGCCGGCGCCAATAATGAGGATGTCATGTTTTTTCATACCGCCACCTTACGCCTGCGCCTGCTCTGTGTCATCGGCTGCTTTTTCTTTTTTGCCCAAAGAGCGGACGCTTTTTATGCTTGACAGCGGGGGGAGAAATCCTCATAAGCCCTTCATCTGGTTAACAGATAAGCAACGGAGTACCGCCTGCCCCCCTTAGCAGACCACGGGAAAGCACAGAGAAACCAATGGGAACTATCATAGATATGCCTACCATTAATCAGCTTGTTCGCAAGCCCCGCGAGCTTCAAAAAGCCCGCAGCAAATCCCCCGCGATGAAAGAATGCCCGCAAAAGCGCGGCGTTTGCACACGCGTTTATACCACCACACCGAAAAAGCCTAACTCTGCCTTGCGTAAAGTTGCCAAAGTGCGCCTTACCAACGGTTACGAAGTTATTGCTTATATCCCCGGCGAAGGCCACAACCTGCAAGAACACAGCGTCGTGCTTATCCGCGGCGGCCGCGTAAAAGACTTGCCGGGTGTGCGTTACCACATTGTTCGTGGTGCCCTCGATACCCAAGGTGTGAAGAACCGTACTGTGAGCCGTTCTTTGTATGGTGCCAAGCGGCCTAAAGCCGGCGCGGCCAAATAAGAACGAAATAAGGAGATTTTATCATGCGTCGTCGTTCTGCTGAAAAACGCTTAACCCTGCCCGATGCCAAGTTTGGCGATATCGTGCTGACCAAATTCATTAACAAAGTTATGCTGGCCGGTAAAAAAGGAACTGCTGAAAAAATCGTTTATGCAGCCCTTTCCAACATTGAAAGCAAGGGAAATAAAAACCCTATGGAAATTTTCCATAGCGCCCTTAACAATGTGAAGCCCGAGACGGAAGTTCGCTCCCGTCGTGTGGGTGGTGCGACCTACCAAGTGCCGATGGAAGTGCGCCCCGACCGTGCGCAATCCCTCGCCATTCGTTGGTTGGTGGATTTTGCCCGCAAGCGCAACGAGAAAACCATGGAAGACCGTCTTACCAACGAAATCCTTGACGCGGTGAACGGCCGCGGCGGGGCTTTCAAGAAAAAAGACGATACCCACAAAATGGCCGAAGCCAACCGCGCTTTTGCTCACTTCCGCTGGTAGTCTTGCCTGCTTATTGGCCCTTCGGGGCCTTTTTTTATTGACTTAACTATGTATTGGTATACGTTTTATTTGATTTTACTCTAGAGCAGGAGGCTCTTATGTCCCGTTCCCCTGGTTTTGTTACCAAAAAACCTGCTGCCGACATGGTTACCAAGATGTTGGATGACCGCCTTCCTTTCATGCGACGCAGCAATTTTCACTTGAGCTCCACTGATCGCACCTTTTTTAAGATAGGTGTTAGTGAACTTGTCCGAGGTTGGCGCGAAGCACACCAGAGAACCCACGACTTTTCTTATCTGCATGATGTAAAGGATCTTCTCGCCTCCGCGCAGCTTTTCATCAACGCCGTGGATGCCAATAAACTGAATGACGAAGATGGCGTTTTGGCTGTGGCCGCCACCATGCGTGAGATTATCGAACGGCGCCTTGCCGAGAACTCCACACGCCCTTAGGCATCTATTTTGACTGCGGAAGGCCCTTCGGGGCCTTTTTTTTATGGGTTGACATTTATGTTTATACGTATACATTTTTATGCATATTTACTCTAGAGCAGGAGGCTCACCATGACTGACCCTACCGTTTCTGACCAAGCCCAACATGATCTTCTCATGGAAACGCTTGATGAAGTCATTCAATTTTCTGAAGAAGGGCGTCCCATTCGCTCTTCCACCCTTGATTACATGAGCATCGCTTTGATGCTTATTGCCCAGGATTGGAAAAAGACCGCTAAGGCGCCCGGCACCAAAAACTTCTCCCTCAAGAAGGATGCCATGAATCTTATGGCCATCTTTGAGACTGGCCTTATGAGCGCGGTGATGGGGAAAAAATGGGGGGGTGAATACTCTGTTCAATCCTTTGCCGAGATGCTCAAAATCTTGCTGGAACGCCACAAAGGTTTAGTGCCGGCGTAGCTCCACCCGCGACATTTATGTGCCCCGCCTTTGATAGGCGGGGCACATGTTGTTTATACGCCCTCATTTTAGCGCCTTGTTTGTGGGCGACCTGCTTGCATACATAAAAACCTGCGTGATAGCTTGGGCTATGGTTGTTTTTGTTCTTCTTGCGCTTTTGGCCACAGGGCTTTCTCTGGCTGTGCCCATGGAATGTGCGGCGGGACTGCCGTCTCTCTTTGCTTTTTCTGCCGTGAACGGTTTGGTATTTGCCAGCCTTGCCTTTGTTGTTGTGCGAATGGTGCGCGGGCCCGAGGCCCCTGTGGGCTTTGCGTGGCCTGTGGCCGTGGCGGCCTTGCTGCTGCTGAGTTTACCCGATGCGTCTATCCGTTTATTTTTTGCCCCTGAGGCTCTGGCCCGCTTTTGGCCTGTGCTGCCGTTTTTGCTCTTTTTGATGCCTTATCGCTGGCTGACAGGCGGGAAGGATGTGATAAGCCCTTACGGCCCCCTTGGCATGATGCTTTGGGTGCTTTTGGCCGCGGGTGCGGGGGCATGGTTGCCTGTGGCAGCCTCCACCGTGAGCGCCCTGACACTTTTATTTATGGCGGATGCCCTTTGGCAGCAACGCCGCACGGGCCGCACCAGCCTGCCCCCATGGGGGATGGTGGGCATGCTGGCGTTGCTGGCGGGGGCGCTATTCTCTCCTGTTAAACCTTTAGGGAACTCTCTTCCCTCTTCTCTCCTTACCGCCTTGCCGCTTCTTATCCCCATGGCTCTGTTTATGGCCTTGTGGGTGCCACGGGGCTTGCGCGACACCCTCACCACCAACATCCCCGCGCGTCACACTCTTTTATGGCTTTTGGGGGCGCTGATGAGCCTTCTTATCTCGCCGGCGGCGTTTGCGCTTGGATGGGTATTTTTGATGATGGCGACCCTTACGGCGGTGCACGAGATTGCCCCGCTTTACCCTCGCCTTGCCAAGGGCGGGTGGTCTTTTCTCGTGGCGGCAAGCGTTATCCTCATCCTTCAGGCGGCCCCTGTGGCCTTGCTGGCCCAAAGCCAGCACCGTTTGCACATGGCCGAGCTTGCCGCCTGCACCGAAACCCCCACGCGCACCTGCCTGCTAAGCCCTTACCGTTTGCCAGAGGTACCCCTTTATCCGCTACCCCGTGTGGGGCAAATCTCGGTTGAGGCCCTTGATGATGCCAATATCTGCCGTGCCGAAGCTTATGGCCTGCAGGCGGTACGGGCGCGGTTTTAACCACCTTGCCTTGTAAGATAACGCTGCTTTTGGTACATAGAACTATCAAGAAAAGGTGAGGTTTATGAAAGGTATTATTTTAGCAGGCGGAAATGGGACGCGGCTTTACCCTGCGACCAAGCTTATCTCTAAACAGCTGCTTCCTGTTTATGACAAACCGATGATCTTTTACCCTCTCTCTGTCCTCATGCTGGCGGGAATCCGCGATATCATGATTATCACCACCCCCCAAGACCAACATAAATTTAAAGAGCTTTTGGGGGATGGCCGCCAGTGGGGTATCTCTCTCGAGTACAAGGCTCAGCCCAGCCCTGATGGCCTTGCTCAGGCGTTTATTTTGGCGGAAGATTTTATTGGCGATGACTCTGTATGCCTGATTCTGGGTGACAACATTTTCTTCGGGAGCCAGTTTTCTCCCATGCTCAAGCGTGCCGTCACGCGCGATAAGGGTGCCACCGTTTTCGGCTACCACGTAAAAGACCCACGCGCTTTTGGTGTGGTGGAATTTGATGCCGACCGCCGCGCGATAAGCATTGAAGAAAAACCTGCCGACCCCAAAAGCCACTTTGCCGTAACCGGGCTTTATTTTTACGACAATGATGTGGTGAAGCTTGCTAAAACCCTCACCCCTTCTGCCCGGGGCGAGTTGGAGATTACGGACCTCAACAGGCTTTATATGGAACAGGGAACCCTGAATGTGGAAGTTTTAGGCCGTGGTTTTGCCTGGCTGGACACCGGCACCTATGATGATTTACTGGAAGCGGGTCGCTTTATCCAAACTGTGGAGCACCGCCAGGGCTTTAAAATTGCCTGCCTTGAAGAAGTGGCTTTTTTGAATGGATGGATTACGGCGAAAGATGTTCTCTCTATTGCAGAGCCTCTTAAAAAGACCAGTTATGGACAATATCTTTTAGAAACAGTGCGCGACCCACAAGCGCCGCCGCCCAAGGCTCTCCCCTTGCCCAAACATGCTTAAACGGCTAACTTATCCCCGATAAAAAAGAAGGAATTTTATGGCGCATACTCACATTCTGATTACAGGCGGCGCAGGCTTTATTGGCAGCAACCTTGTACGCCATATGCTGGAAACTTATCCAGATTACCATATTATCAACCTTGATAAGCTGACCTATGCCGGTAATACCGCCAACCTTGGCGATGCCATGGACCACCCCCGCCACACCTTTGTGGAAGGCGACATTTGTGACCGTGCGTTACTGGAAAAGCTTTTTGCGGCCCATGATATTCAAGGCGTTATCCATTTAGCTGCCGAGAGCCACGTGGATAATTCTATTTTAGGGCCTGAAATTTTCTTCATGACCAATGTGATTGGGACACAGCGGCTTACCGATGTGGCGTATCGTCATTGGATGAACGGGCCCGGAGAGGTGAAGCCCGGATACGAACATGCCCGTTTTCACTTAACCAGCACGGATGAAGTTTTTGGAAGCCTGGGAGATGAAGGACTTTTCAGCGAGACCACGCCTTATGCCCCCAACCCGCCTTATGCCGCAAGCAAAGCGGGAGGCGACTTTGTGGTGCGGAGTTATCATCATACCTTTGGGCTGAATGCGACGATGTCCAACTGCTCTAATAACTACGGGCCACGCCAGCACGATGAAAAGCTTATCCCTACCGTTATCCGCAAGGCGCTTGCGGGTGATAACATCCCTATTTATGGCGATGGTAAAAACATACGCGACTGGCTGCATGTGCACGACCATTGTGTGGCGCTGGACACGGTGTTTCATAAAGGTATCAGCGGTGAGAGCTACAACATTGGCAGCCGCAACGAACGGGATAACAATTTTATCGCCCAATACCTCTGTGAGCTTTTGGACGCTGAGGCCCCCAAGGCTGACGGCAGCAGCTACAAAAGCCAGATAAGCTACGTGAAAGATCGTGCCGGGCACGACCGCCGCTACGCCATTGACCCTACCAAGATTAAGCGCGACCTTAACTGGCATTATGCCCATGAGTTTGATGAAGGTATGATTGAAACCGTGCGTTGGTACATAGAAAAATATAAAGGCTAGCGCGATGCATTTAGCTGTTATTCAAGATATCCCTACCCCCCATAACAACGTGCTTTTGGCCGCAGCGGCGGCAGATAAAGATACCCAGCTGACCCTTTGGTACTGCACCCCCCATGCTGCCAAATATGATTTTAAGGCTGACCTTGCGAATGCCATTCAGCCCGCGCGCTTTTACAGTCCGCGCCTCCCTGATTTGAAATTTTTGCTGTGGTGCCTTTGCCAACCGCGCGATGTGAGGTTTTTGATTGTGGGATGGATGAACATCAACACCCGCCTTCTCATGCTTTTGTTCTGGCTTTTGCGCCGGCCTTATAATGTGTGGTTTGATTTGCCTCAGGATGACACCCCGCGCAGCTTACCCAAAAAGCTTTTACGGAACTTTTTTTATGGCGTGCTGAAGACATCCCGCGCCCATGTTTTTTGTGTGGGACACATGACGGTTGAGGCTTTTAAGGCCCGTGAATTTTCTCCTGACCGCCTGACAAACCTGCCTATTTTTGTGGATATTACAGAAGACAAAGCTACCTTTGGCAACGCGATACCTGGTATGCGCAAGAAATACGGGGCGACAGATGCACACCTGCTGCTTTCTACGGGAAGCCGCCTGGTGCATGATAAAGGATATGATGTTTTTGTCGCTGCGCTTGCGTTACTCTCCCCCGAAGAGCGCACCCGCATTAAAGCCGTTTTGATTGGTAAAGGCCCCGAAGAAGAGGCCTTGAAAGCTCAGGCTGAGGAGGCAGATCTCGGAGATCTCCTGACCTTTGAGGGCTGGATGGAATTTGAGGATTTTAAGGCGTTGATTGCGGCCTCCGATCTGTTTATTCACCCTGCCCGCTTTGATGCCTTTGGCGGTACTATTTTTGCCCATACCCTGGGAACACCTGTGATTGGGAGTGTGGGTGCCGGTGCGGCGCTTGACCGTGTGCAGCACGGTGTGAACGGGTGGCTGTATGAAGCTGATAGTCCCGAGGCCATGGTGGCGCATATTCGCCATGCCTTTGCCCACCAAGACAGCCTTGCCGCCATGAGCCTTGCCGCCCGTGCCACAGCCGAGGCATGGAGCCCTGAACATGGTGTCAAGATTATCAAAGACGAAAGCATTTAAGTATGTTTGTTCTTACGGGGCCTAACCCTGCCTTCCGCCTTCGCCTTGCCACTATGGACGATGCCGAAAACCTGCGCCTTTGGAAGAATGCCCATAAAACGGCTTTTTTCTATCAAAAAGATATTACGCCCGAGCAGCAGGCGGGGTGGATGAGCAAACACCTTTCCAACAAAGACGACTTTATGTTTATGGTGGAAAGCCACCATACTGACACATGGCTGCCTGTCGGGTGTATGGGCTACCGCCTGGAAGATGGCACTCTTGACCTTTACAATATTTTACGCGGCGTGCCTGAAGATAATGCCACTTTTACCATGGGCGAGGCCTTTAGCCTTATGCTTGCTTACCTTGGGCAAACCTACCGCCTGCCTATAAGCTGCGTGGTGCTGAGAGATAACCCTGTGCGTGGCTGGTATGAAAAGTTGGGCCTTGTCTCCACAGGTGAGGGGGAAAAAGACGGCATTGCCTTTGTGCGTTATGCCCTCCCCGTGCCTAACATTCCTGCCTTATCTGTCACAAAAGCTCCGCTTGCCTAGGCATGTGCCTAGCCACCTTTTTAAAAACACGTTAATCTCTGGCTGAATATAAGCGAAGAGGAGAACCCCCCCATGCCGATGATTAATGTTTTTGGTAGCAAAGTTGGCCAAGAGGAGATTGATGCGATTGCCGGGAGCCTGAAGGCTCAATGGCTGGGGATGGGCCCCAAGGTAGCCGCCTTTGAAAAAGGCTTTGCCGCCCACGGCAACCTTGATCATTTTTTAATGGTGGATAGCGGCAGTAATGCCCTTTATATGGCGGTGACCCTTCTCAACTTGCCTAAAGGCTCTGAGGTGATTGTGCCTACTTTTACGTGGGTATCCTGCGCGCAGGCAGTGCTACTTGCCGGCTGCACCCCGGTAATGGCCGATGTTGACCTTGCCACCATGAACGTAACTGCCGAGACAGTAAAAGCCCAGATAACCGATAAAACTGCTGCCATTATGGTGGTGCATTATGCGGGCCTGCCCGTGCTCATGGAGGAAATTCTCGCCCTTGGTTACCCTGTGATTGAGGATGCCGCCCATGCGGTGGATAGTTTCCATAATGGAAAGCTGTGCGGGAGCATGGGAGATGTGGGCATTTACAGTTTTGATGCCGTAAAAAATCTTGCCGTGGGCGAAGGCGGCGGCCTGACCACGCGCTACCCAGATATGGCGGCACGCGCCAAAAAACTACGCTACTGCGGGATTGAAAAATCTGGCTTTGAGGCCAGCAAACACGGCAAAAAACGCTGGTGGGAATACAGCATTACCGAACCGTTTATTAAAATGAATCCTTCGGATATTGCTGGCGCCATGGGTGTTGCTCAGTTAGAAAAACTTCCTGACCTTCAAGCGCGCCGCAAAGAAATTTGGGAGCGGTACCAGGCTGAGCTTGCGGATGTGGATTGGATTATTTGCCCCAAGGATGCCCCCGAAGGCGATACCCACAGTTACTTTACCTATGCCCTGCGCGTCACAAACGGCAAGCGCGATGACCTGGCCGCGGCCCTTTTTGACCAAGAAATCTATACAACGCTCCGCTACCACCCGTTACACCTCAACCCCCTTTATGGCCAGATGGATAAACGCCTGCCTAACGCCGAAGCCCTTAACGAAGATTGCCTGAGCATCCCCCTCCATCCCAACCTTTCCGATGAGGATGTGACCCGAATTATTGCCGCCCTTAAGGCATTTGCATAAACGATTATGTGCGGAATTTTCGGTTCTACGGGTGTTGCGGCGAGAGATCTCTCCCGCGCGGGGCGTGCGCTGGCCACCCTCTCTCACCGGGGGCCAGACGGCCAGAACCACACCCTTAAAGACGGGGTGTTTATGGGCCATGCGCGGCTCTCCATTATTGATCTTTCCGATACCGGCACCCAGCCCCTTGTGGCAGACGGCGCGCACCTGACGGTCAACGGTGAGATTTATGGCTATACGGCCCTGCGCGACGAGCTTGTGCGCGAACATGGCGCTGTTTTTCAGGGAACCTCTGACAGTGAAGTGATGCTGCACGCGGCCCGTGCCTTTGGCTTTACGGATATGCTGAACCGTGTGGAAGGCATGTTTGCCCTTGCCTTGCAGGATACCACGGCAAATACCCTGACCCTTGCGCGCGACCATGCGGGGATTAAGCCCCTTTATTACGGGATTAAAGATGGCCAGCTTGCGTGGGCATCTGAACTGAAAGCCCTTGTGGCATGGTACGGCGAAGAGGCTTTGCTGCCCGATGCCACCGCCGTTTATGATGTGCTGACGTACGGATATATCCCCACACCCAAATCGCTTTATCAGGGTATTTTTAAGCTGCCGCCTTCCTCTTACCTTGTGTGGGATCTTGAGACAGGTACGATCACCACACCGCCGACACGCTACTGGACACTGGAGACGCCCATGGATGTGACGGATGTAAACGACGCCGTGGCCTTGATACGTGCGGCCATTGGCGGATCTGTCAAAGATCAGCTGATTGCGGATGTGCCGCTGGGAGCTTTTCTCTCCGGGGGGACGGATTCATCTATCGTGTGTGCCGAGGCGGTGCGTCATGTGCGCAATCTCACCACCTGTTCTATCGGGTTTGAGGATAGAGCCGTGGATGAAACCGCCTTTGCGGATGCTGTGGCGGCACATCTGGGCACGCGGCATATCTCCCGCACCCTTGGGGCCTCTTATGTGAACAAGCACCAACACGAACTGCGCGATTGGTTTGATGAACCGTTTACGGATACGAGCGCCTTCCCTACGTTTGAAGTCTCATCCCTTGCGCGCGAGCACATGACTGTCGTGCTCACAGGTGATGGCGGCGATGAGGTTTTTGGTGGATATTCTCATTACACCCAGTGGTACCAACGCTTAACGCCCTGGCTCGGTTTTCTTTTCCCCCTGAGGCTTCCTGTCGCGTGGATAAAAAACCATGCGCCTGCGCCATTTGCCGCGCTCGCCCGTAAAGCAGAGCCTTTTACCCTGCGTGACCCGCTGGAACGTATGGTGCGTTTGCGCGGCCACCTTACCCGTGCGGATACCCTTAAAAAACGCTGGCGGCGCGCTTTAGCCATACCTGCCGATTACGATGATTACTGGTTTTATCGCGCGTTTTACCGTACCGATCTCTCTCCAAAACGGCGGGCTGTGTGGCTGGATTTTTTCACCGCTTTGC
>PFND01000081.1 GCA_002791805.1 Alphaproteobacteria bacterium CG_4_10_14_0_8_um_filter_53_9 | reverse complement strand
GGCGCGCGGTTTCCACTGTCCCGCCTCGTTCCGTTGCTCGCCCATTTCGGGCTGGCGGTAGATAGCGAAGAGCCGCACGCGCTGGGCGCAGAAGGTGTCACCATGTGGGTGCACGTCCTCAGCGCACCTTTGCCGGGGGGCGTAGGCGCAACCGAGGCCACGCAGCGTCTGCCGTTGCTGCAAGAGGCTATGATGGCTGCCCTCGCCGGGCAGGATGAGGAGGATGATCTCAGCCGTCTTATTCTTACCGCCAGCCTCAGCCGGTTTGATGTAACCATGCTCAGAGCCATCGTCGCCTACGCCCATCAGGTAGGGCCTTTTTTCCACGGGGCAGAAACACGGCCCGTGCTGTTGGCACATCCCGCCATGGCAGGCGCCCTTGTGGCGTTGGTGCGGGCGCGGTTGCAGCCGGGTTTCAGCGGGGCCGCCCGCAAGCGTATGGAAGAGGCCGCCATAACCCTGTGGCAGTCAGGCCTTGCACAGGTCGCCACCAATGCAGAGGAGAGGGTGCTCACCCTGCTGTGGCACATCGCCACCGCCATGCTGCGCACCAATGCCTGGGGGAGAGATGAGGAGGATGCCCTCGCCATCAAGCTCAATTCATCCCTCATTCCCGAGCTTCCCCAACCGCTCCCGTATAGAGAAATCTTCGTCAGCCACCCCACGGTAGAAGGCGCGCATCTTCGCGGCGGCCCCGTCGCACGCGGGGGGTTAAGGTACTCGGATAGACCACAGGATTTCCGTACAGAGGTGCTGGCACTCATGGATGCTCAGGTGAAGAAAAACGTCATCATCGTCCCCACAGGGGCCAAAGGTGGCTTTGTCATCAAGCAGGTATTGCCGGCAGAGAGGGCGGAGGCCGGCACCGTCATTCAACAGTGCTACGTGCGGTTTATTCGGGCGCTTTTAAGCGTGACAGATACCCGCGAGGCAGATCAGGTTCTGCCTCCCCGTGGCGTGGTATGTCGGGATGAGCCCGATCCCTACCTCGTCGTCGCAGCGGATAAAGGCACCGCCACATTTTCCGATTTAGCAAACATCACCGCCATGCAGGCAGATTTCTGGGAGGGGACAAATCGTGGCTTCTGGCTGCAAGATGCCTTCGCCAGCGGCGGCTCGCAAGGGTACGATCATAAGGCCATGGGTATCACCGCACGGGGCGCATGGGTCAGCGTTGCGCACCATGCCAGCCAGTTGGGTATCTCACCCGGTAAGGAGAGACCGCTTACGGTTATCGGTATCGGAGACATGGCTGGAGACGTCTTCGGCAATGGCCTGTTAAGGGATAAAAACGTGCAACTTATCGCCGCGTTCAACCATAAGCATATTTTTCTGGATCCAAACCCGGATCCCGCCGAAAGTTTTAAAGAGCGGCAGCGCATGTTCAAGGAAAAATGCGGTTGGGATGGCTATACCCAAAAGCTGATAAGCAGCGGTGGCGGGGTGTATCTTCGCACGGCCAAGTCCATTAACGTCAGCGCGCAAGCGGCCAAAGTGCTGGATATGCCCGCAGGCCCGACCGAGCCGGAAGCCCTCATTCAGGCCATTCTCAAAGCCCCGGCAGATGTGCTTTGGAACGGCGGCATCGGCACCTATATCAAGGCAAGCTTCGAGGCTCACACCGCCGCGTCCGATAAAGCGAACGATGCCGTGCGGGTGGATGCCAAGCACGTGCACGCAAAAATTATCGGAGAAGGCGGTAACCTCGGCATCACAACCATGGGGCGGGTAGAGCTTGCGCACCGGGGCGTCGCTCTTAATACGGATGCGCTGGATAACAGCGCAGGTGTGGATACGTCGGATCACGAGGTAAACCTGAAGATTCTGCTGGCAGATGCCGAAGCTCGTGGCTGGCTGAAAAGGGAAGAGAGAGATAAACTTCTCGCCGCCGCAACAGAAGAAATTGCCGCGCAGGTGCTCGCCAATAATCACGCTCAAAACTGGGCCATCACTCTGGCCGTCATGGCGCCGTCCAGCGCGCACGCCTCGCTTTCGCAGTGGCAGTCAGAGCTTTCAAAACAAGGCTTCGTCTCTCCCAAAAGGGAAGGCTTGCCAAGTGCCGCTCACCTGCAGGAAAGAAAAGACGGCAAGTACACGCGGCCGGAACTTGCCGTGCTTCTCGCCGCCACCAAACGCGCTCTGCGTGCCGCCATCGCGGGTGAAAACTGGTTGAACGATGAGTGTCTTATGCCTTGGGTAGAAAATGCGTTTCCTGCCTCCATCAAGGCCGCTTTTGGCAAACAAAAGTGGGAGACACTTGTCACGTCGCACCCCTTGCGCAGCACCCTGGCAGAGATGGCCGTGGTCAACACGCTCGTTAACCGCCTTGGCCTCACGCAAGCCGCCACCCTCAGGGGAGAGAATGCGCTGGGGCTGGATCATGTGGTCCACGCCCTCTTTTTAGCGATGGAAATCACCGATGCCCGCACCGTGTGGGAGGAGATGGATACCACGTCCGCGCCTTTCGCCACCGTGCGGGCCGCAGGGGTACGGTTGCGGAGCGCCGTCTCCCAGCTTGCCGCATGGCTCCTCGCCCATCCTCAACCGCTGGATGGTGCGCTGTGGCGGGCCAAGCTCACCCTGCCAAAAGAAGGTTTTACCGCCTTGGGTCAGGGCGTCCCTGGCCAAACAGAAGTCATGGTGAAGGAACGGGTGGAGGGCTGGAAGAAGGATGGCCTCCCGCAAAATCTGGCAGAAAAACTGGGTCACACAGGGCTCATGGTCGTCTGGCCAGAGGCCGTGATACTGGCCGAGCAAACAGGCAGCAAGCAAAAAAATGCGATGACCATGCTGCTCGCCGTGAGCGAGGCGCTGCACCTGCCAAGGCTTAATCAAAGTATTCGCAGGCTGGAGGGAGAAGGGGACGATTGGACGCGTCAGGCCACCAGCATGCTGCTGCAAGAGCTCCTCACGCGCCAGCATACCCTCGCCCGTACCCTGATAGAAAAGAAGGTGTCACCGGAAGATGTGCAAGGCCACATGCCGCAGCTCATCCAAGGCTATAACAGGTATCAAAAGCTGATAGGAAGCCTGGGCAAAAGAGCCGATCTCACGCTCCCCCAACTCACCGTCCTAACAGGTCGCCTGCGCCTCGCCTAAAAGGGGCGCCTAGCAGCTAATCCCAAGCTTGCCGCAGGGGTTTACTTTCATGCCGCCTTCATGGTTTTCGTAATGAAGGTGAACAGCATAGTTACCGCCCGTGTTCCCCATGGTTCCCACTTGGTCACCCGCAGCAACACTTTGCCCCATGCTGACAGCAATACCAGACATATGAGAGTAGCTGGATTTAACACCGCCATGGTTCACATGCACACGGTTACCATAGCCACCAACAAAGCTGGCAAAGCTAACAGTTCCTGCTTGAGGTGTTGTAATGGGGGGGCGCCCTATATTCGTGGCTATAACATCTAAGGCCCCATGGTTCTCGCTGCATCCACTGCATTTACGTCCTGTTTTAAAACAACTTGTGATCTTACCCGTGTTGCCTCCCACAAGGTTGTTAATACTGCTGTTCACACCTTCGCTGCAACTCATATTGCTCATATCCATGGAGGCTCGAATAATCTCGCCCTTTACACTTTGTGCTTGTTTAATACCAGGAGAACCCCGCGAACCTGCTCCACCAGGCGTGTAGCCAGGAGTGCCGGGGGTGCCCGTAGGCGCCGCCCAAAAGTCATTCGAAAGTCCGTCATAAGAAGAGAAGTCAACTTGGATAGCATCACAGTTTCCAGCTTGAGAAATAGCTGCATGAATCATCGTAGAGTTATCGCTATCAGAAAGTCCTGCTTGGTACATAAGGTGGCTCCCTCCTTCCAAAAAAGAAACCACAATACCAGGCAGGGCTGTCATCAAAGCCCCAAAGATGACCATAACCATCCCCATTTTATAGGCCGCCTTCACAATCATGGTAAACAAACCATAGACAGCAACCAAAAAACCAATCATCAGCATAAGGTTGCCGCTTCCGGCCGTGTAAACATCACAAACAAGTTTCATAGCCATGGCAGAAGAAGGCTCAACAGCCCCAAAGCTTGCATAAGCAAAGGGTGAAAAAAGAAGACTTAAAAGAGAGAGGAAGGAAATAAAGAGACGCATTATTCTCCCGCCTCATCATAAAAAGGAATCTCATCATCCGTGTTCCAGCGCAAACGTGTTACCATGCCATTTCCATAGGTAATCACAAGGTCAGGGTTCATGTTGGTGGGGTTCGCTTGAGTCGCAATACTTTTAACACCATAGGTATGGAGGATAACTTGCTGGGACATATCCTCTGTTGCAGGGGATAACAGGGTGACAGGGCAATCACCTTCAGGTGAGCAAAGTTGAGCATTCTCATTGCGTATAAATAACAAGCTGGATATTTCCTGAGGAGCCACTTCAACAGCATGGTCCGTATGGGCATCATGTTCATCTACAGAGAGGTCATCAGCATGGTTCATAACGCGGCTCATGCGGAAAGGCCCCACAAGGCTCACTCCCGTTGTTTCAATGGGAAGAGTGGTAGAAAGTGCCTCCGTTCCAACTTGGTCTGTAATAGCAGATTTAGCGCGCTCTGCCACAGAGCTTGGTAAAGGCTCAAACACAACAGGGATAATGTCGGGGGCTGCGTGGCGCTTCATGTAAAAAGCATAACCAGCAGCCAATGCTAAAATCAGAAAGCTAACGCCCATATAAAAATTTTTATTCATAAGTTAAGTATGGCGTACAAGATGAAGATTGTGCAAGTCAATGGCCATAAAATTCACCAAACTTGCCATAATGCAGCCTAACAAGGAAAGGCGTGTTTAAAGTGTGATAAACCTGCCCCAATCCACATCATTAACCCCTTGCAGCCCCTTGCAAAACGCCATCCTCAATCCCCATAATAAGGGTATGAAGCCATTAAGGCACAAGTTATTAAGTATAATCGCTATCGTAGGGATAGCTTCTTTTTCTATGCCTGTAAGTGCTTTCGCCGCGGGTGGTTTTCCTATGCTGGGGCTGGATCAAGAGGTTGCCACACTTCAAAACGCCTTTATTTTGCAGTGGGCCTTGTTTGGTCGGCTTGCAGGCTCAGGTGCAAGTTCAGCCTTGTATTACTTAGCACTGTGTGCCGCTCTTATTGGCGGTTTGTTGATGATCTTCAACAAGAAGAACCATAATATTACAACAGCTGCCACATGGTTTATCATGGTGGTGATTATGCTGTTTGCGCCATATAACAGCCGCCTTTTGTTTTACCCGATAGATTCAGCCGCAAGTGGAGGCGGCTGTCAGCAAAGTAGCGCTATTGCAGGAACATCTGGCGTGTGTGGGTTTACGCCCCAGTTGCTCGCCATGCATTACGGGACCATTCTACAGCTTTTATTTGCCGATCTGTTTAATTCAGCCGATATGGTGAATGCGGTTAAATGTGCCCAGTCGCAGTCACAAATCGCCAACAATACAACCAATGCAAGTTCTGCGGGGTCTTCTGCCACGCTAACGGAGTTTTATGAAACGTGTCCGGCATTTCAGGGGACAGCGCCCAAACCGTTATGGATGACAAAAGATGATCCAGCCTACGATACATCGGATTCGGCCGCGCTTAATACAATGGGGCAGGTATGGAAAGAGATTGATGCGGCGTATAGTAGCGCTCAGGGAGACCGCCGCGCCGCTCCCGCCATCGCTTTACCGTCCTCGCCAGAAGATGTTGGTCTTACGGATGATTCTGCGGCATGGTCAGATTATATATCAGGTCTTCAAAAGCTCTCCGATCGTTATGGGAATAGCACAAAAGGCCAGTTGATAGGAACAGAAGTAGATGTTGCCACAGTTGTTGCAGATCTTAAATCAGAGTTTGAGTCAAAATATTCAGATTCAATGTTTTCAGGAATGACTGGAAAATCTGGAGGCCCCAGCGCCTTGGCATTTTTTATGACAGATACGGCAACAGCAGCAAAAGATACCTCGCTCCAAGCAACGAAGAGACAAGATACATTTACAGATACGCCAGATAATTATTATAAAAAAGATAATATCAGATACGAGAAAGTAGAAGAATTCTACAATCTCATGAAAAGCACGCCAGAGATCGCAAAGATGCCTGTCGTCAAGGTAAAGTACAATAGGCAGTGTTATTTTGATACAAGTACATCGAGCGCAGCATCTGGAGGTCTTGCCTATAGAAAATGTGATGTAGAACCGGTTGTGTTAAAAAATAATGATTGCCGAACTTTGTCAGATTCAGCGTCTCGGGATGTCTGTAATGCAAATATGGGAGTTTCGGGGCAGCCTGGTGATAAAGTCTCTGCCGATTATTGCTCTTGTCTGCATGATGAATCCTGTGATGTGGGAACAATATGTAATGGAGCGTCTCCAAGAAATGCCGCAACCAAGGGCATGTGTAACGCCATCTCTCAATGTGGAGGAGAGGGGTTTAATAAAGAGTCTCTCCACATGTCCACCGTAGGCGTTACCACTCAGCGGTATATAGATAATATCCCCAATATGCCGCAGGAGCTTATTGATAAAGTGGGTAGTTTTATGCCGCAGAACATTCCGGGCTGGGGTCATATTGTGGGGCCGCTGGCAGGGTGGATGTCGACTGCAGCGGTTAACGCCCTCTCATGGGTGTCAGGGGCCACAGCCGTTGCGTTTATTATGATTATGCAGCACTTGCTGGCACTGGCGCTCACGGCAATCCCTGTCGTCACTCCAGTACTCTTTATTATGGGCCTGCTCATTCCAAGCAACGCCATGGGCCTCTTCTTCTTATCCATTATGAGTGTCCTTGTGCTCAAGCTCGTGCCTGTCACATGGATGGTGATTGATTTCGTCGCAGGTCTCGTCATGACATCGCTGGGCTCCTCAGGAGAAACAACAGCAACAGCCCTTCTCATGTTGGGTGTGGCAGGCCTGTATCTCTCCTCTATCGGCCTTACGCTTTTCATCATGTTCAAAATCGGAGACCCCGGTAACCTCAGCTCACTCGCCAAGCTGGATAGTGCGGCTAAAGAGGCTGCCGAGGCCGGTAACCGCATCGCCAATGGGCTCTTGGCCGTTGCGGCTCTTGCGGCAGGGGGGGTCGCAGGGGGTGCAGCAGGTATGTTAGGCAGCAAAGGCGGTGCAGCCATAGGCAAAGCGGCTATGGGTATGGCAAAAGATACAGCAAGAGGTCTGGATCCCACGGGGATGGTTAACAAAGTAGAAGAGTTGGCTGGTGCCGCGAAAACAGGAGAAGAAACAGAGGAAGAACGGAAGAAGAGAGAAGCTCTTGAAAAAGGAGATAAGACGCTTGAACAGTATCAAGCTTTGTCAGATGAAACAGATGGCGCCCTCACGCCAGGCGCCATCGCAGAACAGCTTCAAAATGCAGAAGAGAACGATCAGAGCACAGCTACAATAACAGATGAACAAGGAAATAGCTGGGAATATACGAAGACACCAAATGGCTGGTACAATGTAAGTAAAACAAGCGCCTCTGCAGCAAAATCTGTCGCAGGCAGCACGCCTATGCTCAATCCGGATGATCCTGATAGCCCCATCGCCGCGGCAGATACACCTACACCCACCACAGGCGGCAGCGGCGGTGGCGCGGCTGCTTTGCCAGAGCTTGCAGGTGGTCCGCAAACAGATGCCCAAAAACAGTTTGCCAACACAGGCGTCCTTCAGGTTCAGGTTGCAGGGGGTAAGCTGGAAAATGTGGATAAAATCGGTGCTGTAGAAAGTGCCGCTTCTGGCGCAGCCGCAGCTCAGTCCAATCTTACGCCAGAACAACAAAGGCAGCAGGCCGAGCAAGATCTTGCTAAAGCGTCAGACGCAAGTCTGCAAACACAGGCAAACATTCAAAATGAAATCGCGGAGAGTATTCAAAAAAATGGAAGCCTGTCAGACGATAGGATGAAGGAAATTGTAGATCGTAACGTCGGCAAGCTTAATACAGATGAGCAGATGGATGTGTTACGTACTCTCCAAAGTATGAATTTGGAACAACCGGCTGCATTGAATGAAGAATTGAAAAAACGAGGCATTAACACCAGCGTCAGCGCATCACCATATTCAAATGAAAATTTAAAAGGTCACCTAAACAAAAGCTTCTCAGATTATATTGGCCAAAAACAGGGGGATGTTCTCAAAAGTCTGGAAGCCATGGATGATACAGCCTATGGTGCAAGTGGAGCAGATTCTATCCACAATATGAGTGTGGGTAAAAAACTCTGGGTCGGTGGGTTGTCGGGTGGTTTAGGGGCTGTCAAAGGTGTTTTGGGAGGCGCCAGCAGTATTCCTATTGTGGGGAATGCCATTGGAGAAACGCTGAACGAATTTTATCAAGCTCCAGAACGTGTGCGTGGTTGGGCAGCCCGTGGTGGGGGCAACAATAAGCTGGCACAAGGCTTTATGTCCCGTTGGGCAGATAGCACCAACGCGCAGCGTGGCGCCCATTGGTCGAAGGAAGTGTCAGAAATGGGAGCAGGCGATAATTACACAAGTCTCGTTGGGGCAAACGCCATGCAAGGTCAGGTGAATCTGGCACGTCAGGCCGCCCGCGAGGCCGCGGCACAAACACGCAGTCAGTACGAGTCTCTCCTCACCAAATCTCAAATGAAGTACGGGAGTGATATCAATATTGCAGATGCGACGATTGAGTTGCAGGATCTTACAGGCTATGGCCGCATGGCCGCCGCCAACAGGCTTAATAGCGTCATGGCCGAGGTCGCGATTATGCAGGATGAAAAAGGTATGGAAATCATGCCGGATTCCCAGGGGAACAAGCGCACCGTGCGTATGGGCAACCGCGTGGTGGATGAAATGATGACAGCCAACGCCGTAAAAAGTATGGGGGGTAATTTAGATGTCCTGCTTGGCAACCACTATAAAATCACAGAAAAACACATGCGAGAAAGCTATGGTACATTTGATATGTCCAGCAATGCTGACTCTGCCGCGAAGTTCATGAGAGAAGATATCAGCAACGATTACGTCGTCGGCGCCCTCAAAGATATTGTCATGAAAAAGGCCATGTTTTTTGAAATGCGGGGAGAATATGAAGCGCTTAAAAAACTCCGTGTAGAGAATATCGTGAATAAAGATCAGATGAATAAAGCGCTCAACACTCAATTTAGTGAGATGAAGCCAGAGGTTCAGTTGGATGCCATGAATATCATGGCCAGCAACGGTGCGCTAAAGCTGGATATGTCAGGCATCAAACTTGAAGGCGGAAAACTCAATCTTAGCGAGCCACAAATGAAAGAAGCTTCCAAAGCCTATGCTAAGGTAGCAGGGGCTATGGTCGAAAATAAAACGCAGCTTGCTTTAGAAGGAATTCACCAGTTTAATGAATCTCGCGGCTATGCGAAAATGATGGGTATGGCCAGCGGGGCGCGATATGAGCAGAAAACAATCGCAGATGAATTTCTCGTAAAAAATCGTAAGATGTTGCGGGATATGTACGATGGTATGGGGGGAATCAAGCAAGAAGTATTTAAAGGAAAAACACTTACAAACGAGGCCTTGGGTTTACGTGAGCAAGTGGATGATTATGTCTCCTCGCTTACAGGTATTCTTTCACGGAGTTTCCGTAAAACCTTAGGCAATGATGATTTGGGAGAAAAAATTGCACTCTCTTATGCAGAAAGTCTGCATGATGTTGTAGGTGGAATGAATGAGTCTATGCGTAAAGATGCCATGAAGGTAGATTATGATACAGTGTCCAGAACGCTCAGTTACGGTGTAGATAAAAACACGCACGCTAAAGTTACTGAGAAATTGGCAGAACGTTATGGTGCAGAAACCATCAGTCAAGTATCTGGTATGTTAGATAAGTTAGGAAGCAAAGAAACCTTCCTTAAGGTTTCAGTAGGTCCTAAAACAAGTACACAAGACAGAGAGAGATTGAAACAAGCTCAGGAAAACTTCAATATAGATAAGACGCGGCAAGAACTAGATATCGACGATATTAGTTAACCAAATTAAAAATAAAAAAAATGTACAAAAATAAAAAACCAAATCTCCGCCTCACCACCAAGGAGTGGACGTATCACCTCGGCACAGGCGAGGTGCCGGAAATTCTTGCCCGCCACCCCAAACTCTATAGTGGCAATCCCTTTAAAATCGAGGATATCGCGGGCGTTAACACCAACCTCACAGGCAAGCCGGAGGGCAGCGTCTACGGCCACCACTGCGTGTACGATACGAACTTCAGCGTCACGTTAGAGACCGATCCTCACGTCCCCGTCAGTCCCTGTTTTGTGAGAGATCTCGCCGGCCGCACCATCTATCTTGGTGGCCCCCTTATTAAAAACCCCAACGAGTGGGAAGCCCACGGCGGCAACCGTGTGGATGCCGAGGGCAACCTGATAGATCCGCTTATCAACTTCATCACCTTCCCGCGTTACAGTGCGGATGCCGCTGCCATGGAAGGCGCGGATATGTTGGAGACCATCTTCCTCACCCAGTTCCGCAATCTGGATATGTCGCTCCGCGGCCGCAGTGTGCCCAGCGGTGCACCGGAGGATGCGGATAACGTCGCCCTCTCGTACGATGGCGCCAATCTCTATCCCTACAAATGGCGGCCGGATACGTTTTATATCGACGGCTACAAACTCCCGCAAACCACCATGCTGTACGCCAAAACGCGGGAGGAGGGGGCCAACCCGCTCACCGCCAAAACCATGGGAGACGAGCTCCTCGCCGCATGGGAAAACCGCCCGGAAGGCCAAACGTACGAAGCTTTCATCGGCGGAAAAGATATAGATGCCCTGTATCAAAAAGGCTGTACGCTCATCCCCACGTTCGAGGCGCGCAACGGGTATCACGTCGTGTCAGAGACGTTTGAGCTGAAAGATTACTGGCCCGGCCGCAACGTGCCCGGCCTTCACGGTATTGTGGAAGAGCGGGATGATAGCTCGCCCACCGGCACTATTTTAGAGGTCATAAGCCCCGGCTTCATAACCGAGACTCACATAGAGCCCGCCCTCGTCGTGGTGAGCAACGGCAGCCGTTATCTCAGCCCTCACGCGGCCACAAATCCGCTGCCCTTCATTCCCAACATGCACCTGCCTCACCAGCGCACCCTGGCGGATTGGCGAGCCACATGGCTCCCCACGCACCCCATGCATTTCGAGGCACCGGCCCTCTGGGGGTTCGATCTCATCACAGGCCACTTCATGCAACTTAACGGCCCCCTATGGGATCCTCTCCATTACTATTACAGCTGTACAGAGATCCTTATTCAGGCCTCCAAAAAACCCTTAAGCGAGGATCAAAACCGCTATTTCATCCCCGTGCCGGAGGAAATGGAAGGCCGTTTCTATCCTATTATCCCCATGTCAGGGTTTGATGTATTGAGCGTGGAAGCGCTGGAGCGCAAGCGCGAGCAAAACCGTCGTCCCTTCAGCCTCGTCACGCGCCTCCGCAACGGAAAAGAAACAGCAGGCATCGGCTATCACCCTCTCCCCATAGAGTTCGAGTACGAGCTGGAGCCTTTCTGGTTCCCCACACTCCACCCCCTCAACCGAGAGCAGGGCGATTGCCCGGAGGCACTCGGCAACCTCATCGTCCCCATCATTCGCCCCACCGTCGGGGTGGATGAGTACCTTCAGCACGTCAGCGCGCCGGATGAAATCTATTGGTTGAAAGATAAAACCCGCCTGTCCCGCCCGTCAGAAAATCCGTTAGAAAACTTCCCGCAGCTCATGCGCTTCATGGGGGTGGATGTCCCGCTGGAGACGCTCCTGCAAATGATCCCGCTGCCCTTCCTGGCCGATCCGGGGGAGGATATTTTATTCCAGCCGACAGAAAGCTATTTTGCCGGAGAAGACAGCGCGGAAGATCTGGCGGAGATAGACAGCGATATCTTTGATGACTGGTGGGATGCCCGGGATGAAGGTCACATGTGGGTCAAGTTCCGGCACCTTATTTACCGGGATGCGGTGGAGCTCTATGCCCTCGGCTGGTGGTATGGCGCAACTCCTCTGCTGCTGGAAGAAATGTTGAAGGATTGGATAGACAACGAAGAAGCCGCCTCAAGAGAGACAGAAGCTACAGATCGCCTTAAAGCTCGCTAAAAAATAATGGAGAGAGGGGCTGACCGTTCTTGACATCGTCTCCAAAAACCTTAGGATGAATACGAAAATAAAAGCGTCGAGACTTTTCTGACGCGCGGCGGAATCATCTCTCCACCGCTAGCCCTTCCCGCATAAGCGGGGTCTTAGGCCAAGGCGGCCATAAGGCAAAAAAAGGGGTGGAAAAGCACTTATCGCTTTTCCATTCCCCCACTCTCCCCCCTGCAAAAAATCCTTTAAGGAGATTTACCATGCAGCATCAAATCTTTCCCACATATCATGGGGCTCATCCTGTAACAGCCATCTGCGGCCATATCCGTATTCCGCCTGGCTATATTTTGGTTGCTATGGAGCACATCCGTGCGGAACGCTGGAGTCCAAGTAAACAGGCCGATCAATTGATTACGACCCAGATCGCATGGCTCATCCCTGCGGATGATGGATATCTCGAAGGCGTCATTATGGATGCCCCCAGTCAGAAGGGTGTCCAAATGAAAATGATCGCCACAAGAGATCCCAAAGAGTTTCTTCGTCTGAAAGAAAAGGGCATTACACTGGCACCCAGAGCCTTGGCACTTCTGGAAACAGTGGCGGCTTAAGCCACCCCGCGAAAACAGAACAACGCCCGGCCCTTCAAGGTCGGGGGTTGTTCTGTTTAGGCGCCCTTAAGCCAAGGGCCAAGGCGGTCATGAACCCACGTAAATCCTGCCGCCTTCAAACATGCCGGCGCCACAGGCACGCCGGAAAGCAAAAGCTCCGCCGCCGCGGGCCCCATCATTATTTTCACCATAAAGGCAGGCAGGAGCATAAAAGCGGGCCGGCCTAAAGCGCGCCCCAGCGCATGGGCAAACTGGCGTTGTGTCACCACCTCAGGGGCCACGGCATTCACGGGGCCTTGCAAGGTCTCATGGTCAAGGGCAAAAAGCACGGCACGGGCGGCATCGGCAAGGCTTATCCATGGCCACACCTGTCGGCCATGCCCCAGGGGGCCTCCCATGCCCAGCTTAAACGGCAGCATCATTTTTTTAAGCGCACCACCGTGGGGGGCCACAATCATGCCCAAGCGCAGCACCACAGTCCGGGTGGTAGAAGGGAGAAGCAAGAGGCTCTCCTCAATACCCGCGGCCATATCCGCCAACACACCCGAGCCTTTTGGGCTCGCGTCAGTCAGCGGCGTCATGCTTGGGGAGGAAGGGGAGGCACGCGGGGTATCCGTGTAAAAGCCCACACCGCTGGCCAGCACCACCACGGCAGGGGGGGCGGGCCACGTGGCAACAGAGCGCATGAGCGCCAGAGCCTGAAGCCGCCGCTCTTTAGCCAGCGCACGCACCTTGGCCTCACTCAGGTAAATATCCTGCAAACTGCGCCCGGCTAAATGCACCACAGCATCTATTTGTTCGCCGTGCCGCAAGCTCACGTGTCCCGTCTCCACATTCCATGCCCGCTCATCATCTGCAAGGGGAGATGAGGGGTAGCGCACCGCCCGTAAAACCCGAAAGCCCGCCGCCTCAAGCACAGGGGTGGCGGCACATCCCAAAAAGCCACGGCTTCCAGTTATCAAAACTGTTTGTGGGGCCGCAGTCGTGCCCGCTTTACGCATACATAAGGTTTTTCATCATCACATCATGAGAAAGCTTATACACCTTGGCAAGAGGCAATATGCCAAGCTAAGGATAATACACGCAAAAGAAGGTTAAAACGTCAGTCTATCGGTCAGAGTTCTTGGAATTATCATAAGGGAAAGCAGCACTGGAACAACCGCGCCCTGGTATGTAAAAATAACCGTTAGAGGCGCAAGAATCCATATTAGCTAGACGAGAGTTAAGAGAGCTCACACCACTCTGGGCAGAAGAAGCGAGATGATAGGCCGAGCTGGCAAGGCTCAAGGCATAGTCCGCGCGGGCAAGGGCGGTATTCGCCAGGTTCAGGGCGCTGTTGGCGGTACCGTTCGCCGTATTGGCCGTACTCTGGGCCGCATTGGCGGCATTCTGGGCGGCAATGGCCAGGTTTTTGGCTTCCAAAGCAGCCGCTTTGGCGTCTTCAACACCCGCCATCACAACAGACATACTGTTGGTGGCATCTAACTGAGCGTTACGAAGTGCACTCTGGTCAGAGTTATTGAGAGAGACAGACTCCAAAGCCATCACAGGCAAACTCACAAGAGTCATCATGATTAAACGAGTCAACATAGCATAACCTCCATAGATTCTATGACTTTATAGTAATCTCTGATAATAAAGCTGACATCTTGACAGGAATGATTCACGTAACCCTCAGTGATGAATTTACAAAGAGATAGATGAACCCACATGCAGGAAATAGATGTCTGAAATCAATCTAAAAAAACACAGAAAAAAAGAGAGAGTTTTTCAGGCCCTCTTCTCCGCAGCTTACTGTTATCCCCTCCGTCGCCTACCTCTCTCTTACCCGCCTCTCCCGTCGTTTTTCACCGTCTCACCCCCCGCGCTTATCCGCCTCTTCTCATCCTGTTACAAAAAAGGAGAGGCAGGGTTTATGTCCACCCTAATCACCCACAACCCAGCGCGTCAAAGCCTTGATTTTCCAAGATAAACCACGCCGATTCAAGACGGCCCAGCTGTAAAAGGGAGAGTTCCCGTCCCACACAATCGTCATCGCTAAACTTGTCATTGTCGTCGTCTCCTTTTTTCTTTTATGTACAGGTATTTACCTAGTTAAATCGTGCGCCGAATTCATGCACGACGCTCGTTACCACGCCCCAAATCTCAAAACTCATGTCTCCCGTCACCTCAATGGCAGGGTAGCTGGGGTTTTCTGGCAAAAGGAGCACTTTTTCTTCGCCCATTTTCTCCAAGCGCTTCACCGTCAAAGCCCCGTCCACCGCGGCCACCACAATGTTGCCGTTGCGGGCCGTAAGGCTTCTGTCCACCACCAGTAAATCGCCATCATAAATGCCCACGCCAATCATGCTTTGGCCTTGTGCACGCACAAAAAACGTACTATCCGGCCGTTGCACCAAATGGCTGTGAAGGTTCAATTGAGCCTCCACAAATTCATCGGTACTCACAGCCGTTCCCGCCTGCACACGGCCACCAAAAAGGGGCACCACAGGTTCGGTTGTCAGGCGCTCAAAACCTTCATGCTGTAACAGTTGTTGCAATTTGTCGGCCAAACGCTCGGGCACGCGCATCACTTTTGTAGCCTCACCATAGCGTCCGGTGCCTTTGGGGCGTCCGGCTTTTTTAGTAAGGGGGGTTACACTTTTTGTTTTCATAAAAAAAATATATGTAACAAAAAGTCATATGTCAACAATATTTGTTACAAAAATAAAATTAATAAAATCAAAAGTTTAATCGTCTTTATAGCCAACATCCATAAAATAGAGCCCCTCGGCGGCAAATGTAATTCCTGCAGCCGTCCGCTTGCGCGCCGCCACAACGTCACAAAACCAATGGGGCTCACGCTTTCCTTGCCCAATAGGCACCAAAACACCCATAAGGTTGCGCACCATGTGCTGTAAAAAGCGGGTGCTGCAAACCTCTACAATCACAAGGCTTTCTCCCAAAGGTTCGGCCTCTCGCCATACACGCCATCCCAGCATGGTCACAACAGGGCTTGCTGCCTGGCACTCAGCATCCCGCAGGCTGCTAAAATCGCGCTCACCAAGGCCAACAGTATCAAGAGCTGCTTGCATGGCGCCTATGTCCAGGGTCTCTTTCACGTGCCCCACGCGCCCCGCAAGGTCGGGCCGCACACGCCGCCCCTCATAAATCACGTAACGATATTTCCGCCAAACAGCCCCAAAGCGGGCATGGAAATCCTC
>PFND01000014.1 GCA_002791805.1 Alphaproteobacteria bacterium CG_4_10_14_0_8_um_filter_53_9 | reverse complement strand
TTTCTCAGATCTACGATCAACCCTTCCAGCGGGCCTTTGTTCTCTTCTTCCAGCTTGGCCATATGGGCTTGCAGGGCCTCATCTGTATAATCGTTAAAACTGGCGATACGGAGTACGGCAAGGCCCTCTCCCAACAGTTTGGATTTGACCGGTTTTACTTGAATAATGGCGCGCTTGATGCTGACAGGGAAGGTGCGCTTTTCGCTCTCTCTTAAAATAATAAGTTTGATAGTGCTGCCGGGTTTGCCGCGCATTTTATCCACCGCATCCTTCAGGGTCATCCCTTGGACGTCTTTATTATCCAGCTTGATAATGAGGTCTCCGCTTTGGATGCCTGCGGCAGCGGCAGGGGTATCTTCTATGGGGCTTACGACCTTAACGAGGCCGTTTTCCATGGTGACTTCTATCCCCAGCCCGCCGAACTCTCCCCGTGTGGTTTGTTGCAGATCTTTAAAATCATCCTCTTTCAGGTAGCTGCTGTGAGGATCCAGCGAGGTGAGCATACCGTTAATGGCATTTTCTATCACGTCTGTCTCGGTCACGTCTTCTACATACGATGTGCGGATTTTCTCCAACACGTTGGCGAAGATAATGAGCTTTTCGTTCAACTCATCTTGTGTGACGGAACGCGCAAACGCCGCAGGGGCAAAGCTTGTGGCTGTAAGCAGAACGGCAAGGAAAAAACGTATCATATACGGGGGGTCTTTCCGACTTTTTGTTATCTTGATTTTGTGACCTCTATTGTTACGGCAAATAGTGTGTGGGGGCAAGCATTCGCTTGTGGTTTTTTATCTAACGGCGAGAGGTAAGCAGGGAGGCGGGGTTGATGGGCCGCCCTGCCCGGCGGACTTCCAGATACAGCATTGCCCTTTCTCCCTGCTTTGCAATCGTGCCTATTTTTGCGCCCTCTTTTACCGTTTGGCCTACGCGGACGCTTATATCCTCCACACCGCCATACAGTACATGAAGGCGGCCTGTTTTTACGATGACCAACCCCCCTAAATGCCTGAACGGCCCTGCATAAATCACCTGCCCTGTGCCGACTGCCGTTACAGCACTGCCGGAAGGGGCCATAAAGGTAAGGCCTTCTGTTTGGGTGGCAGGTGCGCCTGCTTGCTCAAACTCATAGATAACCCGTCCTGGAACTGGCAGTTTTGTGAAATTTTTCATGGCCCTGACGACCTGTCTTTCCGGCGTTTGCTTAAAGGCATTTTGAAGGTGTTCTGCCAGAGCCTCGGCTTTGGCACCGGCGCTCTCCAGTGCCTGCTTTTCCAGCTTGCTGAGGCGTTTTTTCTCCCCCGCGAAAGCACTTTTCAGGCTTTCCAGCTCTCTCATTTCTTCTGTCGCCTGCGTTTGAATATCTGTATATTTTTGAAGAGATTTACCAAGATGGGTCAGATTTATTTGGGCATTTTTACCCAGACTTGCGAGGAGAACAGCGGGAGGGGGCGCCCCTTCAAGAATGGCGGCCGCATTGCTGAGTGCGGGGGGCCAGCTTTGGAGCTGCAACAGCCTTGATTGTGCTTTAAAGGCGGCTTCCAGCTCTTGTTTTTGCTCTTTTTGAAGTGTTTGGCGATGCGCTTCCAGCTTTGCATATTCTGCCTGCGCTTGTGTGAGCGATTCTTCCAGCTGCCTGTACGGTGTGAGCCCCCCTAAAAAAGGAGCCAGAAGCAAACAAAGGAGGACAAGGCGCATGAGGCGCACCTTAGAGTTTTGGGGCCGTTTTGGAAAGGGTTATGCAAGCTCTTTTTCTGCCGGGAATGACCAGAGTTTCTCCAGATTATAGAGAAGGCGTGCCTCTGGCTGAAAGAGATGCACGACGACATCCACGGCATCTACCACCACCCATTCGCCCCCTTCCTGACCCTCCATTTTGGCGGGCAGCCCGTGTGCATGAAGCACCTTTGAGAGCGCATCGGCCATGCTGGAGACGTGCCGCGACGACGTGCCGCTGGCAATAAGAAGCGTATCGGCAAAGGTTGCGCGGCCTTTGAGCGGTATGGTGACGATATCTACCGCTTTATAATCTTCTAGCGTGTGAAGCAGGAGGTCGTGAAGCGCTTCTGATGTTAGATTTTGGCCTGATGCCACGGAAGGTGCCGCCGCGGCGCGGGATGCTTTTAAGCGTACGATGGGGAAGACCCTTTTTGGGAATGTGCTTGGAAAATGGATGAAAACATTTTCATCTGCTTTACTTTATAGGGAGATATGCCAGAGAGCAAGAGGGTTTTACTGACCACGTTAGATGCTGTGGCTAGCGTATCACGATGGCCCGGGCACCGCTGGCGAGCTGCTTGTCGGCCTCGGCCTCCAGCCAGTTCTGGTTTTCTTCCAGAACGCGCTTTGTGCGTGTATCGCTAAGCGTTTGAGCGACTGTGGGGTTGCCAAAAAACTCTTGGAAAAAGGTTTCCTCTATAACCCCTTGAACCGGGCCACCCGGCGTTTGCAGGGTGCAGGTAACCGTGCCGCTATCGGCCTTTTTAATGCTTTCCAGAACAAGTTTGCTTACCATGAGGATTGTATAGCATATTGAGGCAGGGGGAGCAACCTTGGAACGTACGCTTTCATGCGCTTAATCCTCTTCTCGGTGGCGACGGGTTTCTGCCACCCAATCTCTCGCCACCTGAAGACCTACGTGTGTGCCCATGTCTATCCATTTTTCCGGATAAAGCCAGCCATGCAGGCGGCCTTGCGCCAGTGCCTCCTGCCATGGTTTGACCAGCGAAAATTTTTGTGCGGCCTCGAAGGCAATAAAGGCGGGGTGGGTTATATGGATGCCTGCGTAGACGACGTTACACTGATCTCTGTTTACCGGCCTTGTGAACTTGGGGCTTGCTTTGGTGAGGCGAAAATCTCCCCCTTCCTGCCTGAAATCTCTCACCGTGTTTTCTTTGACCACGGCCATGAGAACATCGTGCTTGGTGACATCAAATTTTTTAAGGAGCGGACGGAGAAGCGGGGCGGCGGTGTCATCCCACACGGCATCGGAATTGACTACGAGAAAGGGCGCATCCCCCAGAAAAGGCAGGGCTTTTTTGAGGCCGCCGCCTGTCTCTAACAGTTCCTTCTCGTATGAAAACAGCACCTGCATGGGCCAGTTTTGGGTGGCGGCTTTGACGGTGCGCTCTATTTGCGGGGCGAGATAATGAGTATTGATGACGGTGCGTTTAACCCCTGCCTCTTTAAGCGCGTGGAGGCTGCGGAGGATGACGGGCTCTCCCCCCACGTTGATAAGGGGTTTGGGTGTATCATCCGTTAAGGGGCGCAAGCGTGTGCCGAGGCCTGCGGCGAGAAGCATGGCATTAACCATTACGCTGCTTTCTCCTGTGCTTGGGCCAAGGCTTCCAGATTTTTTATCATCTGCTCTTCCAGCGGGAGGAGCCACGCCATGACGTTTTGAAGCTCTGGCACATCCCTCCCTTGCTTTATCACCTCCCAGACGCGAGGAAGAAATTTAAGCGGCCCGGCTGTCATGCCGTCTCGCATGGCAAAGCGACACAAATTGCCCGCAATGCGGATGTGTTGTTGCAGCGATGATATTTCCAGCCCGAGTTTGAGCTTTTCATACGGGACACCAAGGTTTTGGCTGACGTGTGTGAGAATCTCTTCTTCCATGGCATCGTCTTGCGTGCGGCGGATATCCCGCAGGAGAAGAGATAAATCCATGGTGATCGGTTGAACTTTAGCATCCTGAATATCGATCAGCCCCAGATTTTTAAGGTTTGGCTCTTCGCCGATGCATATCATATTTGTGGCCTGATAATCCCATAATAACAGGCCTGCGGGGAGATCCTTTATAGGATGCCAGAGGCTTTGCAGGCTTGCTTCCATCGCTTCTCGCGCAGGGATATCTGCCGCTTTGCCTGTGGCAAGAGGAATGCCGAAATCGGCCATGCTTTTACACTCCACCAACCAATCGGCCAGGGTGCGCTCTTTGCCTTTTTGAGACGGGTGCGTGTGTTTACACAGGTGAATAAGAACATCGGCCGCGGTACGGTACCATGCGCACACATCATCCCCCCGCAGGGCTTTGGTGGCGAGCGACTCTCCTTTAAACTCTTCCAGCAGGAGGTATCCATTTTGGGCATCCTGCGCGTAGATTTGAGGGGCACGCACCCCCATGGCATTATAGGCCTCTGCCACCTCTGCGTACGCCTCTGTGCCTTCTTGCGGCGGCGGGGCATCCATAAGAAGACAAGTTTCTCCGCTTTTATTTTTAACACGCCAGTAGCTGCGGAACGACCAATCGGCTCCCAAGGCTTCTATGGTGCTGCCTGCCCACGGTGTGGTAGCCAGAAAAGACGCGCGACCCTCAGGTGTGACTGGGCGAGAAAGATGCGGAAACATGCGCGCAAAGCGGCGTTGCCAGCTGGGCGAGCCTGTGAGGGTGACGGTGCGCGCCTCTTCTGCCGATGGCGTGAGGGCCACGGTTAATGTGCCTGGATTAAGGACGGATTGAATAAAATAATCCACCCACTCTTGCTTGTGATTAAAGGTGACGCCGCCTTTTTCCGGCCACTCTGCCAGAATAACGCCGTGACGAAGATAGGCTTCCACCCCCAATGCGGCCATCTCATCTTCCGATTTAAGCCGGTAGGCATCCACATGGCACACGGGCAGCCGTGTCTCCGTATATTCCTGCACGAGGGTATAGGTGGGACTGGGGACCTCTCCCTTATGGCCCAGCGCGTGAAGAAGGGCACGAGCGAACGTGCTTTTGCCTGCACCGAGATCTCCTTCCAGCCGCACGACGTCTCCCCCCACCAGCCAGCGGGCAATGAGGGCGGCGAGCGCCTGTACCTGCGCCTCCGACTGATTTTCCAGCGTATGCGTGGGATGCATAAAGGCGGTGTTGTGGCGGATGGTCATGCGGGGGAGTATATACGAAAAGCCCCCCGCTAGGGAGGCTTTAAGCGTATTCAATATGCCTGTTTATTAGGCGAGTTTGATGTGAAGATCTTTGAGTTGTCTCGCGCTGACATCGGTGGGCGCATTCATCAGCAGGTCTTCTCCGCGTTGGGTCATGGGGAAGGCGATGACTTCTCGCACGTAGTTGCTTTCTGCTAACAACATCACGATACGGTCTATCCCCGGGGCCATGCCACCGTGAGGCGGGGCGCCGTAATGGAAGGCTTTCCAGAGACCCGGAAACTTATCTTTCACCGTGTTTTCATCGTACCCTGCAATCTCGAATGCTTTCAGCATGGCTTCCGGCAGGTGGTTACGGATGGCGCCGCTGCACAGCTCGTATCCGTTACACACCAGATCGTACTGATAGGCCTTCAGGGTTAAAGGATCTTGCGTTTTCAGGGCCTCAAAACCACCTAGGGGCATGGAGAAGGGGTTATGAGAGAAATCTATTTTGCCCGTATCTTCATCTTTCTCGAACATTGGGAAATCCACAATCCAGCAGAACTTGAAGATGTTTTTCTCGTTCAGGCCGCAGTCTTCTCCCAACCGCACGCGCAGCGGGTTGAGGATTTTATAAATGGCGGGGGTAAAACCTGCGACGAAGAAAATGCTACCGCCTTCTGATACGCCGGCTCTCTCAAATAACTGTATCACTTGCTCTGGCTTGAGGAACTTGGTGAGAGGGCCTTTAAACTCGCCATCCTTATACGTGATGTAACCGGGGGCGGCGGGGGCGCCGAGTTCTTTTTGGGCCCAGCTGCCCACCGTATCGAACCAGCTGCGGGGCTGAGATGCGGCGCCGTTCACGCCAATCATCCGCACGCAGCCACCTTTTTCAATCATCCCTTTGAACACCGCAAAATCTGTGTCTATCCAGATATCTGACACATCTGTAATTTCCAGCGGGCAGCGGAGATCCGGCTTATCGGACGCATATTTCAGCATGGATTCCTCAAACGGAATGCGCACCCACGGGGCTTTCTCCATGGTGCGGCCTTGCTCGTTCCGTCCGTTCCCGTTCCAGTTTTTAAAGGCATCAAAGACGCCGCCTACGACATCTTCGGCCACGGCAAAAATCTCATCCTGCGTGGGGAAGGCCATCTCGATATCCAGCTGATAAAAATCGACGGGGCTTCTATCGGCCCTCGCATCTTCATCCCTAAAGCACGGAGCGATTTGGAAATACCGATCGAACCCGCCGATCATCAACAGTTGCTTAAACTGCTGAGGAGCTTGGGGAAGCGCATAGAACTTGTGGGGATGCAGGCGGGACGGCACGAGAAAATCGCGCGCGCCTTCTGGCGAGCTGGCAGTAAGAATGGGCGTTTGAAACTCTGTAAACCCAAGGGCCCACATACGCTGGCGGATATCCCGCACGACCTCGTTACGGAGGCGGATGGTGTTATGCACGTCCTCTCTCCGCATATCCAAAAAGCGATAGGTGAGGCGCATATCCTCAGGGATGGAATCATCTGCCAATGAATAGGGCAAAGGATCGGCCTTGCTGAGGACTTCAAAGCTTTTTACCTCAATCTCGATCTCTCCTGTGGCGAGATTGGGGTTGGCGAGGCCTTCACCCCGTGCGAGCACGGTGCCTTCGATTTTAATGACGCTTTCCAGCCCTGTGTGGGTGATGACTTCAATCGCCTCTGCGCTCAGTGTCTCGGGCTTGAAGACCACCTGGGTGAGGCCGAAGGTATCTCTCAGATCAATAAATACCACGCCGCCATGATCTCTCCTGCGGAAAACCCAACCGCTAAGCACAACGCCCTCTCCCACGTGGTGGGCGCGGAGCTCTCCCAGGTTGTGTGTGCGCCAGGGGTTACCCTCATAAATTTGGGCGCGGGGACGGGTGGGTTGTGTCATCGTCACATTCCTTCTTTCAAAAACTTGTTCTCCCCTCTTCTTTCGTCCGATTTGGCTTGACCTGTCAAGGTTTATACGCAAGCTAAAGTGTAAGAAAATAACATGGTCAACGTGCTACCGCCCCTTCACAGCCTTTTGCCTGCCGCGTGGGCTAAAAAACGCTGGCCTGTTATTTTGATAGCCTTGCTTGCCGTTTGCGGCGTGGCAGCCCTTGCGGGATGGATCTCTAATAGCAGCTCTGCCCCCTCCACACGGGCCGATGTGATGCGCATAAGCCTGCCCACCAAAATGTTTACCTACCCCAAGCAAGTTTTTCTTACTCAGGCTCAGCAACGGCGCGTGCTCTTCACAACCATATCTGCCCCCACAGGAAGCCGTGTTTTTAACGCTTTTACCATGAAGGATATTACGGCGCCCCCTGTCAATACAGCCTCTGTGACCCGTGTTGCCCTGTTAAACGCTGAAAAAGATGCCCTTGCTGCGGCCGGGTACGATTTCTCTCCGGAAGGTTTTTTAAATGCTGCCCGCAAGGGAGATATGCCCAATGCCCTCCGCTACCTGCGCCTTGGCATGCCTGTTGGCAGCACCAACTCCTTTGGGAGCACAGCCCTTTTTGCCGCCGCCGAAGCCGGACAAGTGGAAATGGCCAAGCTGCTGGTGGCGGCAGGTGCAGATGTCAACATCCCCAATACCCGCAACCTTACCCCCCTGCACCGTGCTGTTGAGCAAGGGAATTTGCCTATGACCGAATTTTTGCTGGCTGTGGGAGCTGACCAGAACCTTGCCACCCAGGATGGCTGGAGCCCCCTCTTTTACGCGGTGGCGGCGGCCAACCAGGCTTTGGCGGAGCTTTTGATGAACCAGGGTGCCTCGGTCAACCAGACTGACCGTTTTGGCGCAACCCCCCTTACCCTTGCTGTTAAACAGAACAACCTGACACTTGTGAACTTTCTACTCAAAAATGGGGCTCTTATTGATACCCAAGACCTATCGGGGCGGACAGCCCTCCACATTGCGACAGAAAATACAAACTATGCCATGGCCAAGCGGCTTTTGGAGATGGGCGCCAACCCCAATGCCAAAAGCACCAGCGGCGAAACTCCCATGGACATTGCCCTAAGCAAGCAAAACCTTGCCCTTGCCAACCTGCTGCTTGCCCATGGCGCCAGCCGGCCTAATATTTTAGGACACTAGGTTCTTTCTTCTCCCCCACTTTTTACCATACTTTTTGGGCACACCCCCTTTGTGGAAATAGGCCACGGCCCTTTTGGCCGCGGCTTGTTTTTTGTAGCATGGGGACATGCAGTCTCTCACCGATTTTTTTGACCTTGCCGATAGCCACGAACTTTGCTGGCGGCATGGCGTGGTTACCCCTGACGCTTTGACAGCGGCTTGCGAGGATGTCTCTCTTCATGTTGCTGTGGTGAGTGCACGATTTACCGATGACGATGCCACGCCCATGGCTGGCACCCTGACAGATGCGACGGAGCTGGACATGGCAACGGCTCTCTTTAAACTTAACCGTGCCGGCAAAGCTATTAAAATAGATTTTTTGGAGCCTTGTGCGGTTATCCCCGTTTTGGAAATGCTGGCCCGCCTGAAACCTGATGTGCCCGTTATCCTCCATGCCAATATTTTTGCCCTGCTGCCCCACAGCAAGCGCGATGAAGGCATAGCCCCCGAAGCCTTTTTTGCCGCCTGCCACCAGTGGGCGCCACGGGCTATTATCTCTCTCGGCTGGTCTCTCAAACGCAGCCACGATGATGATGGACGTTTGGAAGAAAGCCTGATTGAGCAACTGGCGGATATGACCCGCCACCACCTGCCTACGGCGGCTTATGCTCTGGAAATACGCGCAGGTTACACGAGTGGGATTGAACGCGGCGCCGCTTTTATTTTTGACCCCGTTGAACCCTCCAAACCCGCCCGCAGCGAGCACCTTGGTGCCAATGTTGTGGATGCCAGTGGTTTATTTGGGCGGCAAACCGCCGCAGCTTAATAACCCCTACGCTTGTGGGGCAGCTTCTGCGGTCTCTTCTTCTACCAGGGCCCCCAGGGCTTCCAAAATCTCCTTAAGGCCTTCCCCTGTATGGGATGACAGAGTAAAGACATCCTTCTTCAGCTTTTTCTTCATGGCTTTTTGGAGCTTTATAAGCTCGGCATCTTCCATCAGATCTGCCTTTGTGAGCACCAGAACCTCGGGCAGGGCACACAGATTTTCGTCGACCATCTCATCATACTCGGCAAGCTCCTGGCGGATAATTTTATAGGCGGCCTCCGGCTTCTCCTGTGTGGCATCCACCAAATGAAGAACCGCACGACAACGGCTGACGTGTTTAAGGAAGCGGTGGCCTAAGCCTGTGCCCTGCGCTGCCCCTTGAATAAGACCCGGAAGATCTGCCACCATAATTTCTTTGCTTCCGCCCTCATTCTCTGTTGGGACGGCCACCATACCCAAGGCAGGCTTGAGGGTGGTAAAGGGATAATCGGCTATTTTAGGTTTGGCGCGAGAGACTTTGGACAAGAACGTGCTTTTACCTGCGTTGGGCAAGCCCAACAGGCCCACATCTGCCAAGAGTTTCAAGCGCAGACGAATTTTCAGCTCCAGCCCCTCTTCTCCCAGTGTGTGCTGGCGCGGAGCCCGGTTGATACTGGTTTTATAGCTGGCGTTCCCACGTCCGCCACGGCCCCCGCGGGCCAAAATAATCCGCTGGCCTTCTTCTGTCATATCAAACAGAACCTGACCGCTCTCTTCATCAATAATCTCTGTCCCTAACGGCACTTTGAGCACCACATCGTCTCCCTGAGCGCCGTTACGGTCTCTCCCCATGCCGTGCATGCCCGTTTTGGCTTTGAAGATTTGTGTATAGCGATAATCGATCAGTGTGTTCAGATTGTTGTGAGCTTCCAGAATAACATCGCCCCCTTTACCGCCGTTACCGCCATCCGGGCCGCCAAATTCAATAAATTTCTCTCGCCTGAAGCTGACAGCGCCTGCGCCCCCGTTGCCGGCGCGGATGGTGATGAGGGCTTCGTCTAAAAATTTCATACATAACACCTAGAGAATAAAGCGCTTTTCTACAAGCCCTTACCCTAAAAACATTAAGAAAAATAAAAAACGGGCCGCACATGGCGGCCCGCTCTTCCAACCTTAAGGCTCTTCCATGCATGGTTCTGCACACACATGGAGATTCTTGCGGTTGTCGTGTTCTCATGTAGCTTAGGCTTGGAAGGCAGCGCCTCCCACGTTCGACATCCGGGTAACGTCGTCAGAACACCCTGAAATGCACCCACACATTTCTGTCTACTCTTAACAATCCTCTTTTAACAAGAGAATAGGCCTGATCCCTTATACAAGTGTGGGCTATAAGGGAGTGGTTATCCTCTACATGAGAACGATACGGATTGCCTATCCCAAGAGAGGGACGTGAACATTAAGAACCTTCCGCCAAAGAGCATCCAGACCTTCCAGTGGCTCACCCAACCCTTGATAAAGGATCGTGAGAAAAAACAAAAGCTGGAGAGCGCTATCCTTGTCTCCTTCATGTGGCAGGGGATATTGATTTTGGTAGAGATTCCATAGCTCTCCGATATTATCATCGAGCAGCGTACTTGCCAAGCAGGGTTTCATATCCACGGCTGCCCCAAATGGCAAATCCAGCTTGAAAAAAGCAAACTGCTCCTCCAGCTTGACGCCATCGTACTTGTGCGGCCTTGTTAACAGATACATGGGAAGCCCCTGATAGGCTGCTTTAAGCTCTTGCAAATAGGCATCCAGCATTTGCAAAGCTTCCTTAAGCCTAACGGGACGAGGATTGAAGAGCCGTCTATATGCTTCCGGGTGACTTTCCCAGAATTTCTGCACGGCTGGATCGTTGCTTTCCTTCGAGGGATCTACGTTGGTATTGACGTAAAATCCTTTCAATTCTGTCAGACGGCCGCCTGATTCTTGAAGAACCGTATAGGCCCCCCAGGATACCGTACCGCCATGAGCTTCTTCGTCCATGGAGACAAGAACCCTTGCAGCGCCTTCCACAGGGGGAATAAATTTAAAAATTTCGGGAAGTTTTGCCTGTCGATTCATAGCTTCTCTCCTGAAAAACGGAATGTGTTATGCATATAACTAGCATACGATTATAGCTTTGGGCACCAAAAAAAAGCCCCACATAGGGGCTTTTTAAGTTTTTGAGAACTTAAGCGACGACGTTGACGAACGTGCGGCTCTTGTACCCTTTGGAGAAGGCAACTTCACCATCTGTCAGGGCGTAGAGGGTGTGATCTTTACCCATGCCGACATTGGAACCAGGGTGAAACTTGGTGCCTCGTTGACGAACAATAATGTTCCCTGCGGTTACAGCTTCGCTTCCGAATTTTTTTACACCCAAACGACGGCCTTCGCTGTCGCGTCCGTTACGGCTAGAGCCCCCTGCTTTTTTGTGTGCCATGGTGTCTGTCTCCTTTAAAAATTAAATTTACTTGGCAGAAATGCCTGTGACTTCCAGCACAGTCTCTGGCTGGCGGTGGCCATTTTTACGACGGCTGTTCTGACGGCGGCGTTTTTTGAAAATAATGACTTTTTCGCCCTTGCGCTGCTCGATCACTGTGGTGGTGACTTTAGCGCCTGCAATGATAGGGGTGCCTACGGTCATCTTTTCGCCATCGGCAATGAGCATGACATCTGTGATATCAAACGTCTTACCGGTCTCGCCTACGTGGCTGTCGATAATCAGTTTGGCTCCCTTTTCGGCGCGGAGCTGCTTACCGCCGCATTTAATAATGGCGTACATGACTTTGGTTTTCCTTACATCTATCGTCTACATCCCCGCAGGATGCGAGGCGTATGTGTGGCTTCTCTTACCCATACCCGTGGGGCTTGTCAACCGTTTTTGTACAAAACTTGTTGCCCTATGGGCTTGTATGACCCACTTTACTCTCATGAAATCTCTCTTAACCTTTATGATGGCGTTGCTAGCGGGGCAGGCCCTTGCTCAATCTTTTGACCTGCAGACAATGAGCCTTGCCCGCAAAGCCGTGATGATGAACAGCCCCAAGGAAGCCTTGCTTTCCGGCTCATCTCCCCTTTCATCCCACCCTATGTTTAACCAGGTTGTTGGCCGTGTGGATTTCAACCGCGTGAACGAGCAGGCCGCAAGCCTGATGGTTGATGTTTTCAGCCCTGAGGAAATTCAGGCTTTGGTAGACTTTTTAGAATCTCCCGCAGGGCAACGCATTACCATGAAGATGCCCGGCTACCAAAAACTGGTGGGCAGCATGGTACAAAATGAAATGAAGGCTGCCTTTGAGGGGTATGTGCTGAGCCAGGGGGCTAATGCCGCCCGTGGCGGGGCCAACGGGCCTGCCATGCAGGGCACGCCCCGCCTGTCTCCTAACCCGATGACGGGCTTCCCCTCGCGCTAGCTTGGGTCTTCGAGCGTCTCCAGCAGCGGCAGAAAGGCATCCCAATGATTAAACACGGCGTGTGCCCCTGCGGCGGCGAGAAGCTCGGTATCTTCCTCCGGTGTGCGAGAGAGGCCTGTGTAGCCTAGCGCTACAAAGCCTGCATCTATGGCGGCTTTAAGCCCTGCCACCGTATCCTCTATGGCGATGCTTTGTGCGGGCGATACGCCGAAATGCTTGGCGGCATCGTTATAAACATCGGGCGCGGGTTTGGCGGTTCGGCCCTCTTCTACCCCTGAAAAACAATTATTTTGCAGGTGGGTGCGCATCTCTTCTGAAATATTTCTTAAGCCATCCAGCGCCATAACGTTACGGGCAGCTTGAGAATTTGTACAAATACAATACGTTAACTTTCCATTATGGAGATGCTCGAGCACGTCGGTGAGGCCCGGGGCAAGGTGCACGCCTGCGGCAAAAAGACGAGGAAGGCGCTTGTTGCGGGCGGCCACAAACGAGGGCCATTCCAGCTTGGTGCCATAGGCGGCATTGAGCTCTGAAAGTAAGCTGGGGCCTGCTTTGCCGTGGTAGTTGGCCATCCAGTCTTCTCTGGTGACGGTGATGCCATAATCTTCCTGCAAAAAAGCCCAGAAATCCGGGAGGGTGAGTTCTTCGGTATCGGCCATGGTGCCGTCAAAATCGAAGGCGATAAGAGAGATGTTTTTCATGCCTGGACGATACGTGGCACAGCCTCTTTTTACAAGATAAATGCCTTGTTTTCTGGCGTTTTTCGGGCATGTCAGGCGGGCTGTCAGGTGGAGTGGGAAGGGATACTATAAAGAGATGTTAGAGGAGAATAAGAAGAATGATAGCGAGACTTGTGAGTGGTGCTGTTGTGGCGCTGGCTTTGCTTTTTGCGGCAGAGAGTTTGGGGGTTATTGAAAAACGCCAATACTTTCCGACGCTTCCGCGCCTTGAGGCGAGCACGGCGGGAGATTGGTCTGCTGCGGGCGGTTGGTTGATGAGTACCGCCAAATGCTTGATAGACATACAAAATTGGGCGCTTTGCACGGATGGGGGAATAAGTGCGGCTGACTTTGAAGGATTTGGGGGCGTTGACGAGAGTTTTACAGCGCGCATTAGCCGGAAAAGCTAAACTTTACAATAGTTTACTCTACTGTAACGGACTTGGCGAGGTTGCGCGGCTGATCGACATCTGTCCCCTTGAAAACGGCTGTTTGGTAAGCCAGGAACTGCAAAGGCAGCAGGTGTGTATAGGGTAGCAAGAGGCGGGGGACCGACGGCGTAATTATGAGGTAGGGATGGGTAGGCGCGGGGTAAGAGCCGGGTATTTGCGGGGTCGGAGACGGGTAAGAGAGCTGTTTTGCCCCCTCTTCATCCACAATAAGAATAATCTGCCCGTGGCGGGCTTCCACTTCTTTTAAATTTGAGATGGTTTTTTCGAACAATCCATCGTTACTGGCGGCAATATTGACCACGGGGAGCGTTTCATCCACCAGGGCTATGGGCCCGTGCTTCATTTCTCCGCTTGCGTAGCCCTCGGCATGAATATACGTAATCTCCTTCATCTTCAGGGCGCCCTCGTACGCTAAGGGGGTCAGCATGCCACGCGCGAGGTACAGCATGCTGTGGGTAGGGTTTTTGGCGCTGGCCAGCTTTTCGGCTATGGGCTCCCATTTGGGAGCTTCTGCCAGAATGTTCATGAGGTGCATGGGAAGAAGATGAATATCCTTCAAATGACTGGCCACGGTGGCGGCATTTTGCTGGCCGTTAAGGGCCGCGAGTTTGAGCGCGACAAGCTGGAGGACAAGCACCATGGCCAGGAAGGCTTTGGTGCTTGCGACGGCGACCTCTCGGCCTGCCATCAGATCGATCACCACATGGGCGGCACGGGCAATGCTGGAGGTTGTGACGTTGGTGAGCGCAATAATGGTTTGCCCTGCGGCTTTGGCATGCTCTAACGCGGCCAGCGTATCGGCCGTCTCTCCGCTTTGGCTGACCACAATCATCAGCCCGCCTTTGGGGTACGGCTTTTTCCGGTAGCGCATCTCGCTCGCGACATCTGCCTGCGTGGGGACTTCTGCCAGTTCCTCCAGCATATAGCCGCCTACCATACCCGCATAATAGGCGGTGCCACATGCCACAATGGTGATGGCGGGTGCGGCGGCGTGCGCGGCCGTGAGCGGGAGCTGCACCTCTCCGTCCTTCGTGTAGGCTTCTAAAATGCGGGCGGCTACCGCCGGCTGCTCCATCATCTCCTTGAGCATAAAGTGTTTGTAGCCCTGCTTGCCCGCCATATCATCCGCCAGGTTAAGCACCTGTACGGGCCGCGTGACGGGGGTGCCCGAGGCATCCCTCACCTCGGTTTTTTCGGGCGTGATGACCACGGTATCGTTATCTTCCAGATACACAAACTTATCGGTGACGCTGGCGAGGGCCAAGGGATCGGACGCGACAAAGTTTTCTCCCCCTTTGCCCAGCCCCAAACACAACGGTGCCCCGCGCCGCGTGGCCAGCAGGCGTGTGCCCTTTGCGCCTTCTACCACGGCCAGCACGGCATAGTTACCCCGACAGCGGGTGGTGAGAAGAGCCAGCGCCTCGGCCTCTGACTGGCCCTGCGCCAGCGCCCATGAGAGCAGACAGGGGAGGGTCTCGGTATCTGTCTCTGACACGAACGTGTAGCCTTCGGCTTTCAGCTCGGCTTTCAGTTCTTCATAATTTTCAATAATCCCGTTGTGCACCACGGTGACTTTGGGTGCGGGGCCATGGCTGCTATGCGGGTGCGCATTAACCGTAGTGGCCGAGCCGTGGGTGGCCCAGCGCGTATGGCCGATGGCGAGGGCGGCTGCGGGCAAGGGGTTCTGCTCTATCTCCGCACGGAGGGCGGCGAGTTTGCCCGTGGCTTTGCGCGTGTGCACGGTGCCGTTTTCACTTTGCACGGCAAGGCCTGCGCTATCGTACCCGCGATATTCCAGCCGTGAGAGGCCTTCCAGCACGATTTTCTGGGCGTTTTTGCTGAGGGCACCGACGATTCCGCACATATTTTTACCCTCTTTATAACTGTTACTTGTTGCCGTAGTTCGGCTTGATCACTATTTCCGGCTTCGCAACAATAAGACTTCCATCCTCTACAGATTGACGAACCACCGTACCTGCTGCCACAAAAGCTTTTTCTCCGATGGTTACTGGTGCCACAAGTGTTGATGATGAGCCTATGGACGCCCCATCTTTGATGTGTGTCTCGGCTTTTTCTTTACGAAAATGATGATAGTTCGCAATCATCGCCCCACCGCCGATATTGACACTCTCACCAATCGTACAATCTACCAAACAGTTAAGCTGTTTGGCTTTTGTGTTTTTGCCAATATGGGCCTTCTTTGTCACCACGAAAGAGCCAATCTCGGCGTTTTCTCCTATATATGTTCCTCCGCGGAGGCGGGCGAAGGGGCCTATGACAGCACCTTCTCCAATCGTACTTCCTTCCAGATGAGAAAAGGCTTTGATGGTGGCATTTTCGGCCACTTTGACGCCTGGTTTAAAGACCACGTTCGGTTCTATTTCCACCCCTGAGGCCAGCACCGTATCGTGACTGAACCACACCGTTTGGGGGGCCACCATGCCGACGCCCTGCGCCATCCAATAGGCCCGTGTGCGGTTTTGAAAAACTTCTTCTGCCTGGGCCAGCTGCGCCT
>PFND01000030.1 GCA_002791805.1 Alphaproteobacteria bacterium CG_4_10_14_0_8_um_filter_53_9 | reverse complement strand
TGCAACCAGTTCACCATTCCTTGGCGCAAACTTTCTCCGCCCGTTTCTCTTGCTTTTTCAATGACTTCAGGGTTGGTCATGGGGTTGTTGGAGGGGCTCATGGCATCCACCAGCATCTGGGTAAAAAATGTTGCTTGATGTTTAGTTTTAGGGTCAAGGCCTTCGGCACCACTCACCACAGTGTTCATCCAGCTGGCACCCAGCAGGTAACTTTGTTTCATAAGGGAGAAAACGGGGTGCTGCCAACCTTCATGGTTAAAGCGACGGTCTCCGTTATCAGGGCTCACCACATCCTGCATGGGGCTGCCTGTTTGCAGGGCTTCCATAAAGCTTGCCGCAAGGGCCATATGCTGCTGGGCAAGCTCTTGTTGCTTTTCCATCAAAAAATGAGGCTGGGCCTGTAAGGCCTCACCAGCAGCGCCAAGCGCTTTCATCATGGCAGGCATGGCTTCGGCCTGTTGTTTGCTGTTTTGTGTTGCGTTGCGGACAACAGCGGTCATATCAAGTTGGGTAAAGGGCTGGGCGTTCATGGAGTCCTTGTGCTTTATTGTTATTAACAAGAGATGCCCTCACGCTAGCACAAAAGATCAAGATGTCCATCAAACAACGCCAAAATATCGCCATCATCGGTTCACAATCAGAAAAAACAGCGGCAGCCCTTCATGCCGCAGGGGTTGTATTGTCCGATCATACAAGCACAGCAGGTGCCGTCATCATTGCAGAAAGCGGGGTTTCAGCCGCTCGCACCCTCGCCATGCAAGGGATAGGAAGGGGGCAGAGCATCTTTTCAGAAAATCCATTATTATGGGGTGTGTGCGGAGACATGCTTACACGTGCCGCCTCAGCCCAAAAACTTTGGTTGGGGATGGAGGGAGCGCTGCTTGGCAGCGTGCCCCTCGCGCCTTTTATCTCCACCTCACAAAGTGCAGGTTTTGCAGCGGGCTTTGGGGGGGCTGCGGTAAAGTATCTCTCGCGGATTACAAATTTCAGAGAAAACCCCATAGCGGCGGAGGCTCAGCTCAAGCTCCTCCGTACAGATATGATGGATTTTACCGGAAAATATACAGAGGCGCGCGCCCGTATAATCTCTGCCCTTGCCTTTGGTAGCTGGAGCCTGCCCAGCACCCGCCAAAGTACAGAAGGCGTGATATCAGAAGATACCTCATTCCTTACACGCCAGGGTTACACACTTACCTACGGGTCTCTCATCACGCCAGAGGGGACGCACACAGGCCCCTTAGCCATGGCGCAAGATATGCCCACAGCAACGCTTGGCGGGGCATGGGTAGCAGATGAAAAGATGGAAACATGCCTCACCACAAATGCGTCAGAAGAAACGCGTGCCACAAGGGGGCTGCTGGCAGATATAGCTCTATGGAAGCAGCGCGCACAATGGTCATTGTCTGCTCGCCCCTTTATGTCGGCCTCTCCTACCCGCATCTTGTCGTCAGATGCACCCACCCCCACCCCACAAACCTATCTTCGTGCCTCCGCCTCTTGCCGTACGCAATTTGCGGCCAATCATGTTATTCTGACAGAGTTTTTTAACGGAGAAGGCAGCTGGCAGGCCCTCGTGCAAGGGGCACTTTCAACAGAGGAGCAGGCGCAGGTATTACTATCTATAGGTGTATGCGCAAAAACCTCGGAGACGCAAAAGTTATACGCCCACGCGTGATAATCCACGCAAAAAACTCTTAAAAAATATCAAATACTTAATATTATTTGAGGCGTACAAGAGACATATAAAACAAAACCTTTTGCAACATCCACTTGTATTCATCATACAAAAGAGCTATAGAGAAAAGTATGAATACGACATCTACCAAAGATCCCATAGACCTGCACGTCGGTCAGCGGCTTAAACTGCGCCGTACCATGCTGGGCCTCAGTCAGGAAAAAGTCGGCGAAGCCGTGGGCGTCACGTTTCAAATGATACAAAAGTACGAAAAGGGGGCCTGTCGTGTAGGGGCAAGCCGCCTGCAACAACTCGCACGGGTGGTAGATGTGCCCGTGGCCTGGTTTTTCGAAGAATTTACGCCTCAAGGTAAGCAATCCGTCTCGTTGGTGGCAGAAGAAAAAACAACATTAGACGAAAACGTTCTCACCAAAAAAGAAACGATGACCTTGCTCAAAGCCTATTATAATTTGTCAGAGGAGCAAAGGAAACACGTCCTCGCCATGGTCAAAGGCCTGTCAGAAAACGCTGCCCCAAAAAGCAGTAAATAATCCCAACAGCTTAAAAAATATAGACATAAGCCCCCACCTTTGCTATCCCAGCACAAGGTCGGGCGAGTAGCTCAGCGGTCAGAGCAGGGCACTCATAATGCCTTGTCTGTCAACGCCATATATTTAATTTCATTCAAGAATCTTCATAGTCATCTGTTTGGTGGGCCAAATTTGGGCCAATACTGAGAATGCGTCGTTTTTAAAAAAATTATGGGCTGTTGCTTCAACTTATGCGACCATAACTGAAGGATCAGAGGGGTAAATGTAGGATGTCACAATATATTCACGTAGAACGAAGATTTGCGCCATATGCTATCGACATAGATCGCGATAGCCTCGGTATTTATGCATTCACCAGTTTCTATGCTCCACATACGTGGGAGGATATCTTACGTAACCGTTGTACGGTGATTGTTGGTGCGAGTGGCACCGGTAAATCCATGGAATTCAAGCATCAAGCGGCAAAGTTGAGGGAAGCCGGAAAAGCTTCGTTTTTCTGTAGATTGGAAGATTTGGCGACCCTTCCCTTGGAAAGTGTCTTGGAAGTTGGCTCTCCTTTGCAACTCACCGAATGGTTACAAGGAGTAGAAGAAGGTTGGTTTTTTCTTGATGCTGTTGATGAAGCTAAGCTGGCGAACCCAAGACAATTCGAATGGGCAATTCGTAGATTTTTAAAGGATATAACGCCCCATCTTTCGCGGGTCCACATCATGATTTCCACACGACCTCACGCTTGGGAGGCTTATGGAGACTTATCGATGCTATGCGAAAAGCTGGGCCTGCGCCCTGTTCAACCAGGGGAAACCGAAGAAGATAGTGATGATGGATTTGGCAATGAGACAGATGGCGTGGATAGGTCAGGTACTGAAAATGCTGCAGACGCCGCCAATCCCGCTCCCCAAAAGCAAGAGACCTTGCATGTCTTAAGCTTAGCTCCTCTTACAGCCTCTAATATTAAGGAATTTGCTAATGCCCTTGGGGTTGAAGATATTGAACCATTCATGGAAGAGGTAGAGAGGAGTAACGCGGATTTATATGTCAGCCGTCCAGCCGATCTTCCAGGGGTAGTGGATTTATGGCGTAAATCAAAGAGAATTGGTAGCTACAGCAATGTGGTTCTTGAAAATGCTTCCATCAAACTTAAGGAAATTAATCCTCGTCACCAGCAAGTCTCAACATTGACGCCAGAACGGGCCATGCGTGGCGCTGAACGTCTTGCAGCGGCGGCAACTTTATCACGGCGCTCATCATTTTTACTCCCCGATCAGTTACCGCTGGAGGCAAGAGTGAGGGATGAGATGTTGGACCCGCAGGATGTATTGCTAGATTTGCGCCCCGTTGAAGTCCATGAGTTACTGGGGCGCGGGCTGTTTGATGAATCACTTTATGGCTCAGTACGCTTTCACCACCGCACCGCCCGCGAATATCTGACAGCGCGCTGGATGCAACGCCTTCTTAGCCAACGCAAACACCGCCGCAGTATCAAGAATCTTTTGTTTATCCGTCCGTATGGCACGGAAAAGCTAGTGGTGCCGCCCTCTTTAAAACCCGTGGTGGGATGGTTAGCCCTATGGGACCAAGATATTCGGAATACCACCTTACGGGTGGACCCAAAATTGCTGCTGGAATTTGGGGATGCCTCGAGGCTTAGCCCAGATGTTCGCATATCCATGTTAAAAGACTTTGCCGCGCGGTATTCCAACCAAAAACAGACCCCCCTCAGTTTGGATTTGCGCGAGCTACGGCGCTTGGCGGATGACCGTTTATTGCCTGGCATTATTCAATTGCTGGAACAATATAATGGGCATGATGACGTCAGACATCTGCTTCTCCGCCTAATGAGAACGGGTAAGATTCCTGGAAGTGCCGCTGTAGCGATGCCTTTCGCCATAAACGATGCCATGGATCGATATAGCCGGGCCACAGCTATACAAATCATCGGCTTGGTTGGTTCAGATGGTGATAAGGGCCAACTTCGTGATGCATGGCTTGCCGCACCGGTCACTGACCGTGAGCTTTTGGGGACATTAATTACGGCCTTATACCCGTCACATTTACAATTACGGGAGATTGTTTCCTACCTCCAAGCCATGGGAAATGACAGGGAAAGCGCTTATGATGGCTTGCAACAGGCTATTATTGGGGTAATTGAGGCCATTCCTAGTGAAACAGAAAGGTTCGATTTCTTACATCAGTTGGTATCGCTTTTGGAAACCCCACCACTTGTCACCGAATGGTGCCGGATATCCGAGAGCCATGCGTGGTTATTGCCCTCGGTAATGGCGGCGGTGAAAATCCTTGTTAATAATAACTCATCTGGTCCTTTTGATCGTTCAGTCATCGCTGCTTTGTATATGAGCGCCCAAGCCGGTAACATTCATTTTTATACGGGCGACGTCCAAAAAGATGCCATGGCGATAATCTATGCTAATCGGCATCTTAAACATGCTGTCTTTTGGCACGCAATTGAGCAACAGCGTCTTGCCATGCCCACGGAGCGCCTCACCACAGACTGGGTGCCATCCAGCCTGGGGCTGGGACCTATGGAAAGCGAGGATATCCCATATTTATTAAATGCGATTGCCGGGAGGCAATTGGAAGATGACCAGTTAGTGGCACTTTCGGCATTAGTGCGTAATTATGTAAATAGTGAGCAATCTCCGGAGTTGTTGGCAAGGATACGAGAAGCGATTTCCAGTCTTACCCATTTGGAAGAAGCGCTTGATAGGTATCTTAATCCGCCTCCGCCAACACCAGAACAACAAGCATCAAACGAGCGAGTACGCCAAATGCAAGAGCGTAGCTTGGCGGAAGAAACCCGCAGAAAACAGGTACGAGAAGATGGGATTAGATGGTTGCAGGCAAATATCCCTAGCTTGGCTGTTGGCGATTATGCCAGGGAGGGCAAGGTCACTAAAAATATTACGTACCTGCACGGTGACCTCGCTAGGCTCAGCAAAGGTAGTAGCTCCCGTTGGTCATTACCGCAATGGCGCCTGCTGGAGAGAGAATTTGGCCTTGAAGTGGCAAGGGCCTTCCGTGACCACTGTGTCGCATATTGGCGTATGTACACGCCCCAATTGCGTTCCGAAATTGGTAACGATACTCAATCCACGCCGTGGGCTGTTATTCTTGGTTTGACTGGTTTGAGCATAGAGGCTGCTGAAAACCCCACAACTTGGGCAGCCAGTCTTACCGTTGACCAATCCGTCCTTGCCACGCGATATGCGTTATGGGAATTAAATCAAATACCTGCATGGCTTGCAGGGCTTTTTATAGCGCATCCCGCACCAGTTAAGCAGGTTCTGCTACATGAGATGGCGTGGGAGTTAACCCAAGATCCCAATGCCAATAACACCAGTTATGTATTTGCGCGATTGCGGCAGGTATCAAAACAAATAGGCCAGCAATTACGCGATGATATCCTTCAGTTATTGGCTGATAGACCTGCCACCAATGCTAGGGTTCTTACCGAAGCCATAACTCTTATCCTACAAGACTCTAGACCTCTTCCGGTATCATTCACTACTATGGCCACACAATGCGTTAACCAAGCGACAGATGATGATATTAAAGCAGTTTGGTTGGCAGCATTGGTTTGTGTAGATGCAGAACAAGCCGTACCTTTGGTTGAGGGTTGGATAAGCGGTGAGCCAGATTCAGCCAAGCAGGAAGACAATTTGAGCAAGGTATTGGATCACGTGTGGGGGGATAGTTTCCACGGGTTTAATTCAGAGCATCAAAGCTTCCGACGTGCGGACATGTTAATTCGTCTAATCAAGCTGTGCCACGTGCATGTCAATCCAGCCGATGATCTGGAGCATGAGGGAGTCTACTCCCCAGGTCTGAGGGATAGCGCTCAGCAAGCCCGTGGGCGTTTACTTAATATTCTTTGCGAAATACCGGGAGTGGCAACGTATAAAGGATTGCTTGAACTTTCAGATTTCCATGCCGAAGAATATCCTAAAGATAGAATGCGGGTTCTCTCGGAAAATAGGGCTGAAGCAGATACAGAGCATGCTGAATGGGCTCCTAATGATGTGGATGTCTTTGCCTCCGAAGCCGAAAAGGCTCCGCAAACACAGGAAGATCTCTTTAATTTAGCTTTGGCAAGGCTGGATGATCTGAAATTGGATTTAGAGGAAGGAGATGAAAGCGAAGCATCTCTTTTGCGGCGTGTTATAGAGGAAGAAGAGTTACGTAAGATAATTGCTAACAGGCTTAGATTTGCCGCCGCAGGAAAATACACGACTGGTTCTGAAGAGGAGTTAGCCGATACCACACGGACTGATATCCGGCTGCACCACCCGGCGGTTGAAGCCCGCATACCCATCGAACTGAAGATTGCCGATAGGCGGCATTGGACATCTGTCAATTTACGGGAAATGCTGGAGGAACAGCTTAAAGAACAATACCTGAGAGAGGCAAGATATGGGGTTTTCCTATTAGTGCGCCGGGGGGCGGATGAAGATAAGAAAACATGGCCCCACAAAGCGCTCGGCAAAAGGTTTAATTTTACCGAATTGGTTGTGTGGCTGCAGGAAGAGGCCAGAGAGCTTGTACGGGCAAATCCTAGCCTAGATGGATTAGAAGTTATTGGAATTGATCTTACTAAACGATAATTTGAAACCTTCCAATTGCTCATTCCTTCAACGAGGGTCCAAGCTAACGGTTACTTTCCCTATGCCATACATTTTTAACATCACGCTGGGCATGGCGGGGTAAGTAATTTCATATTCAGTTTGATATTCGCCGTTGAAAACACTTGCATTCATATAGCCAATGGCTTGCCCACGAATACTCATATCCGATGGCATATCAGCTTGTGTAGTTCTCCATCGAACTATATCAAAAAGTTGCTCACCTTCCACGATGCTTACGTTACCGATAGCATCAAAATTCGTAGGTTCTTCGGGATTATTTGAAATCACCGAGGAAAGTGAAATGTATTCCATTTCCTGCAACCGCTTCCTTTCGGCAAATGCTGCGAGAATTTCATGTGGCATGGCCCATTCCAGCTTTGTGTGGATGCGAGAATTCTCATCACGCCATATTTTTCCACCCGTTATAGCGGATATTCTTCCTACTAACACCCGGCAGGTTTCATTTAAGGATGCTTTGGCATCTGCTGGCAATTCCACATTGCACTGCCATTCGAAGTGGTGATGCTCAATTGAGCCACCGATAATAAGCGCGCTGCTTCTAAATCCCTCTGCTAAAGGCAATCCTGTGTCGACAATAGGGGGAATGCAATCCCGCCGAATAGATGCTGGAGAGAGCAAGCAAGCAGCATCCTCAGCAAGTTTAAATGGATTTGAAACCACCAAATCCAAAGTAGGAGTTACAGTTGATGGTTGGTCACTGTGATAAACAACCAATCTTTTCCCATTTGTGACACATGCATATCGTGCAGCCACTTCGGGGTGTCGGGCGTAGCTGATGGATTGGTCAATGTCATCTTGGGTAATATCATTGGTAGGAGCTTTAAGCTCCAAGACCCACCGGCCAGCCCCAGTAACCGCAAGCACATAGTCAAATCGTCCCCTTAGGATGGGATCATTTTCATTTTTTCGTCCTAGGAATGCTTTATGATAGGAAAGGGTTCGTTCCCGTAAAATATCGTTTTCGGTGCCGCTTTCGTATCCAAGCGCCTTTAGGAATGGGGTAGCTATTTCATCCCGAACATCTGCCTCATTGGCATTTATCGTTAACACGCTATCCCCTTCCAAATTAAAAATTGGTGGGCGAGGCAGGAATCGAACCTGCGACCAAGGCATTCAGGTTTGTGGTTGTTACCAACCTCCCTGGACTATCCCTTCACCATGACCGCGCCAAACGGCGTTTAAAGCGGTTTTAGGTGGCGTCCGTCTAGTCTCTACACCTTCAAGTGTGCAAGGCGCACAAGCTTGGCTCGGGATTGCCCTCAGCATTACCTGGTGGGGTTTCCCCGAATTTGAACGCTGACACCCGTAGGGATTTCCCCCACGGGGCACCAATTGATGAGTGCCCTGCTCTAACCGCTGAGCTACTCGCCCTAGAGCTTGAAATAACAGAAAAAATAGCGATTTACAAATCATTCTAATACACTGCAGCAGAATTTAACTCTCAACCACAAACTTATCTATAAAAATAGGGTTTTTTATTGGATAAATTACTTACGCGCGCATTTTAATCGCGTTCATATAATCAGCAGGGCGGGGCATACCAGCTTCAACCCAAACTTTCTCAAAGAAAGGTAGTAGAAGCGTCTCTATATTTTGAGAAAGATCATTAACTTCAAATGAGTATGTTATGTTTCCATCCAGGATTTTGTCTGAAAAATTATCGCCAAAGACGTTAGTGGGCAGGCCCAGTTTATAGTCATATACATTGTATAAGCCAACCATGACACGTATAGGGGCTGTGAAGGTAGTTTGATCTTTGTAGAATTGAATAAAGTTCTCCAATCCAGTCTGCATATATTTTTCTATATAGCCAGGTATCAGAATCCCCCTACAACCACGTTGCTTCAGTTCATCATCCGAATAGTGCTGTCTTATTTTGTCAAATCCAAGGATTGTTCCATCATAGAATAGTTTGCTGAAGCTTTTGCGGACTATATCTTCCTCTCGTGGTGAATTTACTCCCCGTTCTAGCCACTCATATATTTCAACACCATTCTGCCATCTGAATGGCCGATAACCATCCACAATTTTTCCAAAGGGCCGCAGGTTAGTCTTTGCTTTTTCTGCTATCTCCAACTTATTAGCATCCCACTTGCCACTAGGCAGGGTAATTGCAAACATACCTGAAAATTGCTTTTGGGCACCAAACTCGCCCCTCTCTATCATATGCCCCATGGAAGTTAATGGTTGAATATAAGTTGAGAGCAATGTGTCTGTATTTGGGATGGTGGCCTCAGTATTTTCTCTCACATCACTTGTCGCCAGCTTAATGGAGTGAATTAAACTTTTTACCAAGCCATCACGCGCTATGCTGATTGCCTCCTCATTATCATCCTCTGCAAGTGAATATGATATTGGCGCCCGCCTTGTTCTCAAATCAAAAGGTAGATTGCTAAAATCGCCATAATGACTATTCATTACCGGGATTATTCTAGACGCCCCAAGGGCTTTCAGCGCGTAGCCGTATTCAATCATTACGTTTGGGTTGGGAACTTTTTTACCACCTTCAGTATGTGTAACTAAAGAAAAATCAGGTACAAAAATATCGCTTTTTTCAATTTTAGCTAGGATGGTAGAGAATATGTCAGGATGTCCAGGCACATCCTGTGTATCCTGATCAGCTTCTAATAAAGGGACTTCGCCGCGCTCCGGCTCTAAAAATCGTGTTTCTCTATTCACTTCGCGCAACGCTTTTTCTAAGCAATTGAAGATAAAGTTTTTATTTAACTTTCTGTTCAGATCGCTTTGCCATGAAAAGAATACCGTCCCCACAAATAAATCTCCCTAAAATCATTACGTTTATTGGCGAGGTACACTATCTCTCTGCTTTAAAAAAATAGCAATTGCGGTGGCAGGCACAACAGGGTGGCAGTTGCGCTTAATCTGAACCCAGGGCAAAACCCCGGTGCTAAGCAGATGGAGCAGGTCAGCCATGCCTACTCCCAGTAAAGTGCAGACAGTGCGGTATGAGTAATAAACCTCTCCCTCGAAGCGCGTTTTAAGAAGTTTCTTTGGTATGGGCATATTCCAAAGTCTACCAAAAAATATTAAGCCCGGAAAGGGCGTTTTAAATTGACCTAGACGTCCTGCAACAATATGTTACCAGCGCCGCAGTGAAAAACCTGCGGTGGGGCTGATTACCCCTCTTATGCGGCCAAGCACAGGCCGTAAATGTTGTGCTGCCTTCCAACCCTGCGGTTGGGGAGGCGGCGGAATACAATAGCGCAAGCAAATACGCTGCGCCGTTCATAAGACGGTAATCACTCCCCGGCCACCATTTTAGGTGGCCGTAACATTAACGGGGAGGAGATGACCATGATGAATTTTAACTTTTCTAGTTTAACCTGGCGGCATGTTCTGGGTTTTTTATTTAAATTGCTCCTGTTTATCATACTTGCTGCAGCAGTGGTGTTTGTGTTGATACCGATTGCTGGCTACCTGGCCACATACCCAGAACCCAAGCCTCTTACTTTTGCATTTATGTGGGTAAGCCTGGTAGTATTTTTGGCTTACTCTATCTTCTCACCAAGGCTAGGAGCCGGTAAAAGAGTGTTGATTTGGGTTGCCGCCGTAGTTGCCTATGTGGCCCTGTACTACGGCATGTACCTCACTTTCATTGTAGGCCCATACTTGCTAAAGGGTGATTATGGTAACGCAGCCGCCATAGAACTTGTTGGCTTATCTTTAAGGGTTGCGCCCTATCTTAATTTTGGAGCTACCGTTTTGGCCATTGGGGCGCAGGCCTGGCTGCACTCACGTTTTGGTAAAGTTAAATCAGGGATTTATCCTAATTAATAAACCACCCCAATAATCACAAAAATTAAAGACATAATATACTGATATATATAATATATAATTTAATTACTGGGGTGACACTCCATCGTAAACGCACAAGTTTATAAAAGGAGCGCCACCCCCCCCAATTATTAGGATTTTTTTTTAATCCTAGCTTCATTTTTTAGTTAGGAAATATTTGGGGGAAATACCCCCATTATTTAATAGCTACATAAATTTTGGGTTTGGGGCCAGGCGACATGTGTGATCCATTCTCTTTCACACGAATATGCCCTGCTTCTATCAGGGTTGATAAAATGTTATCAAGTTCGCGTTTACCCACATTATAATCCTTCATGTAAGATAACAAATGAGAGCGCATTAAACCGCAGCGCTCAGTACTTCGAATTTTAGCCTCAACCTTTTTGCAATATTTATCAAAATCCCCGCTGACCATGTGTTCACGGGCAAGCTGCAGGGCATATTCCACGGCCCCGCGGGCGATCACACGGCCTACATCTAAATCTTCAGCCAGCACCACTGGCGCCACGGGATCGCGCGCGATAGCCAGGATCAGGGCAATCTTCATGGCGTTTTCCGCGTAGCGCATCCACAGCGGCCCCATATCCTCGCCCAACTCATAAGCCAGGCGTTCCTGGTCACGGCGCATGGCATTCCAGGCGGCAACCTCGCCGTCACCCACTGTAACCATGACGGGTTCCGGCAGCACTTCAGGCTGGTCAGCCAGATTGCCGCCCATCTTATTCACCACCGACGCCAGGTTGCGCCATTCTTCCACCAGCAGCACCGGCGGCTTGCCCAGGCCGGGCGACATAACCAGTTCAGGCCGGGCGTCACCAGGCAGCACCAGGTAACGGTTAAGTTCACCGCTGGCAATCGCCTCACGCTTCAGCGCCCCGGCGTAGGACGACAAGGTGGTGGTGCCGTAAATGCAAAGGTGAGGGGCAGCAATGGTGATTGTTTCTTTTTTGGCATCCGCATAGTGCCCCCCGTTCCACACGGTTTTGCTGCTGCTAAACAGTTCAGTCAGCACCATGGAAATCATGCGTTCATAACTGCCAGCGTTTTTGTGACCGATGGCCTGCAGGAACAGGCCGACTTCATCAAGCTGGATGATCCGGCGCGGGAACTTGAAAAGCATGGTGGCCACCCCGGCGGCGGAAATAATCTTGTCACCGCCCAGCATCTCATTCTGGCCCGCCAACCCCAGCAGCGCCTTCATGCAAGACCGGCTATGCTCTTTTCCGCTGCCGGTGGGGGCGATGCCCACCATGTAAAGGTTGGTGCGGATGCCGGTGTGCCCCTGGTAACGGCGCCCGAACACGGCCCCGGCCACGGCCAGCACGTTCATCATGGTCAGCACCGGCTGGGGCTTGACCGCGCAGGAGTTCACCCACTTGCAGGTGTGGCCCAGGATGCCGGGCAACTTTTCACCATCCACCAGCAGCACAGTTCCCGACATACGGGGGGCGGTGGCGGGCAACACGGGGGCTGAAAGAATTGCCTGGGTGCCTATCATGGCATTTTCAGGTGCCATCAACCGCCGCAGCAACGCTTCAGCGGGGTGGCCTTCAACCGGCACATGCTCCACCACACCACTGCCTTCAGGAACCCAGCCATTCACCTGGGCCATATCCACCAGGGTGCCCATGGTCACACCCCCGGCGCGCTCACTGAAACTGCGCCAGTGGGTGCGGCACTCGCCCTTTTTGAACTTGCGGCTGCCGCGGCTCCAACTTTCCCACACGTTCATGCTGAACTGCCCATGGTGCAGGGCCATCCCCACCCTAATCCAATCATCATAAGCCATATCCGGCGACAGGTGGGCCAGCATCCCCTGCACGTCAGCATCAGTCCATTCAGGCTTGTCATCAAAAAGGGACGCACTAAAACCGTTGTCATTAAAATCCGGCTCACTATTAACGACAACATCCCCACACACCAGGTCAACCAGCCAACCAGCCGCATCAGAGATCAGACCTTCCTGCCACTCATACACCCGCCCGCTATGGTGGCGACTGGGGGCGGCGACGATATAGCCACCGTCGCCCCGCGTATCCAGGCCGTCGCCCAGCTTTTTCACCCGGGAAAAAACCTTGCGGCCCGGGTGTTTGAAAATCACATGGTGCCCCTTGCCAGTGGACTGACCGGCTAACAGCGAACCGTCACAGATGGGCCCATGCTTGGCAATCAGCGCCTGCAGGCTGGCTTCACCTTCAGGCCCATCAACATCCAGCACCCACATGCCGCTATCCGGCCCGGTGGCTATGGCAATGTTCAAACCTTTGCGCCCGGCCAGCAGCGCCTGGTATTCAACCCAGGTGCCAACGGCATCCCGCAACCCGTTGCGGGTGGCGGGGTGTTTGCCGGGGTTGTTGCAGTTTACGCTGCCGCAGGTGCAGCCACCATCTTCACGGATACCGTGCACAGGGAAGCACTTAAAGCCATTGTGGAAGTAAAATGTGGCAGCCTGTTTGACCGCTTCATCAAAGCTATTTACGGGGTTCATGGCTGGCGTGCACCTTTACCTGAGCGTTCTGCTTATCCAACCATTCAAGAAACGTCTTTTCAGAAATTAAAAGGCGCCGCCCGACCTTCCTCAAACATACGTGGAAGCCGTTTGTGTCGCGGTAAAATGCCAGGTGGCGTAAACCGGCCAGGCTTGGCCATGGGTGATACTTATTCCACTTAGTAAGCGGTATAAATCTGTCTTCAATTTTGGTAGTCATTGCGCCATCTCCTTTAGTTGTCGTTACTTTGGAAGTGCGGCGGTTATTTGTCAAATATATCAATTAATACATATGGTTACGTTTGTCATCGTTTGTCATCGTTTGTCACACCCATACCAAAATGAAACGCCTATTTTTTAGGCAGACATACCTTGATGGTTAGTAAAAATCTTCTCGTTCATACGCCCTACCACACCGCTTATATGACTGTCAGATAGGTGAGCGTAACGTTTTACCATTTGGAGGGTTTTGTGCCCTAAAACTGCGGCAATCTCTACTAAAGTAGCGCCATTCATAGCTAAGTAACTAGCAGCGCTATGGCGAAGATCGTGAAAACGGAAATCTTTGATCTCTGCCCGTTTGAGAGCGTCCTCCCATACTTTGCGAATTTCCATGGGTGCCTGCCCATCAAGACGAGCAAATAGATATGGGCTATCCACGCGTTGCCGGGTACGTTTTAACTCTTGAAGAAGAGCAAGAGCATGGCCAGTGAGAGGAATGGCCCTTTTATCTCCATTCTTGGTTTTTTCTAATTTTGCTACACCCCGTACTAAGTCCACATCTTCCCAGCGTAAGGTCATGATCTCGCTATAACGCGCTCCCGTAGAGAGCGCTAACACTACCACAGTATAAAGATAAGGGTGAGGACTAGCCCGACAGACACCCAAAAGAGTCCCCCGCTCTGCATCGGATAAAAAGCGTGTCCGCCCATAGGGAAGATTTGGCTTACGAACTTTGAGCACCGGATTTTCCTCTGCCCACATCCACTCCCTATTGGCAATACTAAAGGCGTGAGAAAGCACAGCCATATAATGAACGACTGTGGCTGGCCCTTTAGTCTTATTAGCATCTAAGGGCTTATCCTGGGATTTGTTACGTTCCGATGGGGAGACCAACAATTTATCGCGCGCCTCAGCAATGATGGCAGGGGTTACATCCTTAATCACCAAATGCCCAAGCTCACGTTTCCACCAGAGTGCCTGCATCTCATACTTTGCCTTGGAACTACGCCGCTTGGGGATCTCGAATTTCACATAACGGTCAATCATTTCACCTAACGTGCGCCTTTGGGCTTCGGCTGTTTTGAAGTAACGCCCCTCCTTAATCGCAGCCTCCGTAGACTGTATCCAGTTCCTGGCATCCGTCAGACGGTCAAAGTTACCTTCTTCAGAGCGGTGCCCCTTGAGCCGGATGCGAACACGAAAGTAGGGCGTGCCATCTTTTTTAATGCGTTTATAAATGGTGGCCATGGCAAGTTCCTTATCCAGCTTGGGTTATCATGCCATTTTCGTGGGCCAAATTTGGGCCACTGGATGACAAAAACAAGCAACTTTTGGCAACCTACTACAACACCTTAAAAACTTCAAGTTATTGATTTATATGTTGTTATGTGTGGCCTTGTGTTGTTGCTTGTTGCTGGTTAATAACTCATAATGCCTTGGTCGCAGGTTCGATTCCTGCCTCGCCCACCATTTTTCACCGCAAGCAACATACGTGCGAGTGGCTTGCATTTATAAACCATTGCCCATATCATTTAACCAGATGAACAAGTTTTTACACGCCATAATGGTTTTTGTTGTGTTGGTTATTCCAGCACTCGCACAGGCGACACCTTGTTCCATGCAGTCTCATGAGGAAATGATGATGGAGACTGCCACTCCCGAGCTTCCCTGTCCTCATGCCATGAAAGAAGCCCCCACCGCCAAAAAGGATATGACACTGGGCGATTGCCTGGGCGTAGATAAAATGGCACCTGGCGATATGATGGTTCTCAAGGTGATCAAACTGTCAGATATGCCTATAAGTTTCGCGGCTCTGGTGCCCGTAACCTATGGTGTCTTGTTGCCTGTGCAGGTGCGCGGCCCACCAGAGGGTGTCGTGCTCTCCGATATTCCTCATATTTCTACGCCTATTCTCTTATCCACGCGTCGCTTCCGTATCTAAATCTGTCTTCTATATTGGGCCTTTAACAGGCCTCTTGGCGTATCTCTGTACCCGAACAAAGAAGACAGATTCTTGTGAAAAAACTATTCTTATTTATTCTATTCATACCGCTGGTGGCCATAGCGGAGCCAGACGTATCTCCGCCACGTCAGACATATGATGATCTTCTGCATAGGCTGGAGCGTCATCCGGCTCTAGAGGCTGTGCGCCAGCAGGTGGTAGAGCAGAGGGAGGGTGCCGCGGGTGCTGTGGGCCTGCCAGATCCTATGCTCATGCTTGGCATCAATAATTATCCAGCGGATGGTGTGGGAGGGTTTGATCGCTTTGCCATGACAAGTAAGTCTTTGGGGTTTGTTCAGCAAATTCCCAACAGTGGCATCCGCGCGGCAACAAGCCTGGCGAAGGAGCACCTTGCGGCCAAAGCCGAACTGGCTGTGGATTATACACGTCAACAATTAAAGGCGTCTCTGGCCATAGCCTTGGCAGAGCACGCACGCGTCCTCAAGCAAAAAACTTTGCTAGATAAGGAAATGAAGCTTCTTCAGCAAGAGGCTGTCTATTGGGAAGGG
>PFND01000018.1:15785-15979 GCA_002791805.1 Alphaproteobacteria bacterium CG_4_10_14_0_8_um_filter_53_9 | reverse complement strand
GCCCCCGTCCGCTGGAAATGGGGCAGGGGATACGTATATGGCGTGGTGATCGATGTGTTCACCGAGCCTGTGGCGTTGGAACTGCAAGGGGCACTTGTGCGCCGCAACGGCAGCCCCGCCATGCCTGCCGTGCTGATGGAGATGGACGACGGCCGCCGCGTCCTCAAACTGGCGCGAGAGGTGGAGGTGGTAGA
>PFND01000018.1:0-15674 GCA_002791805.1 Alphaproteobacteria bacterium CG_4_10_14_0_8_um_filter_53_9 | reverse complement strand
TTATCCTGCCTCCATGATTCAACAAGGTATCAACTGGGCCAGTCTGCTGGCCGATAACGCCGCCCCGTACGTCACATTCTTCGGGATGATCGTGGGGGCGCTTATCCTTGGGGCCACACCGCTTGGCAAACCCCTCAAATGGGCGGAGACCTTTTATCATGAGTTCTCTCACGGTATGGCCTGTCTCTTCACGCTGGGGCGTCCTGTGCGGCTTCAAATCCAGTTTAACGGCGCGGGCACCTGCTGGACGCGCGGCGGCTCCCGCATCATCATCCTGCTCATGGGGTACATGGGCGCATCCGTGTGGGGGGCTGCCCTCTATCTTATCGGGTGGATGCTCGCCAACGTGGGCCACGGCGACCCCACGCTGTGGCTGCGGCTGGAAATCATCCTCATGCTTATCACCGTTGTCTGGCTGGTGAGGGATCTTAAAACCCTGTTTATCCTCAGCACCCTCATTGCGCTTTATGCCGCCACGCTGTACCTCCCCAGCGTTACACCGCTGCCCTATATTCTCCAGTTTCTGGGTATTTATGTGCAGCTGAACGCCATCCGCGCCCCTCTGCATCTGGTAGATGGCCGCCATGTGGGAGACGGCGCCGCGCTGGCGGATATCCTCTGGATTCCTGAAGGTGTGTGGATTCTGTTCTGGTTTGCCTTTGCGCTGGCCATGCTGGCTTTGTGCGCCCTGCTGACCCTCCCCGGTCTCGCCCCTGCTTTGGGCTTCGGCATGTAAAAAAGGGAGCTTAGCTCCCTTTCTATCCCACGCCCACCTAACCCCCTATCAACTTCTAGGCTTTCTCCACCTGACCAAAATCAAGCTCAATCGGCGTGGCACGGCCAAAGATGGAGACGGCAACCGTAAGGCGCTCTTTCTCATCATCCACCAGCTCCACAGCGCCTTGGAAGTTTGCAAACGGCCCATCCAGCACGCGCACGTCTTCACCCACTTCAAACGAGACGAGGCTGCGGGGCTTCTCGGCACCATGCGCCATCTGGTTGAGGATGCGCTCGGCCTCTTTGGGGCTGATCGGCAGGGGACGACGGCCTGCGTCGGCGCCCATAAAGCCGGTCACGTGGGGGGTGTGACGAATCAGGTGCCACACGTTATCGCCCATCACACATTTCACCAGAACATATCCGGGGAAGAATTTACGCTCACCCGCTACTTTCTGGCCTTTTTTCACTTCGGTAATGGGCTCCATGGGGATAACCACATCTTCCACAAAGCTCTGCATATTTTGCAGCAGAAGCTGTTCCCGAATCAGGGTTTGAACGCGCTTTTCGTAGTTGGAGGCCGTTTGCACCACATACCACCGGGCGCCTTCTACGGGCTGGGGGTTCCAGGTGAGGCGGGTGCCTGCTTCGCGCGCCGCTTTTTGAGTCACCTTCACTTTTTTGGCGGCGGGCTTTTTGGCTTTTTTCTTGGCGGCGGGCTTTTTCCCTTCGTCTTTTTTGGCGACAGCACGGCCGCTTTTGGGGCCGGCTTTGGTGGTTTTGGCTTTTACCGTGGTCTCATCAAGTTCTTCTTTGCCGGCCTTGGCGGCTTTGGCTTCGGTCGCGGTGAGTTTTTTGGCGCTCATGGAGTCTATCCTTTCGTGTGTCGTATTTATAAGTTTTTAAAAGCCAAGCAGGGCTTTAAGGCCAGAGCCAATCAGCAAATCCACACCCACCAGAAACAGGGCAATGAGGCTGGCGAGAATAAAGACCATAATCGTCATGGTGCGGGTATCTTTCCAGGCAGGCCATGTAATGCGTCCAGCCTCGGTTTTCACCTCATGGCCAAAGCGGAAGAGTTGGGAAATTTTGTTCATACTCGCTCTCAGTCCTTTGTTTTTATCGTGTGTCCCACAGTTTCAGGACGCAAAAAATCATACGCCCCGCGCATGGCTGCCTTATAGCAAACCCCCTATCGTTTGGCAAGCTCTTCCAAAAGCAACCTGTTCACCAGCCCCGGGTTTGCCTGCCCTTTGGTGGCCTTCATCACGTGGCCCACAAAGGCACCCAGCAGGCGCTCGTTCTCTGTGGCTTTATATTTTTCCACGGTTTCCGGTTGGGCGGCAATGGCGGCTTGAATGTGAGCAAGCAGTTCATCTTCATCACTATTTTGGGCAAGGCCCTTGGCGGCCACAATGGCTGCAGGGTTGCCGCCGTTCTCCAGCATCTCGGCAAAAATGGTTTTGGCAATCTTTCCGCTAATCTCGCCAGAAGAAATGAGTTTTACCAAGGCCGCCAGCTGCGTGGCAGAAATGGGCGATTCGGCAATCTCTTTCCCCTCCCGGTTCAGCACGCCAAAAAGCTCCACAATCATCCAGTTACAGGCGAGTTTCACATCTGCACCTTCCACCAGCATGGCTTCATAAAAGGTGACATTATCTTTGTCGGCCACTATCACCGCGGCATCGGCATCGCTCAGTCCGTGGGTTACAAGCTCGTCCGCAATCGCATCGGGCAGTTTGGGCATGGTCGCGCGGATAGCTTCAATACGGCTTTCTTCCAGGCGCAAAGGCAAAAGGTCAGGGTCGGGAAAATAGCGGTAATCGTGTGCATCTTCCTTGCTGCGCAGGGTGCGGGTTTCGTTTGCATCGGGGTCCCAAAGTCGTGTTTCCTGGCTTACCTCGCCGCCGGCTTCATAAATCTCAATCTGACGGTCTGCCTCGTGGGCAATGGCGTGCATCACATGGCGCACACTGTTGAGGTTCTTAATCTCGCAGCGGGTTCTAAACGCTTCTCCGGCCTTGCGCACACTCACGTTGGCATCGCACCGGAAGTTCCCTTTTTCCATATCGCCATCGCAAATATCCAAAAAGCGCACGAGGTTGCGCAGTTTTTTAAGGTAGGCGCCTGCTTCTTCCGGGGTGCGCAAATCAGGCTCGCTCACAATCTCCATCAGCGGTACGCCCGCACGGTTAAGGTCAACGTAGCTTACGTTTCCTGCCCCCATATCGTGAATGCTTTTCCCCGCATCCTCTTCCAGGTGCATGCGGGTAATGCCAATTACACGTTTTTCTTTTCCCTCGGGCCCCTCCACCTCAATTTCCAGCTGGCCGCCCACCACAATCGGCAGCTCAAACTGGCTTATCTGGTAGCCTTTGGGCAAATCGGGGTAAAAGTAGTTTTTACGGGCAAATACGCTTTCTTCCGCCACTTCAGCATCAATCGCCAGCCCCAGCTTAATGCCTGCATCCACGGCGGCATGGTTAAGCACGGGCAGCATGCCGGGCATGCCAAGGTCAATCTCGTTGGCCTGAGTGTTGGGCTCTGCCCCAAACGCAACCGAACTTGCCGAAAACAGCTTGCTGTTCGTGTTCACCTGAGCATGAACTTCAAGACCAATTACCATTTCATAACCGTGTGGCAACGCCATTATTTACTCTTTCCTTGGGTCATTTCACTCAATACAACGCGCTTTCTGAATATCCGCCAGTGCACAGCAAACACTAGCCCTGCCAGGAAGAAATACCCGAACGTGCTTAACATTTCCTTGATGTTGCGGTAGGTGCGCATATCGGCCATATCTTTTGCGCGCGCTGCTTTTTGTTCCTCTGTCAGGGGAGAGGCTTTGTCCATATCGCTATACCGCGGCCCGCCGTACTCATCCACGTACTCGCTGACAGGGGCAGGGTAGGCGAGGTCGATGGCCGTGCTTATGCCGCTGCCGGCAATGATAATGCAGGACAGCAAGCTGAACGCGCACACAATAGCAAGGTACAGGTTAAACACGGTGCTGGTGACGGTAGAGGTGATGGCCATGGTGTCGTCTCCTTACATCCCAAACGGGTAGGTTTTATAATCCATGTGCCCGGCATCGCGCACATGCTTCAGGGCGGTGGTGTAGTCTTCCAGCAGGGTGAGGGCGTAACGGGCAAAGTTGGCCGTATCGGTGTCTTCCTCTGGTGTTTTGAGAACTTCGGCCGCGCGGCGCACAATCACATGGTCGGGCACCCAGCACAGGCGGTTGTTTTTTGCACTTCCCCCGCGTAATTCCATCACAGGATACGCCCCATTGGTCAACCCGCTGGTAACCCCCACAATCATGGCCGCTTTATGTCCCACTTCCTTCGCGCTTGCCAACAGCAAAAAGTTTTTCAGCATGGACGGCGCCATTCCATGATATTCCGGTGCAATCAGCACAAAGCCATCGGCTGCGGCCAGCTTGGCGGCCACAGGGGCCCACAGGTCGGCCCATTTCGCGGCGAGGGGGTCTTTGCCCCACATCCCTTCATCCCAAAAGGGCAGGTTCAGGTCGGCCAGCTCCAAAAGCTCGGCCTCGTGGCCACGGCTGGCCAGCACATCTCTAAACCACGCGCCCACATGGTTGCTTTCGCCTTCAGCGCGGTGGCTGCCGGAAATAATAATAAAGTTGCTCATTGTCGTTCTTTCTTTTCAGGTTTAAGTGTTAAAAGGTGTCGTAAATGTCCCGCGCAGCTGCTCCCACGCATAGGCCGTTTGAAGAATTTTCGTCTCTGCCCACGGTGCGCCAATCAGCTGCATGCCAATGGGCAAGGTCACACCGTCTTTTTCGGCGGTGCCACAGGGGATGCTGAGCGCCGGCAGCCCCGCCATACTGGCCGGAATGGTAAAGGCATCTTCCAGATATAGCGCCACAGGGTCGTTGCTTTTCTCTCCAATTTTGAAGGCAAGGCTGGGCGCTGTGGGGGCTAAAATCACATCAACGTTCGTAAATACGTTTTCAAAATCCTGTGCAATCAGGCTCCGTACCTTTTGGGCCTGCGTGTAATAGGCATCGTAATATCCGCTGGAGAGCACGTAGTTCCCCACCATAATACGACGCTTCACCTCGTCTCCAAACCCTGCTGTGCGGGTGTTGGTATAGGTTTCTGTCAGGTTGGCGCCTTCTACCCGCAGGCCATAGCGCATGCCATCGTAACGGGCGAGGTTGCTGGCCGCCTCGGCAGGGGCCGCAATATAATAAGCCGCCACGGCATATTTAGTATGGGGGAGGCTGACCTCGGTAATCTCGGCTCCTGCCGCGGCCATTTTATCGGCCGCCGCTTTCACAGCCTGGGCAATCACGGGGTCTAGTCCCTCAATAAAGTATTCCTTGGGCAGGCCAACACGCAACCCTTTCAGGCTGCCTTTGGGGGTTTCTTCCACCCAGTTCGGCACATCCAGCGGGGCGCTGGTGCTGTCGCGCACATCGTGCCCGGCCATGGCTTGTAAAAAGAGGGCTGCATCGCTCACATCCCGCGCCATGGCGCCGGGTTGGTCCAAACTGCTGGCAAAGGCCACCACCCCAAAACGGCTGCACCGGCCATAGGTGGGCTTAATGCCCACAATCCCCGTAAAGCTCGCAGGCTGACGAATCGACCCGCCCGTATCCGTGCCTGTTGCCACGTAACACTGGTAATCGGCCACCGCCGCCGCACTACCGGAGGAGCTTCCCCCGGGCACACGGCTCGTATCCCAAGGGTTTTTGGCAGGGCCATAAAAGCTGTGCTCGCCGCTGCCGCCCATGGCAAACTCATCCAGGTTCAGCTTGCCCACGCACACCGCACCTGCCGCCGCCAGCTTGGCGCTTACCGTGCTTTCATAGGCGGGCGTAAAGCCATCTAAAATATGGCTCGCCGCGGTGGTGAGGATCCCCTTGGTGCAGAACAAATCTTTCAGGCCCATGGGCAAGCCTTCCAGCAGGCCTACCTCTCCCTTGGCCCGTCGCGCATCGCTGGCTGCTGCGGCTGCCAAGGCGTCCTCGCGGCAAATGGTAATATAGGCATTGGTGGCATCCGCCCGTGCTTCGGCCCGCGCCAGCACGGCTTCGGTCAGCTGAACCGAGGTCACCTCGCCCGTCGCCATCTTTGCCAAGGCCTCGGTGGCCGTCCATTTTAGCATTTCACTCATGTTACATCACCGCTTTCTTTAAGGATAAAATAGCTTCAGGCAACGGGGCCGAAGCTGTCATTAAGTATTGCGCCAGTTCATATTCCGCAAAGTTTGTCTGCGGAACAATCTGCCTGCAAAAATCGTCAAAATTCATTTTGTGAACCGATATTTTCTCACCGGAATCCAGAGACTGCTCACCCTCTACACGGCAGTTTTTTGCGATAAAGTAGTCAACAGTCCAGTCTAATTTGCTCCCAGAATTTACGGTTCTCCATAACGTCCAGTCATCGGAGACAAGGCCTGATTCTTCAAACAGCTCACGTTGTGCCGCCTCCATTGGCGCTTCTCCGTCTTCCGCGCGCCCTCCAAAAAGCCCATAAAAGGGTTTTTTCCCTGGCTGTTCCTGATGAGAGTAATAAATGTTTTCGCCATCCATGGGCATTACCACAACGGTGTTGGGGCGCTTAGCCATTTCAAAAACCGCGGTGGTTCCGTCAAAAAGTTCTTGCTCCCATTGGTAGATATCAAAAATGACACCTTTAAAAACGCGTGAGGCATGGTCGGGTATTTTGGGCATCGGGCGTACCTACTCAACAATTCTCGGCACCGAGAAAAATCCCATTTCCGCTTTGGGTGCATTTTTCTGGTGGGCATCGCGCCTCTCGGCAGAGGGGGGGAGGGCCACATCCTCACGCTCGGGCGTGCTGGGCAGGTTGGCAACCGATGTCAGCGGGCTGATACCCGTCGTATCTACTTCACCAATACTGTCAACAAAGCCAAGTATATTATTAAATTCTTTGGAGAAAGATTCTATTTTTTGATCGTCAAATTTCAGCCGAGACAGCATCGCAAGCTTCTCAATCGCAGGTTTATCCAAGGCCATGTGTTCAGTTTCCCTTCTTCGTCTCCCTAAAAAGAGGCTCGACAACGAGCCCATACAAGCCTTATACCTTGCCCCATGCCCACACGCAACCCCCAAACCCTCCCTGCCGGCCGCTGGCTTGCGTTAGATATTGGCACCAAACGCACAGGCATGGCTGTTTCCAACTCGGCCCGCACCCTCGCCACCCCCAAAGGCAGTACGGACAAACTTCAAAATCTGGATTGGGATGCCCTCAAGGCGGAAGGGATTACTGCGGTCGTCATCGGCTTCCCGCTCAACATGGATGGTACCGAAGGCCCGAGCACGGACAGAGCCCGCAGTGCGGCTGATTGGGTTGAGAAAAACACAGGCCTGCCCACGTGTCTTACGGATGAACGCCTGACCAGCCATCAGGCAGAACAGGCTTTTTCCCAGCAACGCACCCAGGGCAGCCGCCAAACCCGCGCCAGCAAAAAAGACAGCGTGGGCAAAATAGATGCCACCGCCGCCACTCTTATTCTCCAGGCCACACTGGATAGACTTGCCTAAACGCGGCCTTAATTTCCTTGCCAGCCATGCTTCTTGGGTATACATACAAAGCACTCGTATTCTTCCCCCCTCAAAGGAGAATTAGATGGTCCCGTTTATTCCGCCGTCCTTTTGGACAAGTGTTCTGTTTGTTGATCTGCAGGAAAACCGTCTTCATCATGTGAGGGCGTTGGCATGGTTTCAAGCTCTCGTGGCGTGCTCCAAGTTGGAAGAGAACGCCTTCCGTCTGATCGAGTTTGTGGATGCTCGTGGTAAGTTCTCCGCAGAAATTCATATCGAGATCAGGAAAACGCTTCAGCCTTACGGGCCTGATGCCATTGCATCCTCTCTTGAGGGGATGCATAAAAGAGTCTCCGATGATCTCGTCCCGTGGTATGCCACGTACGGGCGCATCAGGCTTGCCTCGCAAGTTTTGTGTCAGCCACAGCCTCTTCCGTGGGCCGCGTATCCTCACAAGGATGCTTTCAAGGCATGGCTTCCCGGTCATGCGGCCTACCTTCTTCCCACAATGGGTGTTGTGGCCTAACCGTTTATCCCCCCCGCCAGCATGGCGGGGGGATAAGGTTTTTTAGGTTGCAGAATAAAGCTTGACCCTTCCTCCGTCTTTCCCTCATTTTCCAGAGTATGAAAACGCTCTACTGGCTCCGCAATGATTTAAGAACAGAGGATAACCCCGCCCTTGCCCATGCGGCAGGGCAGGGGGAGGTCGTGGCCGTTTATATAGAAGAAGAGACAAACACCCCCTGGTCAGAAGGGGCGGCCAGCCGCTGGTGGCGCCAGCAAAGCCTTGCTGCGCTGTCTCCAAAACTTCCTTTTGTGCAGGAAAAAGGAGATCCACGAGATATCCTGCCTGCCCTTGCCCACGCCCATGGCTGCACACACGTGGTGTGGAACCGTCGGTATGAGCCCCACAACCAACATATAGATGCCGAGGTGAAAGAGCTGTGCCGGGAGGCAAATCTGACCGTCACCTCCTTTAAGGCCAACCTGTTGTTTGAACCCTGGGAGATCACTAACGGCAGCGGTGCCCCCTATAAAGTTTTCACTCCGTTTTGGAAGGCCTGCCTGATGCAAGAATCTCCCTTGCCCTGTCCTGCCGCGCCATCCTCTCTCCCCGTGCCCTGCTCTCCGTTTGTGCCCACATTTTTGCCTTCCTGGGCCAAGTCATGGCCACAACACTGGCACCCGGGAGAGGCTGGTGCCCAGCAGGCCCTCCAGATATTTTTAGATCAGCATCTGGAAGGTTACGGAGACAAACGAGATTTTCCCAGCCAAAACCACACCTCCCGCCTCAGTCCCCACCTCCATTTCGGGGAAATTTCGCCCCGCACCATCTGGCACGCGGTTCATGCCCATGTGGCAAAGCATCCCTCCCTTAAGAAGGATGCCGACAAGTTTCTGGCAGAAATCGGGTGGCGAGAGTTCAGCCACCATATCCTCGCCCAGGCGCCCACCCTGCCGGATGAAAACTGGAAACCTGCCTTCAATGCCTACCCGTGGGAGGATAACCCCGCCCACCTGCAGGCCTGGCAACAGGGAAAAACAGGCTACCCCATTGTGGATGCCGGTATGCGACAACTCTGGCAAACAGGCACCCTGCACAACCGTGTGCGGATGATTTGCGCCAGTTTTCTCATCAAACACCTCGGCATTCATTGGAGAGAGGGAGAGCTCTGGTTCTGGGATACCCTGCTGGATGCCGACCTTGCCAATAACGCCGCAGGCTGGCAATGGGTGGCGGGCAGCGGGGCCGATGCGTCTCCGTACTTCCGTATTTTTAACCCCATCATGCAGGCCGCCAAATTTGATTCCAAGGGCGACTATATCCGCCGCTACGTGCCAGAGCTCTCCCTGCTTCCGACCAATTACCTCTTTGCCCCGTGGGAGGCCCCGCCGCTGGTGCTGCAGGCCGCAGGCATCACGCTGGGCACAACCTATCCCAAGCCCCTCGTGAGACACGAAGATGCGCGCAAACGCGCCCTTGCAGGGTATGAAAAGGTGAGAGACGCCTCGTTTTAGTGCTGAGGTTGAGAGGGAGGCCGTTTTTCTTTCAACCGTACAAACGTGGCGCGTACCTTGGCTATATCGCGCTCCAGCTGCACCACCCCGGCAATATCGCCTTCCAGCTGGCGGCGTAAAATAGTCATCGCGCCATCGGTGGTATCCCCGTTCAGCATCACGCGGTTAATCACGGCATCAATCGCGGCGCTGGCACTGTTGGCGTGCACGGTGGCCATGCTTCCCTGGTGGCCGGTGTTAATGGCCGAGCAAAACGTAAACGCGTTTTCTTTCCGAATTTCCCCCATGATAATGCGGTCGGGCCGCAAGCGCAGGGTGGCATTTAAAAGTTCGTTGACAGCCGCCTGTCTTCCCCCTTCGCCCTGCTGGTTTTTGGTAAAGTTTGCAAACAGCATGTGCACCACGTTGTTCTGGGTCAGCTTCAGCTCCGGCACATCTTCCAGCACCACCAGCCGGTCATCCTCGGGAATATAGGGCAGCAGCGCGTTCATAAAACTCGTTTTACCCGTTCCCGTTCCACCGGATATGAGAATGGTCTCTCTGTTTTTCACCGCCTCAATCACAGCGGCTTTGTCTTCGGGGGACATGTCGTAGCTGTCCAGCGTAAAAGCCCGCTCGTTGGCAATACGCACCGAGACAGAGAACTGCTTGGCATTTTGCAGCCCCGCCACAAACTGGGCACGGTGCCCGCCCGGCAGCTTTACCGAGAGGAGGGGGTTGGCCATATTATACGTTTGTCCCGTGCGCTCGGCCAGTAAGTTGAGGAAGCCCATCAGGGCCTCCAGGCTCAAATCGGGGGCCTCAAAAAATTCCCAGCTTCCATCAAACGCTTCAAAGCCCACCTGATAAGGCCTGTTCACCACAAGCTCTTTTTTTCCGGCAATATGCTCGGGGGCCAGCCACTTTAAAAAAGGTGCTGCCAGTTGTTTCTCAGCGGGGGATAGAATCAGTTCGCGGGTACCGTCGGCCATATGTTTATTCTTTTTTTCTATTTCAAACTTGCTCTCTATTCTGCCTGCCTTTAGGGTTCTTTTCAAGAAAAGATAAGCAATGAAAGGCTGTCCCTGTGGCAAAAATAGATATGTTTTCCAAGGCGTATTGCCCCTACTGCGTCAAAGCCAAGCTTTTATTAGAGCAGCTTGGCCAGCAGGTGATAGAGCATAAAATCGATGAGAGCGACGCGCTGTTTGATGATTTGCGCACCCGTCTTCCGCACGCCCGTACGGTGCCGCAAATTTTTATTAACGATACGCCCATTGGCGGGTGCGATGAGCTCTATGCCCTGCACGAAAAGGGCGAGCTGGAGGCGTTGCTTCAAGCCTAAAAAAGGAGCCGAAGCTCCTTTATGTGTAGCGGCGGCTTAAGCCAGCCCGCGGCGCTCCGCAAAGTCCGTGAGGATTTTATACGCCACGTTAATGCGTTTGATAAAATCGGGCGCATGCTCAGATTTATTTACATCCGGGTGGTGTTGCTTCACCAGGGTCAGGTATTTGGGCTTCAGCTCGGCGGGGGTGAGGGGAGTTTCCAAGTTGAAGATAACGCAGGCTTCCTGCACATCCGCCGGCAAACTGGTGAGGGGCATGGGGCCATGAACATGGGCACCCATGTTTCCGCTGGCGCCTTCTTCTTTTAAGCGAGACTGGAAAAACTCAAACAAATCGGAAGAATTTTTAAAAGGGGAGGCGCCCAGCGGGTCAAATTTTGCACCATTCACCGCTGTGGCCCACGTGGGGCGGCCCCAGGTGGCGGCACCATTTTGCATGGAGAACAACTCGTCTTCGCTAAAACCCGTCAGGCCGTTCCATTTTTTATTGAATTCTTTAATATGAGCTTTACAAAAATACTGTCGCTCATTCAGGTTGCGGGGGTCTTTCGGGGCATTAAAGGTGCCTTCTTCATTGCAGCCGGGCCAGTTACATATTTCGGTCATGGCGGTGTCTTCCGTGTTTGTTCTGTGTGTTTTTGTCTCGGGTGGCGGGCACGGTGTGTCGCGTGCCTCTCGTGGTTAAGAGATAGGGCCCAAAGCAGTATACCGCAACCCTATAAACATAAGTATACTTCCTATAAGGAGCGGCACCCCAAACGGAATCGCCTTTTTCGGCTGCCAAAAGGCAAAGGGTGCCCACAGCACGCAGGCGGCAAGGGTGCTCGTCCAAAAGGTAAACGGCCCCATGGCCAGCAGCATGGCCGCCATTAGTTTTAAATCTCCTCCGCCAAGGCCAATACGGGGCTGAAAACGCATCATCCCCATGTAGGCCACGCCCAACAGTACGGCCCCCAGCAAACGCCCATCGCCCATGCCGTGGCTTAGCGCAAAGGCGGCGGCCACCGCCACAAGGGGCAGGGTGTAAACATCGGGCAGCACATAACCCACAAGGTCAAACGCCAGCATGCGGCCCAGCACAACTCCTAAAAACGCGCCGCCCCACCCTGCAACAGTATAAAGCGTCAGTGCACACATCAGCCCTGCGCCCGTGCTCACTATTCCCAGCCAGCGTGCGTCCAGCCAGCCGTCAATCATATCGTCTGCCACGTGGGTCGCCCGCTCCCACGGGAAGAGATAGATGTTGGCAGGGGGCTTCACGCTCACTTGCTGCGCACCCATTTGGCCACACGGGGGAAGGCCGGGATACGGCAGAAAAACCATTTTCCCTTGCCTTCAGGCCAGTCTTTTTTCACCACCCGAACCCCCGTCTCCACATGGTGAAGGTACGTTTTGGCAATGGAGATAACCTCTTCCACACTCACACCCCGCCCCAGCCCGCTCCACTGCCAGCCTTCGCCTTTTTCACTGTTGAGAGAGAAGGCAATCGGTTGGTCGCACGCGCCTTGGCAGCGGGTGGCGCGCACGCACAGCGTGTTGGCCAGCACGGCATCATCTCTTACGGCTGCCACCACGTCGCGGGTGAGGGCCTGCGCCTCGGGGTTTACCCGCGCGCGCCCGTTTCGTCCTTTGGGTTTGGGGGTAAGGCTGCATTGCTGACAAATAGACAATGCCGCCACAGGGCGCATCTTTTTTTCCATAAAATTGACTTTGCACATTGTCAGGCCGCCGCGCAAGGGGTTTTATCTTGCTTGAGATTATTCTCTAAGTACTGCGTAACACCTCACCGTTCTCTCGGACACAACACAAGGAGTTGTCCCATGTTCCGACACGTCTTTTTCCTCATCGCCATGCTTTTCGGCATGGCCACAGGCACCTATGCCGCCTCGCACGGTGGCGATATCAACGGCACCATGCCAAATGAAAGCTTTCCCACCTACATCCAGCATATGTTGGCGGATGCTTTTCCCTCTCTCGTCCCGCATCCGGCGCCTCCTGCGTCCATGCATGGAGATCATCCAGCGCTCACCGTCGCGCGCTCCGCTGTTATCAGCGCTGCCCGCGTCTATCAGGATGATCCTCGTGTCGGCTCGCTTCTCGCCATCGTGCAAGAGCACCGCATGATGGACCGCGCCCCTCTGCCTGCGGCAGGAACGCCCGAGATGAACAGCCTTCATCTCATGGATGAAGCCACCGTTGCTCTTGCGCAGTGGGTTGTCTGGCTGGGGCGTGGTACCCCGGCAAGCGAGACCATGATGTATCATCTGAAGGCGGCGTACACCGTCAATCCGTCAGATGGCGCCACGTGCGGGTCTGAAGGCATTCTTGCGGCCACGTTCGGCCAGACCGTGCTGCACAACACTGCGCATACACCGCGCATGCCTTCCTTGGTCTCTCTCTTTGCCATGCTGCTTGCGGCGGTGGCGGCAGGGCTTACGGTCCGCGTGCTTCACCGCGCGCTCTACCGTGCCCGCTCCGTGGGTCATTATGCTGGCTAACGACGCTCCGCGCAATCCAATGGTCGCCCTTGTCTCAAGGGCGGCCATTGGTCTTTTTTTCCAACAAAAACAGCAACCCCCTTGCCAAAATAAATGGAGCCGCCTAAGTAAACGTTATGAAAAAACACGCAAAAATTCTCGCCACCCTCGGCCCCGCCTCAGAAAAAACAGAGATTATGAACGCCCTCATTACCGCAGGGGCTAACGCCTTTCGGCTTAATTTCAGCCACGGTACACATCAGGATCATGCCGCACGCATCCAAACCGTGCGCCAGCTCGCCGCAGAGAACAAAGTAGTTCTTACGCTGCTGCAAGATCTTCAAGGTCCAAAAATCCGTGTCGGCCTCATGAAAGAGCCCACCCTTCTGACGATTGGCGATACCCTCGTGCTGGATAGTAACCCGGAAGAGGGCACTGCCCGGCGCGTGCATCTTCCCCATCCGGAAATTCTGGAAACGCTCCATGTTGGCGATGCCGTGTATATCAACGATGGTATCATTCGGTTAGAGGTGACAGAAAAGCAAGCCGGTACGCTCACCACCAAAGTGCGGGCAGGGGGCACCCTCAGCAGCCGTAAAGGGGTCAACGTGCCGGGCCGTGCGCTGCCGTTTACGGCACTTACCGATAAAGATAAAGAAGATCTCGCCTTCGGGCTCGCACAAGGGGTCGATTGGGTGGCCCTCAGCTTTGTGCAACGCGCGCAAGATATTGAAGACGCCAAAGCTCTTATTCAGGGCAAGGCCTCTATTATGGCAAAAATAGAAACCACCGCCGCCATAGAAGATCTGGAGGCTATTATCGCCGCGGCAGATGGCATTATGATTGCCCGCGGAGACCTCGGCGTGGAGCTACCCACAGAAGAAGTTCCCCCCATTCAAAAGAAAATCATTCGCCTGTGCCGGGATGCGGGCAAACCCGTCGTTGTCGCCACCCAAATGCTGGAGAGCATGATTCACCAACCCATCCCCACACGGGCAGAGGCGTCCGATGTTGCCAATGCCACGTATGAAGGGGCCGATTGCCTGATGCTCAGCGCCGAGAGCGCCAGTGGCGATTATCCTGTAGAGGCGGTCAGTACCATGGCCAAAATCATCACGCGGGTCGAAAGATCGTCCGCATGGGAGGATCTTCTCGGCGCCCGCGCCGCCATAAGCCAGGGCACCGTGGCGGATGCCGTCTCTGCCGCCGCCTGCCAAACCGCTAAAATTGTGGGAGCCAAAGCCATTGTTGTGTTTACAGAGAGCGGCAGCTCCGCCCTGCGCATTGGGCGCCACCGCCCGCTCATGCCCATGGTTGCGCTCACTCCGTACGCAGGCATTGCACGGCGCATGGCGCTTCAATGGGGCGTGCTGCCTATTCAGGTAGAGGGCCCACAGGATACCGACAGCATGGTGCAACTCGCGCAAAAAACCATGCTTAGCCATGGTCTGGCAGAAGAAAAAGATATTGTGGTTATCGCCGCAGGCGTGCCCTTTGGGCAAAAAGGCAGCACCAACCTGCTGCGCGTTCTCACGCTCTAACCCCGTCTCATACGCACAAGGGCGGGGCACAGGTTCGCTGTGCTCCGCCCCCTTTTTCACCAAAAACCAACCTCTGCCCCCTTGCCAAGGGGTCTTTTCGCTTGCATCCTTCCTTTTAAGGTTAAGAGAAAAAAATACTTGTCACTCTTATGTAGAGAGTGCTAATGTGGCAAGAATCAAGAAAAAGGCCAAACCTATATGCCCAAAGCAAATACACTTCCCCTTCTACCGCTCCGCAATATTGTGGTGTTTCCTCATATGATCGTCCCGCTCTTCGTGGGGAGAGAGAAGAGCGTCCGCGCGCTGGAAGAGGTGATGAATGCCGGCAAGCAAATCGTGCTTGTCACCCAACGAGACGAAGCGCTGGATGAACCGCAGCTGCAGGATCTGTACACGGTCGGGTGCATGGGTAACGTGCTGCAAATGCTTAAGCTGCCGGATGGCACCGTTAAAGTCCTCGTGGAAGGTCAAACCCGTGTGCGTCTTACGCACATGAAGGATACGGGTGATATGTTCACGGGTGTGGCGGAAGATTTTCAAGAGCGGGAAGGGGATGAAAACGAGCTGGAAGCCCTCACCCGTACCGTCGTGGCAGAGTTTGAAGAGTACGTAAAGCTCAATAAAAAAATCCCGCCGGAAGTGTTGGTGAGCCTCGCGGCGATCGAAGAACCCGCCCGTCTGGCGGATACCATTGCCAGCCACCTGAACCTCAAGATTGAAGAAAAGCAAGAGCTTTTGGAGCTGGATCTGGTGGATGACCGTCTGGAAAAACTTTACCAGCTGATGGAAAACGAGATTGGCCTTTTGCAGGTGGAGCGTCGTATTCGCAACCGCGTGAAAAAGCAGATGGAAAAAACCCAGCGCGAATATTACCTGAACGAGCAAATGAAGGCCATTCAGAAAGAGCTTGGCGAGGGCGAAGAGGGTGATTTTGCGGAGTACGAGAAGAAGATTAAAGACGGTAAACTCTCTGCCGAGGCGAAAGAGAAAGCCGAGACCGAGATCAAAAAGCTGAAGATGATGTCCCCCATGTCGGCAGAAGCCACCGTGGTGCGCAA
>PFND01000048.1:51283-55023 GCA_002791805.1 Alphaproteobacteria bacterium CG_4_10_14_0_8_um_filter_53_9 | reverse complement strand
TTCCTCTCAAAATGTTTATGCTGTTTTTCGTCTGGCTGGTGCTAGATACCGCGCACAGAGAGAGCCTTCTTGCCAAACCGCTGCACATGGCGGGTATTCTGGCGTGCATGGGGGGCTGTGCCTATGCCCTCGCCCACATGAGAAAATCAGACGCCTCTCTGGCCGCCCTCACCGCCATCCTGCCCGTCGCCATTCTTCTGGCCGGGGCAGATATCATGGCCAAAATTCTCCTCACGCCACCTCAGGGCACGCCAGATATCGCTCATATCGCTGGCGGCGCCATCGGGTGGATGCTGACCACAGGCCTTGTCGCCAGCCTTGCCAGCGGCCTGGTTCTGGTGGTTCAAAAGCAGCCTCTCTCGGTCTCCAAACCCGTCTTTCTTAAATCTGTCCTGTTCGGTGTTATTTTGCTGTACAGCATCACGGTGCTCCTCGCTTCCATCACCTTGGCCCCAAATCCGGGCTACGTCGCCGCCATTACCATGCTCTCGGCCGTCTGGCTCTCCCTCTTCGCCCATCTTAAGGGAAGAGAGCAAACAAACCTCACAGCCGATATCACGCTCATCGCCAGCGCCCTCGCCCTCACCCTCCTCACCCACTAAACGCAGGAAAGGGGGCATATCTGCCCCCTACCGCTTAGTGCATCATCAGGTTTTCTGATGCACCAATTCCTTCTTAAACCACCCCTTACTCCCACCCTTGAAGGTGGTCTTCCAGCCGAGGGAGGCCCTCTCCTTTCTCTTCACCCGTTTCAGGGCCAGCTCGAAGACCTCCCAAAAAGGCCGTGCATGCCCGTCCCAGATGAAAAGATCGGCCTCGGCGTTCTTTCCTTCATTAAAATAACCCAGAAAGTCACCTTCACGGCGGATTTCCTCACCGCCTCCGTTTTCATCAGAGAGGTAAAGGCGGGCAAAAATCCAACTCTTTTCACGCCCGTAAATCACCCGTTCTGATTGATTGTCGTACCCCTCAGGCCTATGCCAGCGAGATCCGTTGAAGGAGATCAGCTGAATCTCCCCCTCCCGCACCAGGCGAATCATTTCATCCGCCAGCTTTTCCTTGGTCGTACGGCCAAAAGTGTGGTTACGGATAGCACGAAGTGTTTCAAAAAGCATGATGTGTCTCCTGGGGCCTTAAAGCGGCGCCCCGCAAAACCGCGTATTTGTATGTGTACTTTAAGTGGGCAAGCAAGCCCTCAACATCAACCCCTTCATCTCAAAAAATAATCTTTACCCCCTAAGCACAGCCCCCTTCAGCTGCTCATACATTGCTTGACCTCTTATATATTTAGGTATACATAAAATCTTCTTTATCGAACCTGCCTTTTCCACCCCCCTAGAAACTAGGAGTTTTCCATGTCGAAGCGCATCCTCATCTGCAAAGATCGTGAAGCCACCCGAAACGAAATCACTCTCATGCTCGGCAGAGCGGGCTACCACGTTTTCTCGGTACCAACTTTCTCGCAGGCGCAGGAACACCTGAGCGGGGAAAAACCCTTCGACGCCATCATTCTGGGCGGAAACCTTCTCCCTGGCACCAGCGGCATCCACAATGGCATACCCGATGCCCTCGAGTGGATCTGCGTAAAAGCTTCACAAGCGAACCAAGAAGCCCCCATCATCTTCTATACGGGCTACCCTTGGGCCAAAGGCGTCGCAAGAACATACGAAGGTCTCCATTTTGTTCAGCCCAACGTCGGCGGTCTGGATGAGTTGAAAGCAAAAGTCATGGAGCTCACCCGCATCGCGGCTTAGCCGCCAAACCAAAGCGCCGTCTCCTTTCCATAAGAAGACGGCGCTTTGTCGTACGCGGGAGGGTAAAAGAAATTTAACTCCTAAGCACAGCCCCCACGCCCGCTGCCGCCGCAATCACGTCGGCCACAAGGCCGTCAATCTCGGCCGTGGTCAGCGTGCGGTCAGGGGCCTGCAAGGTCATACCAAGAGCAACCGATTTTTTGCCTTCCGGCACGCCTTTCCCCGCATAAACATCAAACACGCTCACATCCCGCACAAGGGTCTTGCCTGTTTTGCGTATCACATTCACAAGCGTGTCGGCCGTCACGGTTTTATCCACCACAAAAGCCACATCGCGGCCCACAGGGGGGTAAGGGTTCGCCGTAAAGGCCTTGGTTTTGCCCTTCATGGCCATCAAGGTTTCCACATCCAGTTCAAAAACCGCCACAGGCACATCCACATCCAGCGCTTTCAGCACCGCAGGGTGAAGCTCGCCAAAGCGCCCCAGCGTCATAGGCCCCACCTGCCACACACCGCTCTTTCCGGGGTGGTAAAGCGCCCCGGCATCGGGTATCACCCGTGCACCCGCCAAGGGCGCATCAAGGGCCGTTAAAACGGCTTCACCAAGCCCTTTGGCCACAAATACATCGGCACCACTCTGCACACCGCGCCAGTGGCGCTCGCCAAGATCAGCCACTACACCAGTGGCGGTCAGGCGTTCTTTGCCGTTCGCGCCAAAAACCTTGCCCACTTCCCCAAGGCGGCCGCCACCATCTCTGCGGGCCACATTTTCCATCAACGCCCGCAACAGGCCGGGCACCAGGCTGGGCCGCATCACCTGCATGGTGTCCACAAGGGGGTTGTCCAGCACCACCAGGTCATCTTCGTTCACCCCGCACAGCACGGCATCAGCATGGCGGATAAAACTATAATTCATCACTTCAGTAAGGCCATTCAAGGCAAGGGCCTTGCGGGCCAGACGGTCCAGCACCACAGGGCGGCTGTTAATCTCATGCTGGCCCGCTAAAACGGTGGGCATCACGGGGGGCACGGTCTCATAGCCCACCACGCGCAAAATCTCTTCGGTCAGGTCTTCAGGGGTCTCCATAAAGGTACGGCCCGCAGGTGCCGTCACGTCCCACGCATCCTCACCTTTCACAACCACGGTAAAGCCAAGGGCTTCCAAAACCTCTTGCTGGCGCGCCGCAGGCACATCCATACCAATAAGCGTCGTAAAATAGCTCGGCGCATAGGCAATCACAGTGCCAGCGGCAGGCACGGTGCCGTCCACCGCAAGGGTGCTTAACGCGCTCTTGTCCAGTCCGCACGCCTCGGCAATCAAACGCATGGCCCATGTCACCGAATACGCCCGCAGCGCCGGGTCAAGGCCGCGTTCATTGCGGCTCCGCGCATCGGTAAGCACACTCAAACGCTGGCCGGTCAAACTTATCTGGGCGCGGTCAAACAAGGCCCCTTCCATAAAAATACGGGTTGTCGTAGCCGTCACTTCGCAGCCACCCCCGCCTACAATTCCGCCAAGGCCCAGCACCTCACCGCCCTCACCATCGCGGATAACAATATCGCCTTCAGCAAGCTCCCATGTCTCGCCCATCAAGTCGGTGTACTCACCTGTATAATCCTGTGCGGCAAAAATTCCGTGTTTAAGCTTGTCCGCGTCATAAGCGTGCAAGGGCTGGCCCACGGCCAGCATCACATAGTTGGTGGCATCCACCAGAATATTACGCGGCTTCACACCCACCGCCCGCAACCGCCGCTGGATAAACTCGGGGCTGGCCATAGCGGATACACCGCGCATTTCCATCCCCATCATCACAGGGCATCCCCCGCCCGCCTTCACCGCCAGAGCAGGGGCCGTCGTACCTTCCCAACCCTCGTCCAAATCTTTGAGCACACCCAAACCCGCCGCCGCCAAATCCCGCGCCAATCCCAAATGGCTCAGCGCATCGCCGCGGTTAGGCGTCACCGCCACATCCAAAATCACATCGG
>PFND01000048.1:0-51271 GCA_002791805.1 Alphaproteobacteria bacterium CG_4_10_14_0_8_um_filter_53_9 | reverse complement strand
CGGTCAAAGGCGTGGCAGCAGGTAACGTATCGTCCATTTCCCAAATACCGTCATGGTCATCACCAAGCCCCAGCTCCGCAACCGAGCATATCATCCCGTCGCTCACAATCCCGCGCTTGTCCGTACTGGCAATTTTAAAGCCACCGGCAAGCTCGGCGCCGGGCAGCGCCACCGCCACAGTAATGCCGGCACGCGCGTTGGGGGCGCCGCACACAATGGTGCGGGGGGCAGCCTCACCCACATCCACCGTGCACACGCCAAGCTTGTCGGCATTGGGGTGGGGCACACGGTCTAAAATCTTGCCCACAACCACGTGGTTAAACGCCGCAGCACGGTCGTCCACACCATCCACTTCATGGCCAAGGTCAATCAAGGTTTTTGCAAGGGTCGCAAGGGTAACACCCTCGTTCAAATCAATATAATCAAGGAGCCAGTCAAGGAGTATTTTCATAACAAAAAGAAATACCTCAAAACCGCCAAAAAAGAAAGAGCCCAAAGGGCTCTTCTCTCGTAAAACCCAAAGGGTTACTGGACATTCACACCATCAATGGGGGTGCCGCAGTCAATACCTTGGTTCCAGCAGCCAGATGTGCTGCTTGGCTCCACAGGGTCAGGTTGAACACAGGTTGTGGTGGTGCTGCAAGCGGCAAGGCCCAAAGCAGCTAAAGCAAGTGCGATATTTTTCATGGAGAAGTCTCCCTCTGTTATTCTGTCCGACAGGGTCAGGCCGCCGCTATAGGAGCTTTACCGTAATGGTCCAAAAAGGCACCATAGCTCTCATAGAACAACCTCAAGTCACCGATACCATACTTGAGCATGGCCAAACGTTCAACCCCTGCGCCAAAGGCAAAGCCAGATATTTTCTGCATCTCTCCCGCCCCGGGTCCCACCTCTCCCACAGCCAACACATTGCGGTGGACCATCCCGCAGCCCAAAATCTCCAGCCAGCCTGTGTCTTTACACACCCGGCACCCCTCGCCTTTGCAAAAAACGCACTTCATATCCATCTCGGCAGAAGGTTCGGTGAACGGAAAATAATGCGGACGAAGACGCGTCACCACGTCCTGCTCAAAAAACTGAGCCAAAAAGGCATTCAGCACGGCAATCATGTTCGCAAACGTGGTGCCTGTCTCCACCATCATGCCTTCTACCTGATGAAACTGGGGCGTGTGGGTCAAATCATAGTCACGACGATAAACCCGCCCAACCCCCATCACGCGGAACGGCGGCTTATGGGCTTCAAGGGTGCGTATCTGCACATTACTGGTTTGCGTCCGCAAAACTTTGCGCAAACCTTTGTCATCGCGTTCGGTCACATAAAATGTGTCCTGATCTTGGCGCGCCGGGTGGTGCAAAGGCAGGTTGAGCTTCGTAAAGTTGTAGTCATCGGTTTCAAGCTCGGGGCCAAACGCGTGCACAAACCCAAGGCGCTTCAGGCTGGCGGCAATTTCTTCCATGGCAAGGGTTAAGGGGTGGATTTTTCCACCGCCCACAGGCACATATACAGGGGCGCCCGGCAAGGTCACATCCACGGCTTCTTCAGCCAGCTTGGCGGCCAACGCCTCGGCCTCAAGGGCCTCTTTTTTCTCGGCAAATGCGACAAGAAAAGCTTCTTTCACGGTATGAATCGCCGCCCCCTGCACCTTGCGCTCGTCAGGCGCCATAGCCCCAAGCCCCTTCAAAAGCTCGGTAATCTCGCCTTTTCCACCCATAAACCGCACGCGCACAGCCTCTAAGGCACCCAAATCAGGGGTCCCCGCCACCGCATCCAAAGCCTGTGTCTTCAAAATCTCTAAATCCATAAAGCGCACCCTACCTAAAAGTCTCACCAAAGCCAAGCACAACAGCAACAAAAAAGGCCCTCACCGAGGGCCTTTTGCGCAAAGAGCACTTACTTGCTCAAAGCAACCTTGGCAGAGTCCACAATCGCTTTAAACGCGGGGAAGTCTTCCATGGCGAGGTGGGCGAGCACTTTGCGGTCAATGTCGATGTTGGCTTTTTTAATGCCGTTCATCAGCACAGAGTAGCTCAGGCCTTCCATACGGGCACCGGCGTTAATACGCTGGATCCAAAGGGCACGAAACTCGCGTTTTTTGTTCCGACGGTCGCGGTACTGGTACTGGAGGGCCTTTTCAACCTTCTCAATCGCAACGCGGAAACAACTTTTAGCGCGGCCGCGGTAACCCTTGGCCATTTTCAATATTTTTTTGTGGCGGCGGCGGTTACCGGCACCGTAGGTTGCACGTGTCATATCTTAAATCTCCTTTATATCTCGGGGCTATTCAGCGCTGGCCGCAGCCTTGGGGGCTGCTTTTTTGACAGGGGCTTTAACAGCCACAGCTTTTTTAGCCGCTGGCTTGGTGCCAGAGAGCGCTTCTTTAGCACGACGCATGGCGTTTTTCAGCGCCTGTGTCCGTTTGCGTTTGGCACCCAGGTTAGGGAGAAGCGCACACACTTGGTCGTAGTTGCTTTCATGCACAAGGGTCGTGCCTTGGCTGTCGCGGGCTTGTTGACCACGCTTGGAGAGGAAGTGCCCATGAGCACCCTTAGAGCGTACGATTTTACCCGTACCGGTCACTTTACGAAAACGCTTCGCCGCAGCTTTGCGGGTCTTCAGCTTAAATCCGGCCATAATGGTATGTCCTTTTTTTCCTTTGGCTCCCTTGCAAGAAAAGAAGGAGGAGCCGCCCATTGATTTCCTTAAAAATCAACATGGAGTTCATATTCGCAGAGGGAGGCGGACAGTCTTGCACGTCACTTAGGGGCCATCTCTACTCGTCTTATGCAGCCGTATACCTCAGCCCCCACCCCGCGTCAAGCCCTCTCTACACTCAAAATCATCCCCTCCACACAGTGCAACGCCCCCGCCACACCCACATCAGCATCCAAAACCCAACCCCTTGATTTCTATCACCCAAAGGGCTATGTTACTTTTCATGGGGCTTGGTACTGCGTACCCCTGTTCGCCCATATTACGTTTTATCACCAACCCCACGCTGGCCAAAAGCCATGCCAGCTTGGGGACTATCCGGAGGACTAAATGGCACACAAAAAAAATGCGGCACCTTTTTGCGAAATGCGCATCGAGGAAATGAGGGCTTTCAGGAAAGCCTTTCCAGGCGCCATCAAAACGGCTGGTAAGGAAGCTCGAAGTTTTGCAACGGACATGGGATATCCTCTTATTGGAGGCATGCCTGGCCAGCGCTTCATGGCACTCTATACTTGGGTGAAAGACAACCCGATCATCGAAAGGAAGGCTGCCTGACACATTCGCCCGCCCATCACCCCAAGAGGGAGATGAGGCGGGCGATGGTCGTTTTCTGGGCCCCACGGGCCACCACAGCATCCACCATACCGTGTTCTTTTAAATATTCAGCGCGTTGAAAACCCTCAGGCAGCGTCCCGCCAATCGTCTGGGCAATCACACGCGGGCCTGCAAAACCAATAAGGGCGCCAGGCTCGGCCAGCGTCACATCTCCCAGCATCGCAAAACTGGCCGTCACACCCCCCGTGGTGGGGTCAGCAAGCATCACAATATAAGGCACGCCCGCTTCGCGCAAATCTGCCAACGCCGCCGTGGTGCGGGCCATTTGCATAAGGGAGAACACACTTTCCTGCATCCGGGCCCCGCCGCTCGCCGTCACGGCCAGCAAGGGGGTTTTGGCAGCCTGTGCAGCTTGTGCGGCCACCACCACAGCTTCACCCACCGCACGGCTCATACTGCCGGCCATAAAATCAAAATCCAGCGCCACCACCACACAGGGGTTGCCCCCCACCTCACCGCTCGCCACCACAAAGGCATCCTCGCGGCCTGTCGCCTTGCGGGCCTCTTTCAGGCGGTCTTTGTACCGCTTGCGGTCTTTAAACTGCAAGGGGTCATCAGGCATATGAGGGACCGGAATCTCGGTATAAAGCCCCTTGTCAAACCACGCGGCAAGGCGCTCTTTTAACGGCCAGCGCAAATGGTGGCCGCACGCGCCGCACACATAAAGGTTGGGCACAAGGTCCTGGTCATAAATCAGGTCGCCACAGGCGGGGCATTTCGCCCACACACTGGCGCTCACCCCGCGTTTTTTGCGGGTAGAAATCTTGGGTTTGCTAAAATTGGTAAGCCAGCTCATCCCGCCACCCTATCCAAAAAGGGGCGGCTTGTCAGCAACCAAAAAGCACCAAAGGCAGCACGTCTCCCCTTGCCACACATGACACCATCCCCTATAAATCCCGTCATTCAACCTTAAAGAAAGCCAAACGTGCATGAGCCAAAGTAACCTCACCAACCTTCCCGCCGGCAAAGAGGCCCCCGAAGATATTTATGTTGTCATAGAAAACCCCCGCCACGTCGCCCACATCAAATACGAGGTGGACAAGGACACAGGCCTGCTGTTTGTGGATAGATTCGCCCCCATGCCCATGGTCTTCCCGGCACATTATGGCTTCATCAATCAAACCCTGGGCGGAGACGGTGATCCCGTAGACGCCTTTGTTTATACAGATATCCCCGTCACCCCGGGCTGCATCATCCGCGCACGTCCTGTGGGCTACCTCAAAACCACAGATGAATCAGGCGAAGATGCCAAACTCGTCTGCGTTCCCCACAAAAAGCTGGATCCTCGCTTCGAGACGATTCAGGAGTACACCGATCTGCCGGAGATGTTCCGCCAGCAGCTGGAGCAGTTCTACGCCCACTACAAAAATTTGGAGCCCGGCAAATGGGTGAAAGTGGAAGGCTGGGGTAACGCCGCCGAAGCCAAAGAGATTATTCTCAAAGGCATCGAAGACGCGAAAAAATAACCGCATCTCACAAAAGAAACGGCGGCTCAAGGGCCGCCGTTTCTCATAATCTCATTGGGCGTCACGGATCCGTCCGAAAGCGATTCTTCATCGCCGAAAAAGTCGTCCAGACAAACATGCCCAGCACCATACAAATCAAAGCAGTTCCCATATCCCCGTCTCCCCAAAAAAGCCCGAAGGCAACAAACGTAACGCTATACCAGCCCCCCAAGTCTCTGCTTCTCCTCCCAAAAGTCCAGAACATCTGCCTAAAATAAAGGCATATCTTACCCCCTCTGTTACCTAAAAACCTCACCGAGGCCGCAACATCTCCACCTTGACGGGCGCCTCACGCACCGCACACAGGCTTGTGGCATAGGTAATCGCCTGTCCCATCTCGTCTTTCAGCTTTTCATTCCGGCCCACACGCTTAAAGGCGCGCTCAAGGGGCTTCAGGGCACCGGGCTCATCATTCAAAACGGCAATCTCCAGCATCGCCGCCTCGCTCACCACAGCCAAAAAGTCTTTATCGCCCCCCCCTGCAGCCCCCAAAGCGCCCATACGCTGCACTAACTTCAAAGCCTGCACACACGCTGTTTTTTGCACATTGGTTCGCAAGGGGAGCGTCAAAATCTCAGTCTCACTCACCGCCGCCGTTGCACTTACCGCGTCACTCACCTCATCATCCCCCAGCACACTGGCCAGCGGCACAATCGTGGGTGTTATCATGGCCGCCGCAGGCAGGGCGAGCGCCCCGGGCAACGTGGCACTGGCATACGTGGTGCCACTTACCAGAACCGTCTCGGCAAGGCCGTCAGGCCCCTCAAACTGCACCCGAACTCCCGCCACCGCCACGGCACTCACGGTACAAAAAAGAGCGGTCAAAACGCCGCTCGTTTGTCTCCAGTGTCCCATGCGGAGCATGTCCAAATCGTTACTTGTTCACGCGCTGGCGGAGTTCTTTACCACACTTGAAGAAAGGTACTTTTTTGGAGGGCACCAGAACGGTGTCACCGGTGCGGGGGTTGCGGCCTTGGCGGGCGGCGCGCTCGCGCACACTAAAGCTGCCCAGTCCGCGCAGCTCCACGCGGCCACCTTCGGCCAGAGCATCCGTAATTTCGTCAAAAATCGTATTCACCAAACGTTCCATATCCTGCGCGTGCAAGTCAGGGTATTTGGCGGACATCCGTCCTACAAGTTCACTTTTTGTCATGGTCAAAACCTCCCGTTATCTAAGGGGCAACATGCATCAACTTTTCCCAAAAAACAAGACCAAAAACACCCCCCGCCCCAAAAAAACCTATGCAAACAAGCGCTTCTTAAACTGGTAGTGCGCCAAAGCAAAAAATATCCCTGTTTGTAAAACCAGAACACTCACATGCCCCAGCACCGGCAGCAGCTCCGCCGTCTGCAAGAGAAGTGGCCTCGCCACCTCAATCACATGCGTAATCGGAAAAATCTGGATAAGAAGGCTAAGCCAGTCGGGAAAATGATCTGTCGAGAACATGGCACCGCAAAGCGTAATCTGGGGCGTAATCAGCAGCAGCCACACAATGTCAAAATCATCCATACTGTGGGCACGGGCAGAAATATTGTAAGCAATCGCCATATGCGCGAAAGATCCCAAAACAAACACAGGCAAACTCAGCAAAAGCCCCACCCAGCTAAAATGAATCCCCAAAAGCACGCCCACAAGGCTCAGCAACATCACAACCAAAATCGTTTTCGCCCCCACCGTCAGCATTTCGCCCATCATAATATCGCGCAATCGCATGGGGGTCGCCAGCATCGCCTGCCACATCTTCAAAAGTTCCATGCGCCAAAACGCAATATGAGCGCCTTGGATGACACCTAAATAAAGGCACCCGATCGCCATAAATCCTGGAAAGATAAAAGTCTTGTAGTCCACGCCCCCTTGGGTCGCAATCAGGTGGCCAAAGCCAATACTAATCCCAAAAAAGTAAACCAGCGGGTCAATCAGCCGAAGGGTGATAAACTGCCGTGCCTGACGCCGAAACGCCAAAAGCTCTCGGTAGCATAAAGCAAAAGGAAGCCACATCGCCATAAACCTATTCAAACAAGCGCTTCTTAAAGAAGTGATGGCTAAGTATGAAAAACACAACCGCCATTCCCGCCAACACTGCCGTATGGCTCACCACAACACTCATCTCGGCTGTCCCCAAAATCAAAGGCCGCACCGCCGCAATCGCATGGGTCATGGGGAAGAGGGTGGAAAGGTTTTGTGCCCATAAAGGCAAACTCGTTAGCGGGTAAAAAATGCCGGAAAAGACAAACATCGGCCCCACAAATACAGGCCAGATATAATCAAAATCATACTCGTGTCGGGCGAGCGAGCACAGAAAGTGCCCAAGGGATGTCACCATCAGCATGTAAACTGCCATGGGGAAGATAGCGAGCGCATACCCTGCGCTGGAAGGGATCGCATCCAGCCATATTCCAATCGGATAAAACAGAATATACAGCGTCGTTCCTTTCACAAGGGCCACCAGCGCATCGGCCAGCAAAATAGTGGTAAGTTTGATAGGCGTTGCAAGAATTGCCCCCCACAAGCGCTGCCCAAAAGCTTTCATAAACGTTATGTACGTCGCATCAATAATAATCGTCAGCCAGAACATCCACACCAGCATCCCGGGAAAGATATACTGGGTGTAGTTGTCCACGGGTAGCTGGGTCGCCATAAGCGCAAGCCCCAAACCAAATCCGTAAATCTGAACAGGCACTTCAAACAATCTCAAATAATAAACAGGCGCATAAGGCCGCCAGCTTAACAAGTTACGGTAGATAAGCGGAAAAAAGCCAAACAACATGGAGTTCAGGCAAACCTAAGTAATCAGCCGGCGCGAGAGCAACCGGTAAGCCAGCGCATAAAACACACCGCACATCGCCAGCAGAACAGAAAAATGAATAAAGGCCACGCCCCACGTCAGCTCTAGGTTATACGCGGGGCGAGACACCATAATCCCGTGGTAAATCGGTTGAAGCGTCATCAGCCACTGCACAGCTTCAGGGTAGTACGTCACAGGCGCAAACACACCACTAAACACAAACACCGCCGCAATCACAGGCTCATAAACAGAGACATCATCAAATCCGTAAGCGCGGCTCACAATAACCATCCCTAAAAGAGACGCCGCCAGAGAGGCCAAAATAACCCCCGGCATGGCAAACAACAAACCCATAAAACTCAGGTTTCCCATCAGCCAGCCTCCGGCAATCCCAATCCCAAGGCCCGCAAACGTGCTCCTCGTGGCATTCCACAAAACATCCGCCTGCAAAACATGATGAACGCTCAGCGTTGCCGCAAGCCAAGATTGGTAACTTCCCTGCATCGTCAACCGCATCAGGCTGCCGTAAATCGTGGAAATAAAGGCCGCACTCGCCGCCGCATTCACCATAAAGCCGGGCACCATAAACGCGGCCTGCGTGTCGTCCAGTTTAAACCCGCGGTGCAAGCCATAAAGGGTAATCAGGGGTACCAGCACGTACATGCCTAAAAAAATCGGCAGCCGTCTCATAAAGGTCAAACTGTGCCGATACGCTAAAATAAGGGGGCGCGGGTAGCGTTCCATCCCCTACTCCCGTATCCGCCGTCCTGTCAGCCGTAAAAATACATCTTCAAGGTTGGCCGGCCGGTGCAGGTAGGTGGCTTTTTCGGGTATGGCTTTTCTAAACGCCACGGCATCCTCGTCATTCACATAAAACAGCACGCTATCGCCCACATCTTCCTGCTCATAAAGGGGAAGGTTTTTGGGGATAGGCTTGGTCATGTCAAACACATGGCCGGGCACGTGTTTTTTAATCAGTTGGCGGGGTGTCCCTTCATCCAGAATATCGCCGTGGTCAATCATGATAATCTGATCGCACAGGCGCTGGGCTTCATCCATATAGTGGGTGGTGAGCAGCAAGGTTTTGCCGGTTTTTTTAAGTTCCAAAAGCCGCTGCCAGATAAGCACCCGCGCCTGCGGATCAAGCCCCGTGGTGGGTTCATCCAAAATCAGCAAGTCGGGGTCATTAATCAGGGCGCGTGCAATGGTCAGGCGGCGCTTCATCCCACCGCTCAACTGGCTTACACGGGCACCGGATTTTTCAGTCAGCTGCATGTAGTCCAAAAGCTGGGGCACACGGTCTTTCAAAACAGAGCGGGCAATGCCAAAAAACAACCCATACACAAACAGGTTTTCGCTCACCGTCAAATCAGGGTCAAGGTTGTCTTCCTGGGGCACAAGAGAGATCCGCACGCGCTGCTCGCGGGTCAGCTCGCTGGTAGGCGTTCCAAAAATCGTAAGCGTTCCCTCTGTCGGGCGGGTCAGGCCCATCAGCATGCCCATGGTGGTGCTTTTTCCGGCGCCATTAGGGCCAAGCAAGCCTGTGCAGGTGCCTGGCATCACCTTAAAATCAATACCTTTTACAGCCATAACATCACCACTCTTGGCGGTGTAGGTTTTGGTAAGGCCTTGGGCAACAATCAAAGATTTGTCGGCAGTCATCTAAAAGTCTCCATTTTTTATAGGCACACGAATGGCGTAGGTACGCCCGTTCAGGGTATAGCGCAAAGGTATTTCCGTTCCCACTAAAATATCATGGGTCACCCCTACAAAGCGCAATTCATACACACGGGGTATCACATAGGTCTCGCCGGGGGGAAGCGTCATCGCCTGCGTCGGGTCAAGGCTGGTCAGACCGTGCTCATCGCGGCCATAAACAATAAGCTTCAACCCCGCCGCAGGCACCTGAACATCCTCTAAAGGCAGCACCACCGTGGCAGATGTCTCATTTACAATCCGTCCCACCACCAGCGCATCGCCGCCTTTAAGGGCGGGCGTCACCGCCATATCCGTAAACACCAGCCCTTCTGCCTTCGCAGAAAAACCCATGCTCACAAGCATCGCCATCGTCATAAAAACACGCATCATGCTCACAGGTTTAAGCGTTCTCAGGCAAGTTGGCAAGATACTCCCAAGGGTAAAGCCCGGTCGCATGACCATCCGAAAAAACAATTTTCAGCGCATAATGCCCCACAGGCTCAAGGGCAGTTATGGTCAGGTCGGGCGCAATTTCGGGCACCTTACCCCCCTGTCCAAAATGGCCTTTTACTTCCGCACTGGGAGAATTCAAGCGCAAAACCTCCACACCCAAAACCACGGGGTCACGCGCCTCAAACGCAAGCGTCAGAAGGCGCTTGTCCTTACTCAACCGAACATCCGTAGGCACCAAACCCGCCATTATCTACGGCCACCTCTAAACGCAGGGTTCAATGTCCCGAGCGCTTCAATAAATTTCAGAGGATGGCGCAAATGAGGCATCCGGAGCGGTATAACCTCAGCGCCTTTATCAAGGTTGAGAATAATCGCACCACCGCCCAGAACATTGGTAATCGGGTTCTGATAAAACTGCCAGTGGTTCAGGTCATCGGGCTCAATATCATTGTAGGCGAGCCGGAAACGCCCCATACGCAGCAACAACCGATGCGTCGTCACGGCAACCTCGTTGGTCTTAAAGGGGATAAGATAAATAGACACACACACAGCGCAAGGCAGTAAAAATACCAGATGCAGGCGCATCATGGCAAAAAACAACACCGCAAAAGCCAGCCAGCCAATGCCATGCAAAGGATGAAGCTGGGCAGTATAGATAATCTCTTCCTCAGGCGCCAGAAGCGGCGTTAAATGAGGCGTTGGCCGTAACGGGGGGAGCGCCATAAAACCGCCTACCCCGCGTAGGAGATTTCTTTTTTCTCCTGTCTCCGCTTGGCTTCAATGCTCAGGGTGGCAATGGGGCGGGCCAGCAAACGGCCAATCCCAATGGGGTCACCCGTCTCTTCACAAAAACCGAATTCGCCATCTTTAATGCGCTCAAGCGCCTCATCAATTTTAGAAATCAGTTTGCGGGCACGGTCGCGGTTGCGCAGCTCAAGGGTCTGCTCATATTCAATGGTGGCCTGGTCGGTCAGGTCGGCTTCAATGGCGCTGTGTTCGCGCAGGCCGTCAAGGGCCTCGCTGTTGCCCTGCAAAAGCTCCTGACGCCACGTCAGAAGAAGATCCCGGAAGTAAGCCAGCTGTTTCAGGCTCATGTAAGGTTCGCTGTCTTTGGGCACATACCCATCGGGGTAGCCGCGGTCTTTGGCAGGCAAATCAGTCAGAGGGGTCAAGCTGTCAATGGGCAGTTTGTGGGTCATGGGCTATCCTTCCGCCGGTTATAAGTTCCGCAGAGTATAAGCAAAACCGCCCCCCCTGTCCATAAAATAAAGAAACCCCCAGAACACCGGCCTCACCCCTCGCTCCCAAAAGCAGCCCTTCCCACGCCCCACACCCAAATCCAGCCTTCCCTTAAAAAACGTCATGCCGAAGCGAAGCAGAGGCAGACATGCGGCTGCCCCGTAGGGCCAGCAAAACAAAGCGAGCGCAGGGCAAGAGGCTCATAAAGGCCAAAGGCCGATGGAGCCGAAACCCGAAGCCAAGAAGCCACGCCTAACGAAGACAACTATCTCAAGGATGCCTTGCACAAACAAAAAGAATCGTTTAGAAAAGCCCAGCGAAAGCAGCAAAGCCGCACCCGTAGCTCAGCTGGATAGAGTACTTCCCTCCGAAGGAAGGGGTCGTGCGTTCGAATCGCGCCGGGTGCGCCATTATTTTAACGAAACCGTATTTGAAGATTTAGCTTTACATAAAGCCTTCCGTTTTCTCTATAAATCTTTCCAAAATCATGTTTTCCCGTGCTTGGCGTCTCTAAATAAGAATATTTCAGAAGATATGATTTAAGCTTATCCCAGTTATATGCATGATAACAAAGAATATTTCCATCTTCTTTCACAACAATATATCCACCATTTGCATCAAAGAACCCTTGCCATATTTTTGCAGCCGTCATCCCTAAAGCACAATTTACAAGAAACTCTTTTAGCTTATGAGTATAAAAGCGCGCCGCTAAAGTAGGAGAAAGGTTTAAAGGGTTTGCATCTGTAACGAGTTTGATCAATGAACTAAGGTCTTTAGGAGATGAAGAATAATAAAGTTTTACAACTTCTCCCAAAATCTTATCCATATAAAAATCAACCATTTTCAAGTTATCTGAAAAGACATCTGAAGATAAGTTACTAAACTTCAGTTTTGCGCCCCCACCTAAAAGTTTCGACATACTTTTTTTAATCTTCATTTGATTTAAGCTATTAATGGCATCGTCTGTCAAAGGTGATATTGTTTCCAATTCATAAATAAAATTTGTTGACTTACTTGGGTTAAAAAGCGTTGGGTCTCCACCAAGTTTAGACTTAATACTAAAACCCAACACTTCCTGCCTACCCGTCGCTACATCTAGTGCCGTAAGAGTAATATCCTTTTTCTTATCAGACATTTCCTTAACTTTTGGATACCCAAGCTCTTTTCTAAAATCATTAAGCTCAGGCACTAAAAAAGACCCTTTAGCAGATAAAATCTTTTTCAAAAGCAGATTGGCATATTCTAAAAATCGTTCTTGCTCAACATCAACATCGCTTTTGTTGGGAATAACAACACTCACAACACCCACATCAGAGAGAATATGAAAAACTGCGAAGGTCTTACTTGACTCTAACTGCCTTAAAATATTTGTAAGATTATAATACTCCTCCGTAACATTTAGGTCTTCATCTGCCGCAAAAAGTTTACCCTCACCAAGAAGCTTTAAAAAAGCGTAAAATTCGCTCCATTCACCCTTGTTCATTACACAGCAACTCTTAGCTCACAACGAGACTCGGAGACATTCATGTGAGAATCTAACTTCTCTTCAGAGATTTCACTCTTTAAACATTTTATAATTTCTTTAGCCGTTGCCCTCACCGCATTCACCGCAACACTATTACCAAGTTGCTTCATAGCCTGCGTTTCAGACACAGGTAAAACAAAAGATTTAGGAAAGCCCATCATTTGCTTTCCTTGCTCTGGCTTCAGCTTGTAATCTTCTCCATTCACAAGATAATGGTCCCAGTTTCTCCTATCATGTAAGCCCGAACCACGCCCCCCCACTCGCAGAGTATATCCTATCTTTTTAGGACACTCCCCCCCAAAAATATCAGACATCGTCAAGCACAATGGCTCAACATCAGGAAAACAAAACGGCTTGGTGTATACATCTTCTTTTCTAAAGCCAACAATAAAAACACGTGGGCGATGTTGAGGAAGCCCATGATCAGATGCATGCACAATTTTCCATTGAACAACATAGTCCAGTTGATTCGTGAGAATATCCTTTATCGTCTCAAACGTTCTTCCATCATCATGTTTAACAAGGTGTCTTACATTCTCAAGAAAAATAGCTTTGGGGCGTTTAGCCGCAATTATATTTGCTAAGTGGAAAAACATGTTTCCTCTATCGCCTTTAGCTTCTTCAAATCCACGCTTAAATCCAGCTTGGCTAAAAGGTTGACAAGGAAAGCCCGCACACAAAACATCAAAATCAGGAATTTGATAACTAGGATCATCGATCGTTGTAATATCACGATTAAAAAGATTTTTTTTAAATAGTCGCGGAGAGATTTTCTTAAAATTTGTTTCATACGTCACACGCGCATGCGCATCAATCTCAGAGGCAAAAACGCACTCAGCTCCTAAGTCATGAAATGCAAGATGGAAGCCTCCAATACCTGCAAACAAATCAATAAACTTAAGTTTTTCTTTCACATTTCCCCCCTAAATACTTTAACCTCATACATAAGACATCTTAACCCGCTTTAACCTCATTCACAAGCACCTCACCCCCCAGCCACCGCGCCAGGTCATTCGCCCCCGCCAGCGTCTCGGCCACCATGTTATACGGCAGACCGAAAACAAAGTGACCCGTCGCCACATACTCCCGCTTGGCCTTGGGCAAACTCACTTCTAAATGGTAGGTGGAGGGCCAGCCTAAAGCGCGCAAGCCCCGCACCATGGCCTCGTGCCGGCCGTCCGCCATCACAGGGTACCAAACATGAATTTGGGCCTTCGACGCGCTCTTCCGCAACGCCCGCATCACCTCCAGAACACGGGCGTACTCCTCGGGCCGCTCATAACTGGGGTCAATAAGCCCCAAAACGCGGTCATGCAAAGGCGCCTCGCGCAGCAGGTGCTCAAATCCATCACGCACCGCCATGTCCACACGGGGCAAAATCGGCCCCAAGCGGTCTCTCACCAGCGCGTCAAGCATGGCGCGGCCGCCCTCTCCCTCATCTCCCCCCCGCCTCTTACCGCGCGCATACCCGTCTCCCACCTCAGATTTACCCGCCTCTTGTCCTAAAAACCCCCGCAGCTTATCCGCCTCTCCTTTATGCATTTCACTAAGGAAAACAATGTCTTGAGGCCGCCCTACCCCCAACATCACCCCACTGGACCCCGCCATAATCTCAAGCTTTTTCAAGGGGTTAAGCTTGTCCATCAAATCAAACCAGCTCTGGCCAAACCCACCGCCCGGCCAAACCTGCAAAAAACCATCCTTAAACTCTTGTAATTTAACAACTTCTTCTTCATCAACACCATAAAAACCGCGCCCGGCCATGGCATCAAAGCACGCCACCCCCTTGGGTTTTTTATGCAAATAAATCAAACTGTTGCAAAGTAAAATGTGCTTAAAAACATCGGCAACGCCGCCCACATGATAAGCATGTTGATAAGATAACATTCTCAGGCACTTAGCACATTTTTAAGCAAAACACTAGACGCTCCCTCAACTTCAAGCTATAAGCCCCCTCATGCGGAGGAGTGGCCGAGTGGTTTAAGGCGCTCGCCTGGAAAGCGTGTTGGGAGCAATCCCTCGCAGGTTCGAATCCTGTCTCCTCCGCCATGAAGTTATGAGTTGCAGAGAGTTTCCAGCCTCTGCCGCAAGAAAGCCCGCTGTGTGCGGGCTTTTTGCTTTATCTCGCCCCTGCTGAGAGGGATGGGGGAGAGGGTAAATAGGGCCTTGGGGTGGATTCTCTCAGATGGGGTTTTTGGCAGGGGATTGATAAGAAGCGGCGGGTTAGGCGGCGAAGCCAAGCTGGCGGCGTTGGGCGGGCCAATCGGCGGTTGAGACTTTGTAAAGATCGGCTACGGCAAGGCCGAGGGGCTGATGGCCGGTGAGGATGGCCTCGACGATATCCGGCGCCAGCAGGCCAAGCTGGATGTAGCGGTTGACGTGGCTTTTGGCGAGTTGGAGATGGTCGGCCAGAGCTTGTTGGGTGGGGTATTTGCCGGAGAGCATGAGCTGGCGCCAATGGTGGCCGAGGGCGACCGCTTTAATGAGCTCCGGATTTGGCTCGCCGGTTTGGGTGCCCTGTCCTGCGATGATGAGGCGCTTTTGTTTACCGAGAGAGGTGAGTTGGGCGGGGATGGTTTCTTTAATGAGGTTGGTGGGGTCGGGCTGGCCGGATGGCGGTTCGCCTTTCAGGAGAGCCAAGAGGCTAGGTTTGGAGAGTTGGACTTGGAGTTCTCCGTGGGTGGCAGTGATGCGGTGGACAACACTACGGACGATGAGGTTGCGGGTGGCGGGGGAGGTAGTTTGCCACGTTTGCTCAAGACCGTTAGCGGTGGTTTGCCACAGGTCGTCCGGCACGATGGCCTCGTGCAAGCCTTCATGAACTCTGCCTTTATGGGTGACTTTGCCGATGTAGAGCGGGTTGGTGAGGATGTTGGCAAGGTTGCCTTGGGTGAACGGGCGGCCGGGGCGAGTACCGCGCTGCTTGGTGCTGTGGCCTTCGCGGGTCAGGGTTTCCTGCACCTGCTGGATGCTGCCAAGGTCAAGATACAGCTGGAAGATGTGGCGGATGAGATCGGCTTCTTGCGGGTTGATGGTGAGCTTACGGTCGGCGAGATTGTACCCGAGCGGCACGGTGCCGCCCATCCACATGCCTTTGGTCTTGCTGGCAGCGATTTTATTGCGGATGCGCTCGCCGGTGACTTTGTGGGAGTCAAACAGCTCCATCATTTTGGCGAAATCGGCCAGCGAGCGGGTGAGGCGATCGATTTTGTAGACCACGATGGTATCGACTTTACCTGCGCGGATATTCTTTAATTCTCATAATGGTGGTGTGGCTGACGTTGTAGGTTCGGGCTATGTCCATAAGGCATTCGCCGTTGGCGCGGCGCTCTAGGGCTTCTTAATGTACGAGGAAGAGTTCGCATAGGACGGGCAAATTCTATAACAACCCCCATCAATTTAGGCTGCGACTCTCTTAGGACGTTCTTTGCTTTCAATAATTTTTCGGCGTCGGGAGTGCTTAGCTTTTGGCGGTGCTACCCCGTACTTGAGGCGATAGTTTTCACGCCGTTTAGCTTTAAGCTTTAACCGTTGCGTACGATCAAGAACAATGTTCAATATTTTAGCGGTTCGGCTAATTTGATGCCTCATGGCGGCGGCATCTCTACCACCAAAAATCTCAGCGCATTTATGCACATACTTTGGAAAAGACATTTTTTTGGATTCGGAATTATAAGCATAACATTTGAACTCAGCTTACGCCAAGCCACCCCACGAACTCACCAGCAGCATGAAAGTCGTCCTTGTTGTGTCCTCGTAAAGGAACATGACCTTCTCGCAGTTTTATCAACTGGAGTATAATGCCATGAACATCTTCATCGGTTTCATCCTTAGTGTCGCGTCAGCATTTCTGCTGCGAGGCGCAAGACGAACCTTGAGTGCATACATTGCAACCCGAGCAGCAGACTTGCTGATGCGACAGGTGTCAATGTGCATCTTTGATGTTGCAAGGAACTATATCCTGCACTTGGGCCTTAATCCCAAGTCGAGAGCATTTTATCACTCTCATCTCACGAGTGCAAGCAATATTGAGCGGCAAAAAGCAGCTAAATTCCACGTCGAACAAACACATACCTTTTGCACAGTTTAAGCAATTGAAAAGATAGAATTAGAAACCTTGTGCGAAAGTCTTATTAATACAGCTATTTAGTACGTTTTTCTTGACATAGTCCGCAGTCTATGCCACAATTTTCACATAATCGCCTTAGTGGGCGGTTTTTTTTGTTTGGTGTTGGCTAAATCCTTGCCTACGTATAGTCTGTGTTCATGAAAGATAAGAACTTGTCCTACAAAAAAATACCCTTTGCCCTAGGCGTATTGTTAGCTCTAGGAATTTCTTTGGGGGCATGGTGGCTCGCCGATCTAAAAAATGCCGAAACCAACGTGTCTGAAAAAATTGAGGCGCTACTTCAATCCAATAACAATCATGTCATGGCGCGCGAGATGTTCCCAGAACCTTGGACACGTCTCTGTCTTGTGCCTTCTAATTATAACCCTATAAGCCAGAGCCAGCTTGACCATACTTTAGGGCAGGCCGATTTAATTAAATCTTCGTGGCTGGCGCGGGATGATTATCTGGTTTTCGCTGTTCTGTATGATGCAGATGGTAGGTCTTTTGTTCAAAAACAGGAAAATCTAGCTTTGATCGATAAGGATAATATTGTTTGCACATCCAATCGTGAGGCGATGGTGACTATCGGGCGTTACGATTGGGGGGGAAAAACAATGCTCACTTCTTTTGAGGAAAGGATTGAAGCCAAGATTCCCGTCACCCCTTAATTCCCAAATCAATACGTCAACCGCCCTAGGGGCGGTTTTTTTATAACATAATGAAAGATCAAAGAAAGAATGGATACGTATAGTATAAAAGATAAACTGGCTGAAATGCGCGATGAAGCCTATGCAAAAGGGGCAGAGAGAGGCATTTCTCCACAAGGTGGTCATAACGGCTCGGCCGATGCCTTCCGCCATGTTTACACAAGTGCCAAAGTCACCCGCGACTATGGCAGTGCTGTGGCCCGCACACTCGGCACGGCTAACGAGATACAGCATCCCAACCCGTCTAATGAGAGATATATGGATGAAAGTAATAATGCAGTGGGAAGGGAGATTGGTCAAAAAGCGAGTGCAGGAAATTGGTCTGATGATCAAATCGCCGACGATGTCAAAAAAGCTATGGACGAGGGACGTGTTATTTTAAGTCCGGAGGATGTGACGAAAGAGCAGGAACAACAGAATCCCTATATTATTCCTGAATATCAAACATTTGAGACATCAAAGCAAAAAGCTCAAGCCTCTATTGCTGATTACTATAATAAACCTACCCAAACGAAGAAACTGTCTGCCCAACAATCAACGTCTGGTGGTAACGTATTTGTTCATGCTTATGATCGTAAAAACGGACGTGTATACGAACATTATCGCAGTCGGCCAGATGGATTTGTGACAAACAATCTAGGCTCTCGAACCAAGAAATAAATAGCTCCATGAATGCTGCGAAGAGTGGGCGTAGAGCGCAGACATGCGCTGCCAGAACTTCCCGCACCGCCATGAAGTTTTAAAGTGCTGAGATTTTTACTCTGTACTCACAAGAAAGCCCGCGGACTGCGGGCTTTTTGATTTTAGTAGCCCTTGATGAAGACAAAATAGTAGAATATCCAAGTTAATAAAGAGTACTTATAGATTGACATATATTCATATCTTCATATATTTGAATGTATGACGCAGAATATTATTCAAATTGCTCCACAGGTGGCTGAGAAACTAAAGGCTCTCAGCCACCCCAAGCGACTTGTTCTGCTTTGCCATATGGCAGGAGGCGAGCGATCTGTTGGCGATTTGGCCCGTATAACAGGTATGCGGGATGCTGCGGTCTCTCAACAACTCATGCTCCTACGAAAGGATGGGGTTGTGGATGCTCGACGTGAAGGCCAAATGGCGTTTTACCACCTCACCGACGCTGATACGCAAGCTATTATGACCTTTTTATATGAGCGCTTTTGCACTGAAACAAAAAAGAACGGGTACTAATTGATGGAACTCTTAATGGGCTTAGCTGGGGGTGTCCTGATTGGTTTAGCCGCCGTAACCATGATGCTTGTAGCGGGGCGGATAGCCGGTATCAGCGGCATTGCCAGTGGGTTATTGATGCCGATGAGGGGAGATACTTTATGGCGCGGTGTGTTTGTGGCTGGTCTTTTGCTCGGAGCTGTCCTAATAGCAGTGCCTTTACCCCATCATCTTGAGGCTTCTCCTGTGCAAGGTTTTTGGCTGGCGGCAGCGGGCCTACTCGTAGGGTTTGGCTCTACAGTAGGCAATGGCTGCACCAGCGGCCATGGGGTGTGCGGGTTGGCGCGGCTCTCCGGGCGATCGTTCGCGGCGGTAATCGTGTTTATGGCGACGGCCATGGTTACGGTTTGGGTGGTGCGTCATGGCTTCTAAACCTATTTTTTATCTAGTAGGCATAGGCACCTCCGGTTTTCTGTTTGGTGCGGGTTTGGTGCTCTCTGGCATGACACAACCTAGCAAGGTGCTTGGGTTTTTAGATATTGCGGCGATGACCACCGGTACATGGGACCCGACCTTGGCATTCGTACTAGGTGGAGCCGTCGTGACGACTTTTATCGGTTATCGGCTGGTGTGGCGATGCAAACGGCCGATTTTTGCCACATCCTTTCAGCTCCCTAAAGTGACGGCACTGGATATGCCGCTTCTCGGTGGTGCTGCGCTTTTTGGCATTGGCTGGGGGTTGGCCGGATATTGCCCCGGCCCCGCGTTGGCAAGCTTAGTGAACCCCACGTTACATACACTGGCTTTTACCGCCGCTATGATAGGTGGTATGGCATCAGGCAAACTGTTCAATAACCGAAAGAAAAAATCATGACCCAACATCCCCACGTCAAAGCTTTCTTCGATCACGACACGAATACGGTTAGCTATGTGGTAAACGACCCCGCCACCAAGGTGTGTGCAGTCATAGACAGCGTTTTGGATTATAATCCCGACGCCGGACGTACTCAGGCCAATTCTGCCGATGAGATTATTGCGTATATAAAAGCAAAAGGTTTTACCGTGGAATGGATACTGGAAACTCATGCCCATGCAGACCACCTCTCGGCAGCACCGTACTTGCAAGAGAAATTAGGCGGCACATTGGCCATTGGAGAAAATATTACGGTAGTGCAGAACGTGTTTGGCAAAATCTTCAATGCCGGGACCGAGTTTCAGCGTGATGGCAACCAGTTTGACCAGCTTTTTGAAGAAGGAGATGCCTTTAAAATAGGAAGTCTTGAGGCGCATGTACTGCACACCCCCGGCCATACCCCCGCCTGCCTAACCTATGTGATTGGCGATGCCGCGTTTGTGGGAGATACCCTTTTTATGCCCGATTATGGCAGTGCCCGATGCGATTTTCCTGGTGGGGATGCCCGCGTGCTTTATCAATCGGTTCAAAAACTCTTTGCCCTGCCGCCGGAGACGCGACTTTTTATGTGTCACGATTATCTGCCCGAAGGCCGTACAACCCACCAGTGGGAAACCACGGTTGCCGAGCAAAAGGCCCATAACATCCACTTGCATGAAGGTGTGATCGAGGATGAATTTGTGGCCATGCGCACGGCACGAGACGCTAAGCTTGGCATGCCGCGCTTAATTCTGCCCTCGGTACAGGTTAATATCCGGGCCGGCCATCTGCCCGAGCCGGAAGACAACGGCACCAGCTACCTTAAAATCCCCATCAACACACTTTAGGAGTACACCCCATGACGTTTTCTCCCCGCCGCGTCACAGATACCTATGCCGTACTCGGCCAACTCCAGCCTTCAGACTTGGCCAAAGCTAAACAGCTTGGGTACCAAAGTATTATCAACAACCGGCCTGATGATGAAGAAGCAGACCAGCCCAAACATGAATTGTTGGCCCAAGCGGCGCAAGATGCCGGATTGAAATATCTTTATCTTCCTGTCTCTGGCCCGATTAGCTCTTCCCAGATTAAGACCATGCAGCACGCTTTGGTTTCTCTACCCCAACCTGTACTGGCTTTTTGCCGCAGCGGAGCACGTTCGACGCGTATTTGGGCTCATGCTCAACACGGCCAACAAAGTATGGATGACATTTTGCAGGCTGCCGAGCAAGCCGGCTGTGACGTTTCTGCTTTACATGCTGAACTTACTGCAACGGCATCCTAGCTGATGGAATGGCTTGTTTTCCCTCCTGATCTCTTGCTTATTCTTCTGGGTGGCAGCCTTATCGGATTTTTGTTGGGTTTACTGGGCGGGGGAGGCTCGCTCCTGGCAGTGCCCATGCTGCTGCATATGGGAGGTATTACGTCACCTCATATGGCTATTGGTACCAGTACGATGGCCGTGGCGTTAAATGCGTATCTCAACGCCTTTACCCACGCCCGCCATGGCAACGTAGTGTGGCATCCTGCACTGATTTTTTCGGCCATTGGAGGCGTTGCTGCCAGCGGCGGTGCATCTATTGGACTGCTTACACCCGGCCCATGGTTGATGATTGCTTTTGGCCTTTTAACCTTAAGTGTAGGAGGATGGATGTGGGGAAGAAAGCCACCTACGCGTGACGAGCAAATCAAAGTATCGGACACAAAAACATTTTTGGCAGGCGCAGGTGTTGGTGGATTAGCCGGTTTTTTTGGGATTGGTGGAGGTTTTATGGTGGTGCCTGCTCTGTTATGGGCCACGGGGATGGATGTCCGCAAAGTCATGGGGACTTCATTGGTTGGAGTTGGTACGTTAGGTATGGGAGCAGCCCTAACCTACGCGCTGGCGGGCGAAGTGCAATGGGTTGTGGCCGGGATATTGCTGCTAAGCGGTTTCTTCGGTGGCCGTATCGGCCACAAGCTTGGGGAGTATTTACACGGTAAAAACAAGGCCCTTCTTCAGAAGCTTTTTGCCGTCTTTATCATTTTGGTGGGTGCTTGGATGACGATAAGCCATTTAATGCAAGCCTGATGAAAACCTCGTGCGCAGAACACACGAGAGCTTTGCTACCGGAACTTACTGCACCGCCATGGTTTTAATTTAGGATTGGACGGTTTGGCCTGTGGTGCTGGCAGTGATGTAGGAGGCTGAGAAGATTTTTGCCGATTTGCCTTAACCTTCCGCTGGAAAGACAGCTTCGGCTAGAACTTCTTTCACCACCATAAAATTCAAGTATGCACAAAGATTCCCTGCATCAAAAAGCCCGCTACGTGGGGGCTTTTTGATGCAATTCCTTCCTGAGAAAAACATGACAACACTTGTTTTTATTTTTTAAATCCTGATTTATATCAAGGAAGTTTTTGAGCTTACTAGCTCATACTCCCGCCCGAAAACAAGGGATTTAAAACATGAAAAAGACGTGGATTTTCAACGCAGATAGCGCGCGGGCGAGGTTATTTGAGATGACAAACCCCGGCAATCTCCACGAGGTTGAAGACACCGTCCACCCAGAGAGCCGCCTGACCGAAGGGCAAGGGGGCGACGATAAGCCCGGACGAGTCTTTTCTCCTGGGGGAGAGCACCGCGCGGCAGCACATGAAAAAAACGAACAACACCAAAAAGAAACAGAGTTATTTGCCTCAGATTTGGGTAAACTCCTCGCGCGGCACCTTCATCCAGAAGACAGACTTTTTCTAGCAGCGCCTCCAGCAATGCTGGGGAAGCTAAGGCAATCTCTCCCTAAAACAGTAGAAGAATGTGTCTTCACCACATACCCACAAAGTCTTGTACAGGAAACTATAGAGGTCATTCTCACCAAATTAAAGGATGATTTAAGTCGCATGCACCCAAGCGAAGATTAAGAGCAGTCTCCTCACGTTTTTGCACAGGCAAAAGGAGATAAGGGCGGCAGATTGGGGCTAGAAGCACATTTAGATAGTTCATCTTACCTGGAGCACGGAAAAGAAAATGCCCTAAATTACTGGCTAAGCACAGAGGCCAGCAAAGTTTTAACAGCCTCCACACAACTCGTGGGTGGCGCCCTGTATCGTCAGGCACATGAAGATAGAGAGTCTCCGGATAGCGCCAACGGATTTAAACCCACCACCTATCAAGAGATAAAAACATACCTTGGCAGCCGTCATGAACAGGGGCGCTTTAATCACAATATCGGGGCAACGCTCGAAAGATCAACCTTTGATGCAACAGCGACATCTGCAGGGATGATTAACAACAGCGACCGCGATCGCAACCACATAACCTTTGGTGTCAAATCTTCCTATGATTGGAGAGAAATCCTCACCCCTCAGCTCCAAATTGTAGGAGACGTCCGCAACTACGATGCTCAGACTGATGATTTTAGTTACCGACGCTCATCCAAAGGGGGGCGCGCTACAGCAGGAACACGCTTTAAGGGCAAAAAAAAATAAAGTGAGCGGAGAAGTGAATATAGGGATAATGAGGCAGGATTATGATGACAGCCGTTTCAATACCCTCAATGCTCTGGCGGCAGATGCGGTGCTCAATTACAACCTCTCACCGTCCACACGCCTCTCCACCTATCTGGATCGTTCCATTGCGGAGACAACCCCTCATAGGGTCATCTGGCTATCTTTATACCTCTGTAGGCGCAACGCTGGAACATGATTTAAACAAGGATCTCATGGCGTCGTTACGGCTGTCTTACGGACACTCGGATTTTCAGGAAAGCAGCCGCACAGATGCAGATTATGATGCCAGTACAGGCTTGCGCTATTTTATAACACCGCGCTGGTATGTCGCGACAGATTACCGGTATCAGCTCCGAGACTCCTCTCACGAGACAACAAACTGCCAACGTCATCAGGTTTTTGCCCGTACAGGCCTGGTGTACTAGCCCCACCCTAAGTTAATAAAAAAGGGGGCCACAAGCCCCCTGCCCTCTGTCACCTGTTCTATTAAGCCCTATAAAAAACCGAACCCTCCCTAAAACAACGGCTCCAAAGTTACCCGCATAGCACTTTGTGGCAGCATATAGGCATAACCGGCTTTCGTATCAGAGACATCAATCAGCAAACGCCACGTATAGGTACGCGTCTGCCCAACTTCCAAAACATCAGGGAGCATGATGGTTTTAACAAACAGAGGTACGCCCGCCGCATCGGCAAAAGTGGCTATCAGAGGCATATTCACAGGTGTACGCCCTCCCCCCACATGAGAAATATCAGCAGAAAGAAGAATAACACCTTCTTCCGCCTTTGCTTTCGTAATAGCGCCCACAGAGATCTCAGGCTTCGGAAGCTCTGTCACAATCTCAACAAGCGGCGGCACATTTTGATAAGCCAAGGCGTTCTGAGTATTCACCACATCGGCTAAATTTGTAAAACCTACTATTCTCCAATGATTATCGAGGGAATCAACTTCTATCCACAAAGGTGGCACAGAGGCATCCTCAACAAGGGTAAGAGGAACCGCCGCAATCGTTGGCGTAAGTTTTTCCGCGCGGCCAACATGTAAGATGTTTGATGAAAAGGCATCTCCCAGCACATCGGTCCAAAGCTGTCCCACAAGGCCATCCTGCCCCACTGTCGGCACACGCTTTTCGGCAACAAGCATTCTTATATGTTCTGCCATACGCAGCGCCATGCCAGGCTTCACAAAAGCCTCCATACGGGCCTTCAAGCCATGATGAAACCGCGATTGAAAGACATCAGGTAACGGGCTCAAATCAGGCTGAGATTGTTCCAGAACGTAGTCCACAAGGCTCACCGCCACACTGTCTACATCCACATAGTTATCCAGCTTCTGTGTATCCCCCTGTTCTAAGGCTGTCAGGGTCTGATGAACAATGTGTGCGGGCCCAACAGGAGAACGCCCAAGCCACCATAAAGCCGTAAGCAACCCAAGCACCAGAACACCAAAGACAATCCAACCCGCAGGGAGACGGCGTGGGCGCTTAATCGGCGGCAGCATCATCCGAGAGAAAGGATTGTCAAAAGGTGCATGCGTCACCGTACTTCGCGTCGTTGTGCGCAAATGCTCCAGCTCATGCATCACGCCGCTTCTCACATCACTCAGGGATGAAGGGTCAACAACAGGCTGAACACCTGCCGTACGCTGCCACCACCATGCCCGAGCCTTTTCAAACCAGTGGTGCAAAGCCCATCGCTCATGAGACGTCGCGCGCTTCAAGCGGCTTGCAAAACTCCGGCGCTCCAGCGCCACATCACCTTTCAACTCCACAACATCATCTATGCGGCCGGCAAGTCGCTCGGCAGGGCTGTTTTGTAAAAGCGGCGCGGACAGTGCAGACGGAATATTACGCTGTATTTTTTGAGCCTCAGCCATTTTCTTGGCAGATGAATCCTTCTTCACAAAGCGCCCCCTGGCTCCCCGACGTGGCGAGGCACTTTTCGTGCGTTTCTGGTCGTTTTTTCCGGCCATAATCGTATGCTTCCCCTACATATTGTAAAGAGAGTGTACCCAGCTTGTCGACAAGCGGCAAGACCCTTGCATACTTTGTGCGGTTTATTTCATCAATCCGAGGTTTCGGACTACACTAAAAAACGAAGCTTCCACCGCACACACCAACGCCCATCTCCCTTCGTATAGCCTTGGATAATAAGCTTTTTCGTAGGGATCTTCTGTCCAAAGAAAGGACAGTAAACCGTATTTTTCACAGCCAGCCGACCCTCTAAAATCTCAAAAACAGCCTCTTTGCCTGTGGCCGTCGTCAAGCGGGCCCGCCCCTCATCCTCTAAAACCAGGCTCACCTGCGGATGCACCAGAAAGGCCGCCTCGCAACGCCGGCGCCTGCCTTTCTTGTCCAGCACACTATCCTCGCCCTGCAAAACACTTCCATCCCCCGCCAACATCATTTTCCGTTGATGACGAACACCCAAATGGCGATATCCGTCATGTTCGGCATTTAAAACAACATCAGCACCAGGCTTATCCAAACCTTTGATATCATGAATAACGCGGCGCACACGACGCCCCACTCTAAACCCTCCCCAAACTTCAGAGCTATCCATGCCATCAACCGTCACCGTATTATGCATGCATGTCCCCCGCATCATGTTGCGGTCGTGGGTCTGGTAGCCAAACGTGCCGCCATTTACAAAAATCCTTTCCGTGCCCGCACTCATTTCAAAAGAGAGCGTATCCGCATGAGCATGCCCGGGGTTATCATCAGGCCCCACAAGCCCCACATCCATCAATACACACGTCCCACCTCTCGCCAACCGAACGTATCCCGTATCAGGCAAATACGGTTTATCTTCGCCGTGCCATGCATGGCGGAGAACACGCTCTACATGCGCCGCCTCTTCCACTTCTCCATCATTAAACAGGGCAAGGCCCCCATCAGGGTGGCGCAATGTGGCTAATGCCGTCGCCATGGCCTCCATAGCGTCTATAAGGGGTAGAGGTGCCCCGCCAACAGGTCGCAGCAAGGCCACAACATCCACAACATCTTCCAAAACCTGTTTCAAGTAGCTCGGGCTCCGTTCCGCGTGTCCTCCATCGGGCAAAGTCTGGCTTTTTATTTCACGAACAAACCGCGCAAGGTTCGGCACCAGCAAGGCATCTGCCCCAGGCACAGCCACACCGGCAAAAATAAGCGCTTTAAGGTTTTTTAGCAGATGGTTATACCCAAGGTCCCATTCCAAATTATGCTCCAGAAAAGAAATCTGACGTGTAAGAATCTCCCTGAACGCAAGCTGCTCTTTGGCATTCCAGCCTTTCAAAAGCCATTCAGCATGTACCAGCCAGTTCACAATTCTCAAACTTAAGGGGTAAGGGTGCCATGCGGTGGGGTGATAATGCCCACACTCGCGCATCCAGTCCGCCAACAGCTTCTGGGCTTCCTGTTTCTGGCCGGCGGCACGTAAATCACCAAGCCAGTCATGGTAATGCAGGTGAAAAATCCAAAGGAGCGGGCGCCCTGCCGGAGCCCAGTCCATAAGGCCGTTCGGCACATAGGTCTGGCCAATAAACGTCCAGCGCCCGGCAGCAATTTCACGGCCTGCTTCCATGCTTCCCGGCCATAAGTAAGGCACATTATCAAGGGGAGATAGAAAATCCTCCCTCACCCCCTCTCTCACATGCAAAGCCTCATCTTTAAGGCCATAAAGGGGGCTTGTGTAATAAAACCCCTTCAGCCTGCGCCACACCTTGTAAGCAAGGCGCCATAAGGGAACATACCACAGCGTACGCAACCAGCATCCAAGGGTAGCTCCATGTATTTTCATCCTCGCAAAGTGCCATGCCGGCGCAAGGGGGACAAGCTCTATTTTCCCATAAAAAAAGAGGCCCCAGAAAGGCCTCTTTTTCAGTACCGGATGTTTAGACTTTAATGCCCATTTCATCCAGAACACCATCCACACCCGTGCGCATATCACCAAAGGCCTGCTGCACTTCGGCAGAGGCACCCTGCACTTGGTCAGCCGCCACACCCGTATCATTAGCAGCCTGTTCAATACCACCCATATTGGCATCCACGTCATTCACACGGCTTGCGGCATCACGCACACTTCCGGCAATGGTTTTCACCACACCGCTTTGTTCTTCAACAGCAGCACTAACAGTCGTTGCGTTGTCTCTAATGCGGTGAATCGCCTCCACCACAGCCTGAAGCGCCACAACACTCTGTTCGCTCACATCCTGGATGTTCCGCACCTGTTCACCAATCTCCACAGTGGCTTCACTGGTATGGCTGGCAAGCTTTTTAACTTCATCCGCCACAACCGCAAAGCCTCGTCCGGCATCACCGGCACGGGCAGCTTCAATCGCGGCGTTAAGGGCAAGCAGGTTGGTTTGTTCGGCAAGGTCGTTAATCAAACGAAGAACGTCAGAGATCTTCTTACCAGCCTCACCAAGATTACGTACCACTTCGTCCGTGCGCTGGGCTTTGCTGACAGCGTCATCAATGAGCACATTGGTCTCGCCAATACTCTGAGAGATGTCGTTAATGCTGATATTAAGCTCATCCACAGCCGAGGATACGCTGGTCACATACCCGCTCGCTTCATTAGAGCTCTTGCGGATAACCGTACTCTGGGCCGATGTCTCTTCAGAGGCCGCAATCATCGCCGCCACCGCCTCAGCAACTTGTCCGCTGGAGGCACCCACACGCTCGGCACTCTGGTTGAAAGATTGAGCCAACTTCACAATCGGTTGAATCAACGTACTCGCCATCCATAAGCCAAAGACAATGTTAACGATAACCGTCACCGCCACCATGGTAAGCGTCAGCCCAATCATCTTATAGATAGGGGCCATAATTTCGCTCTTGAATTCTTTCACAACAAAAGCCCATGTCACACCATCAGCAATCTCCACAGAGGTCAGGGAACCAAAAACAATTGCACCAGTATGACCTTCAAACGTCTCAACAAGCTTTTCACCGCCCAACACGCGGGTAAACATGGGTTTCAGGTGCTCAGGCAACACGTCACCAACAACGACAGAATCATCTTCCCGTTGGGGGTTTGTGCGCAATTTAAAGTCAGGGCCAATAAGTAAAGCCTCTGCAGTTTTGCCTAAAGATTTTACAGAAGATAAAAGATCCGTCAGCGCCTCAACAGGCAGCTGAATCACCACCGCGCCAATGGCCTTGCCGTCTTTAACGATGGGGGATGCCATAAATCCAGCACCCGCATTATAACTGGGGGCATAAGGGACAAAATCCTCAAACACAACCGTCTGGGGGTCATTACTTTCCATGGCACGCCGTGCCGCCTTGGCAAGGCCTGTATCCTTCAGGTAGCCCTCGTCAATCCGGTTCATAAAGTCAATTTCCTTGAACACGGTATAAACAATGCGCTGGCTTTCCGCATCCACCAAAAACACGTCATAATAGCCAAACTGGTTCACATACTCCACAAATTTAGAGTGATACCTGGCATGCAAGGGGTCATAGGCCACATCCACTCCGGCACTCTCCATATTGTGCTTCTCACCAATCGGCTGCGGGTTGCCAGAGATATAAAGGTGTTGCAAAGCGCGCACCTTCGGGTCTTTCTGTTTCCAGCTCTCCTCGTCAGAGGCAGTGGCACCAGGCGTCTTCTCTCTTTGGTACGCGTAGCGGGCATTATATTTTTGATCGTCCACAACAACCTCCAGCAAATCATCCCGGCCTGTTGCATGGGTAAAATGGAAAAGAAGAGAGGCCACCGCGGGGTCTTTACTTAAAGTGTACAAAACACCCTGGGTATTTTTAAAATAATTATGGACAGAATCCTCAATGGCCACCTCCAAGGATTTAAACATGCCCTCTTTTTCATAAAGAATTGTTTGATACGAATTCCATGTAGATACGCCCGTCAAAATCGTTAAAGGTATAAGCCCCACAGCCATCATGGCGCCAATGAGCTTCTGCTTGAATGAAAGATGCATGTTGATATCTTCTTTTTATTATTTTTAAAAATGTACCCCCCTTTTCATCAACATAAAACCCCCACGCCCATCCAAAGGGCATAAAAGGAAACCCCCTGTGGCGGGGGAGCATCCTTACATACAATGCGTTAAAAGCTCAGCTTCCGAGAAAGCCCCATCATTACCGCCGTATCATCTAGTTTATACGTCCGCGCACCATTCACAGCCGAGGCATCATGCTTATGCGCCTTGCCATAACTTGTCTGACGAATCTCCACATGCGCCGCCGTTTTCGCATTAATCGCCATCTGTAAGCCCGCGCCATACATGGGGCCTGTAAGCGTTTCTGTTTGTGTCGTACTGCGGTTCACACCATTGCTGTAAACGTCATATTCGCTCCGCGTTGCCGTAAAGCCACCCGTCACATAAGCAAGCGTACGCCCCCCTAAAATAACGCCCAACCGGGCCCGTGCCGTGCCAGAAAGCCCAAGTTTGGCAGAATCTTTCTGGCCAAGATATGTATCATTGTGGCCCTTCGCATTCCGGTTACCCACATCAGCCGCCACACCCATCACAAAGTTATTGCTGCGCCAGTCACGGGCAAGCGTGGCCCCATAGCCCGTGCCTTTAGCCTCAAATGTCCTTACATTGCCCGAGGCCCGGGTGCTTTCCACATCCGCATCACCCGTCACAACATGCACACCAACAGAGGTCCCATTCCAAAAATCTTTAAGTGTCGGGGCCGCCTTCGCATAAGGGCGATAGTCCGCCTCATATCCTGTCTGGTAGCCACTAGGCCGAATGTAAATCTGTTCACGGTAGGCCGTCTCCGCATGGGCAGCAACGGCAAACGCCGCCAAAAAGGCTGTGTTGATCATAAGTTTCATGGTCTCTCTCCCTTGAATACAAGAGGTATATCACCATCAAAAATCCAAAACAAGCGCTTTATATAACAAGAAAAACGGCACCCTGTTGCCAAGGCGCCGTTTTTGCTACTCTGGGTAAGGGTTAGGCCATACTAAAGGTGGTGATGACGCGGTCCCTTAAGATACTCCCATTGGTGTAGCTCGGCATCGGATCACCTCCTTTCGTTGTAAGTGTTATGGTCTGGTTCATGGCGCGGCTCCATTTTACGTTGCTGCGGGTTGATCACCTTACCCCACCTATACACTTATGAGGCTCGGTACCTGCATCATGGTTCGGTTTCTGACATCTGAAAACCCTGCCGCCTAAAGCTCAGGCAAAGGAGTGTGTCATAAAGAACATTGTCACTCTATTGACATGAGTGACAAAAGGCATAAAGTATCACCAACACAATTAAAAAGGAGAGTGTCTGATGAACATGGAAAAGCTGACAGAAAAAGTTGTTGCCCTCCTCGGGGGCGCCCAAAGTGCCACCGCCGCCGCGGGCCATCCCACAGTCCTCGGCGCCCATATTCTCGCTGCCTATCTGGAAGATGCAGAAGGGTACGGTAAAAACCTGCTCACTGGGGCAGGGGTAAAAGAAGAGGCGCTAACAAGCGCGCTCCACATGTTATTGTCCAAGCAACCTCAAGCTCAGGGGGGCAGCGTCAGCGTCTCACCAGAGGTGGGCAACACCCTCTCCACCGCCGAAAAAATGGCCGATAAACAGGGCGATCGCTTCATCGGAGCCGATACCCTCCTCCAAGCCCTGATAGAAGAAAGTAAAGATGTCGCCCATCTGTTTAAACAGGCAGGGGGAGATAAAAAGAAACTGGCCGAGGCCATCACAAAACAGCGAGCAGGACAAACTATGTCAAGCCGTAGCGGAGAGTCCGCGCAAAATACGCTGGAGAAGTTTACACGAGATCTCACCGCCCTCGCCAAGGCCGGCAAGCTGGATCCCGTCATCGGGCGCGATGAGGAAATCCGCCGAGCCATGCAGGTGCTCTCTCGACGCACGAAAAATAATCCCGTTCTTATCGGAGACGCCGGGGTCGGTAAAACCGCCATTGTTGAAGGTCTCGCACAGCGGATTGTGCGAGAAGATGTGCCAGAGAGCCTTAAAAACAGACGCATTCTAGCGCTGGATCTCGGCGCCCTCGTCGCAGGCAGCAAATTCAGGGGAGAGTTCGAAGAACGTCTCAAAGGCCTCCTTAACGATATCGGGCAAGAGGCCGGCCAAGTGGTGTTGTTTATAGACGAGCTTCATACGCTCGTCGGTGCAGGCGGTACAGGAGAAGGCGGCATGGATGCCAGCAACCTGCTCAAACCCGCTCTCGCACGGGGAGAACTCCGCTGTGTTGGCGCCACCACGCTGGATGAGTATCGTCAATATATCGAGAAAGATCCGGCCCTCGCCCGCCGCTTTCAAAGCGTTTTTGTGGCAGAACCCACCGTCGATGATACCATTTCCATCCTCCGTGGCTTAAAAGAGCGGTACGAGACGCACCACGGTGTCCGCATTGCAGATACCGCACTCGTCGCCGCCGCAAACCTGTCTTCCCGCTATATCACCAATCGCTTTTTGCCAGATAAGGCGATCGATCTGGTAGATGAAGCCGCCGCGCAGGTGCGTATGGAGATTGACAGCAAGCCCAAAGCGCTGGATGAAGTGGATAGAAAGCTCCTTCAGCTCAAAATTGAGAGGGAGGCTCTCAGTAAAGAAAAAGACACAGAGAGCAAAGCGCGCCTGAAGGATCTGGAAACCGAGATCGAAACGCTCCAAAAACAAAGCGATACCCTCACAAAAAGCTGGCAAGAAGTCCAACGTCTCGTCACAGGGGCCAAAAAGCTGAAAGAAGAGCTGGAGCAAGTGCGCATTAACATCGAGCAAGCCGAACGCGCGGGAGATCTCGCCAAAGTGGCCGAGCTTCGGTACGGCAAACAGCCAGAGCTGGAAAAACAGGTTGCAGCCCTAGAAAAAGAAGAGGATGACGGCACCGAGCACGAGGTCGTCACAGCAGATAGTATCGCCAAAGTCGTCAGCAGCTGGACAGGCATACCCGTGGATAAAATGCTGGCAGGCGAACGAGAAAAACTGCTCAGCATGGGCAACATTCTAGCCCAGCGTGTTGTCGGGCAGCCTCAGGCCATTGCCGCCGTCAGCGCTGCTGTGCAACGGGCACGTGCCGGCCTGCAAGATGCAGGGCAACCCACAGGCAGCTTCCTTTTCCTTGGCCCCACAGGGGTCGGTAAAACAGAGCTTGCCAAGACGCTGGCCCATTATCTGTTTGATAACGAGAAAGCCATGGTGCGGATAGACATGAGCGAATTCGGAGAAAAACACACCGTCAGTCGCCTCGTCGGCGCCCCTCCAGGGTATGTGGGGTATGAGCAAGGAGGTGTCCTCACAGAGGCCGTACGCCGCCGCCCCTACAGCGTCGTGCTGTTAGATGAGGTGGAGAAAGCCCACCCGGATGTCTTTAATGTCCTTCTGCAAGTGCTGGATGATGGCCGTCTGACCGATGGCCAGGGCCACACGGTAGATTTCAGCAATACCGTCATCATTCTCACAAGCAATCTCGGGGCAGAGTATCTGGCAGAGCTGCCGGAAGGCGCCCCCGCAGAAGACGCCCGAGACGCCGTCATGGCCGTCGTCAAACGCGCCTTCAAGCCGGAGTTTATCAACAGGCTGGATGACATCATTCTGTTTAACCGTCTCGCCCCGGAGATGATGGAAGGCATCGTTCGTGTCCAGCTGGCTCACATCGGCAAGCTGGCTGCAACACAGGGTATCAAGCTCAACATAGAAGACGGAGCTGTCGCGTGGCTTGCCCACGCAGGGTACGATGCCGTGTATGGTGCCCGCCCCCTCAAGCGGGTCATCCAAAACGAGGTGCAAAACAAACTCGCCCACATGCTCCTTGGCGGAGAGATCGTATCAGGGGATACCGTCACCCTCGGAGGAGATAAAAAAGGCCTCACACTCCTCAAACAAGCCTCCAAATAAAATACCGCGCATCAAAAAGCCCCCGCATAGGGGGCTTTTTGTCACCAGGGCGCTTATTCAGCGTCTTTGGCAGCTTTCGCTTTTTTGGCCGCGGGCTTTTTGGCCTCATCGCCTTCAGCCTCGTCCTTTTTAGCTTTCGCTTTAGGGGCGGCAGCTTTTTTAGCAGGTTTTTCTTCAGCGTCATCGGCTTTTTTGGCTTTAGCCGCTTTGGCCGTGGCCGCAGCTTCAGTGGCCATACCGGCACGCTTTAGGGCTTCAGCAAGGGCGCTGTCACCATCATCGTCCTGGTTGGAGTACGCGGCCACGGCAGCGCGCTCTTCATCCTGCTGCATCGCACGGATGCTAAGGTTAAGCTTGCGGTCTTTTTTAGAAAGTCCGGTTACTTTAGCCTCAATTTCCGTATCAGCTTTATAGCGTTTGGGATCTTGGTCGGCTTTTTCAACGCCAAGGTCACGGGCTTTAATGAAGATCTCGTTACCTTCAAAGTCCACAACAATACCGTCGGTCTCAGCGCGCAGTACTTTAACTTTTACCACTTCGCCTTTTTTGTGAGCGTCCGCGGTATCGGCAAGACGGTCGCCTTCAAGCTGTTTCATACCCAGGCTCACGCGCTCCTTAGAAGGATCGATGGCAAGGATAACGGCTTTAACAACGTCACCTTTTTTAAAGTCTTGCAGGGCTTCTTCGCCGTTTTTGTCCCAAGAGATATCAGAGACGTGCACAAGCCCGTCAATATCTTCAGAAAGAGCCACAAACATACCAAAGTCGGTCATGCTGCGGACAGAACCTTCAACGTGGTCGCCCACTTTGTAGGTGGCAGAGAACACATCCCAAGGGTTGTCCTGGCACTGTTTCAGGCCAAGAGAAATCCGACGCTTGTCGCGGTCAATCTCAAGCACCATCACTTCAACATCCTGGCCCATTTGAACCACTTTACCAGGGTGAACGTTCTTGCGTGTCCAGCTCATTTCAGAGACGTGGATAAGACCTTCAACACCGGGGGCCAGCGCAACAAACGCACCGTAATCGGCAACATTGGTAATCTTGCCGGTAACTTTGGCACCAATCGGGTAATCATTTTCAACAGATGTCCAAGGGTCATTTTTCAGCTGTTTCAAACCAAGGCTCACACGCTGAGATTTCTCATCATAGCGGACAACCATCACGTCAATTTCCTGACCAACAGTCAGCACTTCAGCCGGGTGGCCAATACGGTGCCAGGCAATGTCGGTAATGTGGAGCAAGCCATCAAGGCCGCCCAAATCAAGGAAAGCACCGTAATCGGTAATGTTTTTCACAATACCTTTTACCACTTTACCTTCTGTCATACCCTGCAGGAGCTCTTCGCGGTTTCCGGCATTCATGCCATCGGTAAGGGCACGGCGGCTCACAATCAGGTTGTTGCGCTTGCGGTCAAGCTTCACAATCTGGAATTCAAGCGGCACGTACATAAACGGGTTCACGTCCGTAATGGGTTTAGCGTCCAGCTGGCTGCCAGGCAAAAAGCCCAGAACACCTTGCACGTCCACCATAAAGCCACCTTTAACGCGGCCAAAAATAACACCTTTTACCATGTCGCCGGCAGCATGCACTTTTTCAAGGCTGTCCAGCACTTCTTCACGGCGGGCTTTCTCACGGGAAAGGCGGGAGTTGTTGTGACGGTCATCAAGGTTGTCAACAAACACGTCAACAACGTCGCCCACATTCACATTCACTTCACCGGTTTCGTGGTCTTCAAATTCTCTAAGGTAAATACGGCCTTCAGTTTTAAGGCCAATATCAAGGGTCACCATTTCGCTGTCTTTGGCAACAACAACACCTTTAACAACGCTGCCTACAACAGGGTGGGCATCTGTAAAAGTATCTTCAAGGCGACGCGCAAAGTCAACGTCAAAGGCGTTTTCAAGCACCTGAGGCGCAACTTGATAGTTTTGATTTTGATTTTCTTGGGACATAATAAATCGTTTTTTCCAAGGCCGAGGTTGTTCTAACGTACAAAAAGCATCGGCTTTTGCCTCTCGTACACCGTGTCTGTACACCATCTCCATACCGCTCACAAGCCTTTTCATAAAAAAAGCCCCTCCAAAAAGGGGCTTAGCAAAGCGGCGGGGAACCTAAGCGGCCTTCCCGTCTCCTTTAGCCTCGTCGTCTTCCTTAGAAAACTCTGCATCCACTGTCGCATCAGATGCGTCAGCATCGGATGATTCACTGGAAGCTTCATGTTGCTTGGCCATATCTTCGTACATGGCTTTACCAAGCTCCATACTGGCTTCAGTAAGCGCTTCGGTTTTTGCAGTCAGCTCAGCCGTATCCGCCTCTTCATTTTCCAAAAGGTCTTTCACATCCTTAAGGGCAACTTCAATCTTGGCTTTCACATCGGCAGATACTTTGTCACCATGCTCTTTAAGCGCCGTTTCCGTGCTGCGTACCGTTGCCTCTGCGTTGTTACGGGCATCCACGGCCGCTTTTTTCTGAGCATCAGCCTCGGCATTGGCTTCGGCATCTTTCACCATGCGCTCAATGTCTTCATCGCTTAAACCACCATCGCTTTTAATCACAATGTTGGTGCTCTTGCCGGTGCCTTTATCAGCAGCGCTCACGTTCACAATCCCGTTCGCATCAATATCAAAGGTCACTTCAATTTGGGGCACACCGCGGGGGGCGGGCGGCAAACCGGTCAGGTCAAACTGACCCAACAGCTTGTTGTCATTCGCCATCGGGCGCTCCCCTTGGTAAACTTTAATCGTCACCGCAGGCTGGTTATCATCAGCCGTGCTGAAAACCTGAGATTTTTTGGTCGGAATCGTCGTGTTCCGGTCAATAAGGGCCGTCATCACACCGCCAAGGGTTTCAATCCCAAGGCTCAGCGGGGTCACGTCCAAAAGAAGAACATCCTTCACGTCACCCTTCAAAATCCCACCCTGAATGGCCGCACCAATGGCCACAACTTCATCAGGGTTCACACCTTTGTGGGGCTCTTTACCAAAGAAGTTTTTTACAACTTCCTGCACTTTAGGCATACGCGTCTGGCCGCCCACAAGCACCACTTCATCCACATCGCTGGCTTTCACACCCGCATCTTTAAGGGCCTGTTTGCATGGTTCAAGAGTCTTTTTGACAAGATCTTCCGTCAGCTCTTCAAGCTTCGCACGTGTCATTTTAACATTCAGGTGCTTGGGCCCGCTGGCATCCGCCGTAATAAAGGGCAGGTTCACTTCATACGTCGTCGCAGTAGAAAGTTCTTTTTTTGCCTTCTCAGCTTCGTCTTTAAGGCGCTGGAGAGCAAGCTTGTCCTTGCGCAAGTCCATGCCGTTTTCTTTTTTAAACTCATCGGCAAGGTAGCCAATCACGCGGTCATCAAAGTCTTCACCACCCAAAAAGGTATCACCGTTGGTGGCTTTTACTTCCACAACGCCGTCGCCAATCTCAAGCACACTCACGTCAAACGTCCCACCGCCCAAGTCGTAAACAATGATGGTTTTATGGTCTTTGCTGTCTTCGCCAAAGCCATAAGCAAGGGCCGCAGCCGTCGGCTCATTTACAAGGCGCAGAACATCCAAACCGGCAATTTTCCCGGCATCCTTGGTGGCCTGACGCTGCGCATCGTTAAAGTAAGCAGGCACCGTAATCACAGCCTGGGTCACTTTACTGCCCAGATAGCTCTCAGCCGTTTCCTTCATTTTGGTGAGAATCATGGCCGAGATTTCGGAAGGAGATTTTTTCTCACCCTGCACTTCAACCCACGCATCGCCGTTATCGGCTTTCACAATCTTAAAGGGGCTGTGCTCCATGGCTTTTTTCACCATAGGGTCATCAAAGCGGCGGCCAATAAGACGCTTCACCGCAAACAACGTATTTTCGTGGTTGGTAATGGCCTGACGCTTCGCACTCTGCCCCACCAAACGCTCACCGTCTTTGGTAATAGCTACAATGCTGGGGGTGGTACGCGCCCCTTCGTTATTTTCCAGAACCTTCTGGGTTTTACCATCCATAATGGCCACACAGCTGTTGGTGGTCCCAAGGTCAATTCCGATAACTTTGCTCATTTTTTTCTCTCCTTTTTATCTTAATTTTTACTTTGTAAACTTACTGTTTCACCACCACCAAAGCCGGCCGAACCAAACGTCCCGCAAGCGAATACCCAGCCTGCATCACAGCCACAATCTGGCCACTTTGCACATCACCCTCTTCCACAACCTGCATCACCTGATGCTGGTCGTGGTGGGGCGCCATTCCAGCCTCTGCAGGCACTTTTTCAACGCCCACACGGTTAAGGGAGGAGATAAGCTGCGTCAGCACCATCTCCACACCCTTTTTAAGGGCGCCTTCATCAGCCTCGGCGCTCAAAGCGCGCTCTAGGTTGTCCACCACAGGAAGAAGATCTTTCACAAAACTTTGCAAGGCAAACTTGCGGGCATTTTCCATATCGGTCGCCGCACGTTTACGTACATTTTCGGCTTCAGCGACCGCGCGCAGCATGGCATCTTTGGTCTGGGCAAGCTCGGCTTGCAAGGCTTGCACAAGGTTTTCCTCTTCAGGAGCGTCCGTCACGGCATCCACCATCTCATCCGCACTCACAGGTTCACCCAAAGGCTCTTTGCGCATCTCCGCATCCGTCATATTATTTTCCCTCTTTATCGTTTAAAAACTGATTCATAAGCCCGCTTGTAAAATCCACCACGCCCCGTGTTTTTTTGTAGTTCATGCGCTGAGGCCCAATCACACCAATAGCCCCAATCAAGCCGTCTTTTTTAGTTTTGTCACCAAAATTTCCTGCCACCACCGAGTATTCACCGGCATCCGCCAGCGGCACATCACGGCCTACAAAAATCTTCACACCGTCGCCACTGCGCACCTCTTCCACCAGTGCCATAAGCAAACGCTTTTCTTCAAAGGTTTTCACCATTTTTTGCAACTGGTCACGCACAAGCTCGGGGTATTGGAAGAGGTTCGTACTGCCCGCCACCACCATGGCGCCGTCCGCGGTTACAGGCTGACCCCACTCATGGGCCGCCTTCATCATCTGGTCAATCATGGCGTTAACCTGGCCTTTTTGCTCGGCAATGGCTTTCACCATCATCTCACGAGCCTCTTCCAAAGTATGGCCCACCATCACAGGCTTAAGCTCAATCGCCGCCTTGCGCAAATCTTCTTCGGTAATAAAGGGGGGCACTTCAATCATGCGGTTTTCAATGTCTCCGCCTTCGGTCACCATAATTACCAAAACACGGTCACCGGAAAGACGGATGAAGTCCATATGCTCCAGCGGGTCATGGGCCCGCTTGGGCACCGTAATCATCGCAGCGCAGTTGGTGACAGCGCTTACAGTTTCACCAAGGTTTTTAACCACAATAGCAAGGCTGCGGCTGGGGTTGAGCTGTTCACGCAAGGCAGCCTTCACCGCCTCGTCAGGGGCCTCTGTCACCATCAGGTTTTGGGCATAAAAGCGGTAACCATCTTCGGTGGGCACGCGTCCCGCACTCGTGTGGGGGTGGGTGAGCAAGCCCATGTGCTCCAAATCAGCCATCACATTTCTAAGGCTGGCCCCGCTCAAGGCGTATTTTCCACTTTCCACCAAAGCTTTGCTGCCCACGGGTTCGCCGCTGGCACCATAGCTTTCCACAACATGAGAGAGCACCTGTTTGGCGCGGTCAGAAATCTGAAGGGCGTTATTTCCAGTCATAAAACGTATATAGCGTCACACTATCACTCATGTCAAGTGAGTGATAAAAACAAATCTTGTAAAATAAAAAGGGGGAGGCCGAACAAGTCCGGCCCCCACATTCGCGAAAAGCATCAGTCACGGCGAAACTGACGCGGCTTCCGCCACCACATCTCGCCAAATCTGCCTCATGCGGGCTGTACAACCTCCGCAGCAGGTCACATGACCCATACCATGGCTGGTCGTTCCAGTCAGCTCCAAGTCTGCTTTCATAGCAGCCATGTCACTTTCGGTAGGAGCAAGAGCCACAGGCAAACTCGCCGTCTGGCGAGCCTTAATTTGTGCTCGCACAACACCTTCAAGGTCATCAACTTCAAGCTGCTGAGCACACTTGAAGCCGGTGTAAAAGTCCACAAGCGCTAAGTCCCGGTGTCCCATGTAAACCTCCATGGGGTTAGTGTTAAGAAATAAAACGATAACGAAGTTCCCCCTTATACCTCCCAAAAAAACTAATAAAAACGATAATCTTTTTAGGGTTTCTCAGGCGCCGCCAGCCACAAAGCCCCTTTAACTTTTTGTTCTAAAAAGGTTTGATGCCGCAAAATCTCATCTTCACGCGCGCCCCTCACCACAAAGTCCTCTGCCACAAAAGGTGTCACCTGTGACTCGTAGGCCCCTCCTGCCACCTGTGCAGCTTCCAGCACCAGAGCTCCCTGCAAGCCTCCGTTAAGCTCAATGTAAACATCCGCCAAAAGCTGGGCATCCAGCAAAGCTCCATGGAAAGCTCGCCCGCTGTTGTCTACATTAAAATGGCGGCACAGGGCATCAAGGTTGTGCCGCTGTCCGGGCAGCTTCTGGCGGGCCACCGCCAGCGTATCCACCACATCATTGGCAATCATGGGCAAACCGCACCGGCCCAGCTCCATGTTCAAAAAGGCCATATCAAACTCAGCATTATGAATAACCAGACGCCCGTCACCCAAAAAGTCCAAAAAAGCGTCGGCAATGTCGGCAAACTTGGCGGCATCAGCCACCTGTTCATTGGTAATGCCGTGCACACGAGTGGCAGAAAAATCAATCTCACGCTCAGGGTTAAGGTACACATGGTAGGTCTGGCCCGTGGGCAGGCCATTCATCAGCTCAAGGCAACCAATCTCCACAATACGGTGGTCTTCCACGGCAAAACCCGTGGTCTCCGTATCCAAAACAATTTCGCGTACACTCATAGCGTCTGGGTAACATAAAAATCGCATCAAATCCACGCACCATGGGTTGAAAATCCTTTTTACACAGCGTATACACACCCTCATGTTCCCGCGCACAGCCCTTCTCACTATCCTCCTCTCCTTTGCGGGAGGACAAGCGGCGCATGCGGTCACCTATATGTCTCATTATTCTTCAGGTGGGGGTTACGGTATCTATTTTCGCGGGGGCGGCTACGTAAGCAAAATCGGCGGCGGCAGCGGCCCTGCCTATATAGATCGTACAGGTGCACGCCCCGTATCTCGCCCCGCCCAAACACAAGCCACCTCCTATCAAACACCGCCCTGCGGCAATTACGAGCGTCGCCCTCGCCACTGTAAAAACGTCACCATGGCCTACAATCCGGATGCCACCATCAGCCGCACAGGCGGCGGCCTTCGCTTTCCGGTACGCAGCCGGGAAAACGCGATTCGCCTCACAAAGCCCACCTCCATTATAAACGGCTCGCCTTTTAGAAATAACTGGGTATATTCAAGAGAAACGGAGTATTAAAAAAACCATGAGTTCACAACCCAATCTGATAGACGATCTCCCTCAAATCTCACCCATAGAGCGCATCCTTTTATTCGCATACGAAATCGGCGCCGCCCGCTTCCGCCCCCGCGCATGGGAAAATAATCTGCAAGAGAATATGGCCAACGTGGCCGAGCATTGCTACCGCGTCACCTTTCTGGCGATGCTTCTGGCAGAGATGGAAGGCGTCGATCCCTTTAAAGCCGCCGTCATTTCCATGGTGCACGATACCGACGAAATCCGCGCGATGGATCTCACGCCCTACCAAAAACCCTATGTGAAGATCGACGGAGAAAAAGCCGTGAACGACACCTTCTCCGGCACACCTTTGGAGAACCTGGGTCTCCGGCTCTATAAAGAGTATAAGGATAAGTCCTCACCCGAGGCCAAATGCGTGAAAGATGCGGATATTCTGGATGCCGTGCTGGAACTGACCGAAATCACCCAACGCGGCAGCACCTATCTTGCAACCACACAAGCAGATATTATGAAAATTCGCAAAGACACGCTCCGCACCAAAAGCGGAGAAAAAGTGTTCGATGCCATCATCTCAGGCAAAGTCAAACCATGGGATTGGTTCCTCAAAGGCCCCAGCACCTTTAAAGATGGTACTTACGGCAAGTAGCTGCCTTAACGCACCGTCGCGCTTTGTGGCCCTCACCCCCCTTGACGTCCTCTGTCACTCCACCTATAAAAGTGCCAAATGAACGATCCATACAGCACCCTCGGCGTCTCAAAATCGGCCTCAGATGCCGAGATAAAAAGCGCCTACCGCAAACTCGCCATGAAGTTTCACCCGGATAAAAATGCGGGCGATGCCGAGGCCGAGAAAAAATTCAAAGAGCTCAGCGCCGCGTATGAAGTTTTAAAAGACCCTCAAAAAAAGGCCGCGTACGATAGGTTCGGCAGCGCCGCTTTCGGCCAAGGGGGCGGCCCGGGCGCCAGGGGCTTTGGGGCAGGCGCCAACAGCGGCGGTTTTGAGTTTTCAGGTAATTTTGAAGATCTGTTTGAGGATATTCTGGGCGGCGTCTTTGGCCAAGGCATGGGGGGACACGCTGGCGGCGCACCGCGCAGTTCCTTCAGGCAGCAAGGGGCCGATCTTCGGTATAATCTGGAAGTCTCCCTCACCCAAGCGGCAGAAGGCCTCTCCACCACCATTCATTTTCCTGCGGCAGGGGCATGTAAAACCTGTAAAGGCAGCGGCGCAAAAGAGGGCACCTCTCCCACCACATGCAGCACCTGTCATGGCGCAGGTCAGGTACAGTTCCGTCAGGGCTTTTTCAGCATGGCCCGCACCTGTCCGGAGTGTGGCGGCCGCGGCGAAATCATTAAAGAAAAATGTCCCGATTGTCACGGTGCAGGCCGCAAAGTTAAAGAGCGTAAACTTAATGTCACCGTACCCCCAGGGGTAGATAACGGCACACGCCTCCGCCTCACAGGAGAGGGCGAAGCCGGCACACACGGCGGCCCCGCAGGAGATTTATATGTCTTTATCACAGTATCACCCCACCCTCTGTACAAGAGAGAAGGCAGCACCCTCCATGTGGATGTTCCGCTCAAGTTTACAGATGCTATTTTGGGGACAGAAATAACTCTCCCCACCCTCTCGGGAGAAAAGCTGAAAGTAAAAGTCCAGCCGGGCACCCAGCCGGGCAGCTCCCAAATTTTAAGTGGAGAAGGCATGCCCGAGCTCGGCCGCCCCACCCGCAAAGGCAATCTGGTGGTGCACTACACTGTAACGCTGCCCCAAAAGCTTAATAAGGAGCAGAAGAAGTTGGTGGAAGATCTCGCCGCCTCTGGCCTCGCCAGCTCCAGCAGAGAAGAATCGTTCCTTTCCCGGCTGAAAGATTTATTCAAATAAACGTAAACCCCCGTGGTCATTTCCATACCACGGGGGTTTCCCTATGTGTTGCGGCAAGCTCGGTGTCTGCACCTCGTCAGCACACGATATATAGCGTGCAGCCCCAAAAGCGCTGCTCACAACCTTTTTAGGCCACAGTATCGGTCTGCGTGGGTCGCAACCGTGCCGCTCCTCTCACATTCAAAAGAGACGGCTGGCCAAACGCTTTAACAATCTCGTCACTTACGGCACCCGGGTTTATAAAACCCATAGATTCCGCACGCCCCAAGGCCTCTTGTTCCGCTTGAGTATCTCCGCGCTCACGGGCACGCCAGTAAGCATCGCGTATATCTCGCATCATTTCCCAATCATTCATCATAGCCCCTCCTTACTTTAACAACGGTTACACAGGGTCAAGGTATCTTAAAATGTCCCAAAAAAGGTCACATATCCACACCGGCGCCGTGCCGAAGAAATAAATCGCGCCTACCACCTTATGTTGTAAGTGTAAGGGGCAGCAGGCCCCTCTGTCAATACAGGGGGCCCCACTCATCTCGCAGTGCAAAAAGACGGTTAAAAGCGAGGCGCTAAAGCTGTCCAAACAAGCCCAAGCGTGATAAAGAAGGTGGTTAGTGAAACCGATATCGGCCCCAAACGATGCCCCCCTTCATATCTGGGTGGTCACGCAATATTACCCGCCAGAGCCTGGGGCTCCCAGCGCACGCCTGAGCGGTCTTGCCCGGCACTGGAAGTCAGCAGGCCACAATCCCACCATTCTCACCGCCATTCCCAATCATCCCAACGGCATCGTGCCCGAGGATTATTGCAGCAAGCCAAGCTATTTTACAGAAGAGATGAGCGGCATCCCCGTCCGTCGCCACAGCCTTTACATTGCGCCCAACAAAGGTAAGTTTCGCCGTGTTCTCAGCATGGTAAGCTTTGCGGCAAGCGTTCTTTTTTATAATCTTTTCACCCCGCGTGGAGAAAAGCCCGATGTCGTCATGGCCAGCTCTCCAAGCTTTTTCTGTGTCTTCTCAGGCTGGCTTCTCGCCAGAAGGTACGGGGCTAAGTTTGTATTTGAAGTGCGGGATCTCTGGCCCGCCATCTTCCTGCAAATGGGTATTTTGCAGCGCGGGTTTATCTATCGGGTGTTAGAAGGCATGGAGATGTTTCTCTACCGCCGTGCAGATGCCATTGTCACCGTCACCCAATCGTTCGCACACCAAATCGCAGCGCGGGGCATCAAGCCGTCCAAGCTATGGGTAGTCTTTAATGGTGTGGCCGATGATAATATAACAGAGGCGCAAAGCGCACGGGAACATGCCACCACCATTCGGGGGAAACTGGGCCTCTCTCCTCTCGCCAAAGTCATTCTCTATATCGGCAACCATGGCGAGGCCCAGGCTCTCGGCCAGATTATCGATGCCGCCCGGCTGATGATCAAGAGAACAGACGTGGTGTTCGCCTTCGTAGGTCAGGGGGCCGATAAAGAAAAGCTGGAGGCTTACGCCCGTGGCGTTCCCAACGTGCGGTTTTTCCCGTCCGTTCCCGCGGGGGATGTGTGGGGGTATTATGCCATGGCCGATATCAATCTGGTCTGTCTTAAAAACATACCGGATTTCAATATGTTCATCCCCAGCAAAATGTTTGAAATTATGGCCGCAAAAAGCTGTGCCGTTGCGTGTTTAAGGGGAGAAGGAGCCGAGATTATGGTCAGCAGCGGCAGCGCCCTCGTCACCCCGCCAGAAGAGGCCGATAAACTCGCCGCCGCCCTCACCGTCCTGCTGGATGATCCCGACAGACGGGCCGAGATGGCAGAAAGCGGGCATACCTTCGTCAAGCAGCACTTTTTGCACAGCCGTCTCGCCGCACAATATGTTGGTTTGTTTGAAAAACTGAGGGATAAAAAAACGACTCCCAAAAACCTTCCGCCACAACCTCTTTCCAAGGCGTAGGTCATTTTCCCATGCCCGCTCTTTGGCTCCTTCTCCCCTTTTTACTTACCATGTTATGTTCACCGTTTGCCATTCGTTTTTGCCAGCAGCACGGCCTCCTGGCAGAGGATGATGGCCGCCGTCTTCACAAAAACCCCACACCCCACGGCGGGGGGCTGTTGTTGCCGCTTATCGGGGTGCCCGCCATGCTCCTCGCTACACACAGCGGAGCTTTGGGCACAGGGGTAGAGAGCTTTAAACTCTTTATCAGCGTTATGCTTGTGGCCAGTCTCGCCGTGGCCTTTGTGGGCTGGTGGGATGATAAACATAATATCGCACCCGCCATTCGCCTCACCGTGCACCTTCTTGCCGTAGGCGCGGGCCTCGCCTGCCTCCCGCCATTGTTCGATTTCATGCCCCTCATACTGGAAAAACTTATTCTGCTGCTGGCCTGGGGCTGGTTTGTAAACCTGTATAATTTTATGGATGGCGCCGATGGCCTCGCCACATCAGAAGGGGTGGCCATTGGCCTTGGCATTGCGCTCATCGTCCCGTCCATCGCACCTCTTGCCGGGGTTATTATGGGTATCTGTCTTGGGTTTTTGCGTGTTAACTGGAGTCCCGCACGCGTATTTTTAGGCGATGTCGGCAGCACATGGCTCGGTTACACACTCGGTGGCCTGTTGTTCGTAGCGCTCATAAACGATACCTGGTCGGTTATCTGGCCACTCAGCACAATCACACTTGTTTTCTGTCTGGATGCCACCAGCACCCTCATCCGCCGCATGGCAGAAGGGCATAAGCCGTGGGTGCCACATAACACCTTCTGGTTTCAGCGCTTTTTAGCGTTGGGGTACAAGCACAGCACACTTGCCCTTGCCGTTACAGGCCTCAACGCCCTTCTTTTGGCGGTGGCTCTTGTGGCCTACACGGCGCAGGCCAGCGCCTTTGCGCTGCCCGTAGGCATCCTGCTGGTCGCAAGTACAGCCGTGTGGATTCGGCGGAAAGAAAAGCAAAAACGAAACAAATCTGGCCAACCCACCCTCTTTAACCTATAACCTGTTTAACAAATATCACAGAGGAGTTTGATATGACGCGTAAAATCACCAAAGCTGTCTTTCCCGTTGCAGGCCTTGGCACACGGTTTTTACCTGCCACCAAAGCCATGCCAAAGGAGATGCTCACCGTCGTGCACAAGCCTATTATTCAATACGCGGTAGAAGAAGCGCTGGCGGCCGGCATCACCGAGCTTATCTTCGTCACAGGTCGGGGTAAGGATGCGCTGGAAAATCACTTCGATCACCCGTACGAGCTGGCCGACACCCTCCGTAAAAAGAACAAGCTGAAAGAGCTGGAGGAGCTGGAAAACATGCTTCCCGAAGGTGTAAGAATTTATTACACACGCCAAGGCAGCCCGCTGGGCCTTGGGCATGCCGTGCATTGTGCCTCGGGCATCACGCAGGATGAACCGTTCGCGGTCCTCCTCCCGGATGATATTCTGGCAGAAAAAAGCGGGGAACACACTCTGTCCGAGATGGTCAAACTCTATGAAGAAACAGGCAAAAGTGTCGTCCTGTGTGAAGAAGTCCCCGAGGAGCGCACCAAAAACTACGGTATCATCAAACCCGCAGGCGCCATAAGCGGCCGCCACGTATCTGTTGCAGGGTTTGTGGAAAAGCCTAAAGCAGAAGACGCACCCAGCCGCCTCGGCATCGTCGGTCGTTATATTCTTACCCCCGCACACATGCAGCAGCTTGCCAAAGGGGCCATCGGCGCCGGGGGAGAAATCCAGCTGACCGACGCCATGACCCACGTCTGCGAAGCAGAAGGCTACAGCGCCCTCATCAGCAACGCTAAGCGGTTCGATTGCGGCGATAAAGTCGGCTTCCAAATGGCCAATCTGCACTTTGCACTCAAAGATGAGTATATCGCCCCGCGCCTGCTTTCCTTCGTGCATCAAATGGCGGCCGAGCACGAACGCCGCGAAGAACCTCGTACCGCCTAAATAAAAAAGGGTCTTATCATGTCCAAAACCATTCTCATCACAGGTGCCGCAGGCTTTATTGGCATGTCCCTTGCCCGCCAGTTATTAGATGCTGGCCACACCATTATCGGGCTGGATAATATGAATGATTATTACGATACAAATCTCAAACACGCCCGCCTCAAGGTGCTGGAGAAAGAAGGCGGTAACAACTTCACCTTTTACAAGGCCGATTTCGCAGATCGGGAGGCCCTCCTCGCCATCACGCGCAAACACACCCCCGGTCTCATCGTGCATTTAGGGGCTCAGGCAGGCGTGCGGTATGGTCTGCTCAATCAGGATGCGTATCTGCAAAGTAACCTCATCGGCCATTTTAATATCCTCATGGCAGCCAAAGAGCTTCACGAGCAAAAGCACCTCACCCAGCTCCTCTATGCCAGCAGCTCCAGCGTGTACGGGCATATTTCAAAAGAGGGCAGCTGTGCCGAAGATGCCGATACCAGCAAACCCGTAAGCCTCTATGCCGCCACCAAAGTGGCGGATGAAGCGCTGTCCCACGCATGGCAAACCCAGTTTGGTATCTCCTGCACAGGCCTGCGGTTTTTCACAGTGTACGGCCCATGGGGAAGACCCGATATGACCCCCCTCATGTTCACAGAAAAAATCATGAACGGAGACAAAATTCCCCTCTTCAACAGCGGAGATCTCTGGCGCGATTTCACCTATATTGATGATATCGTCAAAGGCATCACAGGCCTCATTGCGCGCGGCCCGCAGCCCACGCCGGAGGTCTTTAATCTCGGCAATCAAAACCCCGTGCAAATGACCGATTTTGTCCAAACCCTCGCAAGCGTTCTAGGTAAAGAGGCGTTCATAGATAACCAGCCGTGGCCCCCCACCGAGGTCTACCGCACCTCCGCCAACACCGAAAAGTTGAAGGCCGCCATCGGCTGGGCACCCGCCACACCACTGGCAGAGGGCCTTAAAAACATGGCCACATGGTATCAAACCTACAAAACGGGCACCCCTGCCTAATGTGGTGGTTAATGATCCTGCCAGCCTTGTGGATAGGCTACATTCTAGCAGATATCCTCAGTCATGCGCTCCTGTATCTCATGCAAATCTACACCCCTCCCCTCAGCTTTTTCGGGGCAGATACCGCATCGTTTCTGGCCCTGTTCGGCATTGCCCTCGCGCTCATCGGCAACGCCATCAGCAGTATAGAGACCGCGCGCACCACAGCCGTTCACACCTGGTGGTTAGATAACGTGCTTGTCGCCGTCGGCATCCTCTGCTGGCTTACAGCATCGCTCCTTTCCCCTCAGGTATGGTGGAACTCACTTGGCGGCCTCCTCGTCGCCTCGCTTCTGTACACACCTCAAATGGCGCTCCTTCTGGCGCGGATCATGGTGGGGCACGATACGCTGGTGGTAGCCGGCATGCGCCTGCTCATGCTGCTCGGCGGCCTCGGCGTCACTCAGGTTCTCATCTGGCAGTATTTTTAGGTCACTCTCATGACTACCCGTAAAAAAGCCCCCGTCCAGGAAGCCTTTAAAATCTGGCAAGCCGCCAACCCCCATCCAGAGACCGAGCTCGCCTACACAACCCCCTTCCAGCTCCTCGTCGCGGTGGTGCTCAGTGCGCAGATGACTGATACAGGCGTCAATAAAGCAACCGCCCCCTTGTTTAAAACGGTTAAAGCGCCGGAAGATCTCATTGCGCTCTCTCTGGAAGAGGTTGAGACCGCGCTTAAATCCATTAATCTGTTCCGCACCAAAGCTAAAAATATTCTGGCCCTTGCCCATTTGCTGATAGAAAAACACGGCAGCAAGGTGCCGTTAAACAGGGAGGCGCTGGAAGCCCTTCCGGGTGTCGGCCGCAAAACCGCCAATGTGGTGCTCGGGGCCCTGACAGATGAACCTCAAATGGCGGTGGATACACACGTCTTCCGCCTCGCCCACCGCCTGGGCTGGAGCCGTGGAAAAACGCCATTGGATGTCGAAAAAGACCTGATGAAACTCATCCCAAAACCCTACCAAAAACACGCCCACCACTGGCTTATTCTGCACGGTCGCTACATCTGCACCGCCAAAAAACCTAAGTGCGATACCTGCCCGCTCGCGCCCACCTGTCCCAAAATAGGCCTGTCAAAAACTACTTCCTAAAATCCCCAAGACCCCCCTCTTGACGTATACATAAACCGGGCACAACATCACTCCCACCTTCAAAAAACCTATGGTGGTACTCGCATGAACCTTGCATCCACAACTCACGTTTCATCCCAACCAACACGGCTCAACAAGCTGGTTCCTCTTGTTGCCTCGGCGGCTATCGCAATGGCTGTCGCTTACCTCTTCGTGCACGGCACGATAGATTCAGACATCGACCGCCTTGCCCAGCAACAGGAAAAGTGGCTTCCCCCAACATAGAAAATTTTCTCTAAAACGAGCCTCGCCACACGAAAGCGCCGCCTTGTTTCCACAAGGCGGCGCTTTCGTGTGTATAAGGATGTCTCCCCAATCTTAGGTTACATCGGGTATCTTTTTTCGCAGGTATCCTCCCACGCGCAACAAAGCCGCTTCCAGCCCCTCACGGTCATCAAGCTGCTTAAAATCATCGGGAGACGCGTAAACAAACACCACCACACCCGCTCTCTCCGCAAGGCCTTCATATGGGAAGAGAACCCTTTGAAGAGAATCTTCCAGAATCATCACAACCCCCCTAAATACCTCTTCAATCTTGTCAAAGGGAAGAGGATCAACATTCAGTTCTACCAACAGGGGAACAAGAAGAACACGTTGCTGTTGAATGATCTTTCCACGAGAGAAGATATCCAGCACCTCTTCCCGCAACGGGTATTTTACCCTATCCAGCCTCCCCTGCGAAGCAAGAAGGGAGGCCAGAGCTTCAGGATGCTTAAAATTTCTCTCCGTTTCCTCTGGTTTCAAGATGATCCTCACACACGTCTGCCAATCCCCGGCAAGCACATTATCAGCCATCGTCATTTCCTTTCATGATACCTATCTGCATCAACCGCCCTGCGGCGGTATCAAATAAGCGGAATTATCCAGAAGGAGAGCTTCCAAAGCCCCCCGGTGATCAAGGGCGGCATAAGCCTCATCAGGCAAAAAAATAAAGGTTTGCACCTCCACCCGCTCTGCGCACTCAGGGTGCAAAAAAGGCCAAAGGCCAAGCCAGTTTCGCCCCAGTCGGTTATGCGCATACAGCTCACAAATCAGAGAGTCACGCGTCACAAGCCCTTTAACTTCACAAAAAAGCGGCACCATCACAGCCTGCGTCCACGTGCGGTTGACACGCCTCACGGGGGCCTCCCACGTCAGGAGTAGCTCTGTCAAGTTCATGTTTTCCAACGCACAAAGCGCGGGAAAACTACGCATCCCTGCCAACGTTTCTGTGGCATCAAGGGCAAAACAGGCGCACGCCGCCCACCGGGAAGGAGGGACATTAAGCGAGAAATCATCAGCCATAAAATCTCCTTTCATGGTCGGTGAAAAACGTTACGTCTAGATGTTGAGACGGGCAGAGCTCTGTCTGCCAAAGCCAGACCCATCCTTATATCAAAATATGTATACCTTAAACGGAAAGCCCCCGCAAGTGACAAAACATGCAATATTTTGACGCTATTTAATCACCAAAAATCCCATACGCCCCCCCGCGTTCTGCACTCCTGCATACTCACCTGCAGCCTCGCCGTGGCCCAAAAATAAATCACCACGTGCCTCGCCCACAATGGCGCTGCCCACATCCTGCGCCATCATCACGCGCTTAAAACGGCTGCCGTCTTTGCTAAGCTCGGTCTCCACAAGCACGGGCAAGCCCAGAGGCACTACCGTGCGGTCAACGGCCACACTGCGCCCGGCCGTAAGGGTTACCCCCATGGCCCCGGGGGCTTCACCCGCCGTCTCTACAAAAAAGATATAGCTCTCGTTCGCCTCAAAAAGCGCCCGTATTTTTTCAGGCTCATCTGCCTCATGGGCCCGCACCCATCCCACAATCTTGGGCATGTCAATGTCACCAGAAAGCTCACCCTGCTCCCGTAATACCTTGCCAATGGCGGTATAAGGGTGGCCGTTTTTCCCTGCAAATCCCACATTCACAAAACGCTCTGTTTTCCCTTCACGCACCTTTACTGTCCCACTTCCCTGGATATGCAGCAAAAACGCCCCCATCGGGTCATCCAGCCACATCAAAACCTCATAATCACCCCGCCCTGCTGCCATCTCTCGCCCAATCTGGGCCCGCGTCGGACAGCCGGCACCCTTTGCCTTTTCGCATCCTTTCAAGCGCGCAGGCATCGCCAAAAGCGGCACTTGATTCTTACTTTCCCGCACACGGCTCCCCGTCAAAATCGGCTTGTAATAAGCCGTAAATTTTGCAGGCTTATCCATCCACACCACGCGCAAGCGTTTGTTGAGCGTCCGCACCACACCCACAGCATCCTTGCCTGTTGTCTCCTGGCACACACGCTGCCAATCACTCCAACGCCCCAATGCCGCCTCGCCAGTCTTCACCAGCCCCGCCGCAGGTTTTTTGAGGATAACCTCACAACTATGGCCCCACGCTCCCGCCAAAGCCTCTGCTTCCAAGCCAAAAGGCGGCGCATCTTCCATCACCTCGGCAAGCGCCGGCATACCAAGAAGCATAAAAAATAAAAACAATTTCAACACGTTAAAAATCCTCACCCAAAGGCCACCGCGGCCGCACCCCCACACCCAAATTCGCATCGTCAAATCCCGCCACCGCGCGCAAACCCGCGCACCATCCAATCATCACGGCGTTATCGGTGCAGTAGCGCATGGCGGGTACGGCAAAATCAACACCCCGCGCCGCCGCCACATCGGCAAGGGCGGCGCGCAAAGCTTTGTTGCAGGCCACCCCGCCGGCCGCCACCAAGGCTTTGGCCTCAGGAACGGCATCAAGGGCAAGGCCCACCTTTTTCACCATCACACGCACCACCACATCGGTAAAAGCAGCCGCCACATCTTCATGCTTCACCTCCGGAGATTTCTCCAACACTGTACGCACGGCCGTTTTTAAGCCCGAAAAGCTAAAGTCCAGCGTCTGGTCGTTTTTAGGCGTCGGGAGAACCACCGCCCCCGCATTGCCCGTAAGGGAGAGCACGTCCAAAGCCGGCCCGGCCGGGTGAGGCAACCCGAGCATCTTGCCCACTTTGTCAAAACATTCGCCCACGGCATCGTCCAACGTGGTGCCCAAAAGTTCGTAATTGCCCACACCGCGCACCGCCACCAGCTGACAATGCCCACCGCTCACAAGCAGCAAAACATAGGGGAAAACATCGCCCGTCCCCAATTCTA
>PFND01000001.1 GCA_002791805.1 Alphaproteobacteria bacterium CG_4_10_14_0_8_um_filter_53_9 | reverse complement strand
CATAAGGTTTTGAAAGCTCAGGCGGACAATGGCAATCTGGCCCAGCGTATCGGGTATGGTGCGCGCTATGTAAAACTGAGGGCCGTCATACTCGTTGTCTGAAGGAAACAAAAAAGATTTGGGGTTCACAAGGTTGCGGGGAAGAGCGTTGGTGATCTGCTCAGGAAGATCTCCCGCACCGGGTACAGAGATGGAGGCTTGCGTTTGAGGGTTGTAAATCCAGACTTTTCCAAGCCGGTTGAGGTAAGAAAATTCGTACATGGCGCGGCGGGTGTCTCGGCTGTCCAGGCCGTCGTCGCTCATCAGGCCGTTCACAAGGCGGGTATCGTTCACAAGGGGGGTCAGGGCCTCTGCCGCTTGAGAGAGATAAAGCCCAACCTCGGCCGCGGAAAGGGCCAGGTGTTGTTGTACGGGGGGCAGGCGGTTGGTAAGGGCTCTCTCGGCAATGGTGCCCCAGGCAAAAAAGAGGCTGCCCCACACCATGGCAATGGCCAGCAGGCGCTGTATAATATCGGCCTGAGAAGACAGGCGGGCAAGGAGTGCGGGCAAAGCCATATGAAAGGAGGCTAACAGAAAAGAAGAAGCTGTATGAAAAAAGCACTGTTCTATCTGGCGTTTAGGGGCGGCCCCTGTTACCCTGCGGCCATGATATGGTCTGTAGCAACGTGGAATATAAACTCGTTAAGATTGCGTTTGCCGCAGGTGTTGGCGTGGCTGGAAGAAGAAAAACCCACGGTTCTTCTTTTGCAGGAGACAAAAGTTCCGGATGATCTTTTCCCCCGTGAGGCGTTTGAAGAGGCAGGCTGGCATGTGGCATTCCATGGCCAGAAAAGTTACAACGGAGTGGCCATTCTCAGCCGGTATCCGCTGGAGGATGTGCAGCAGGGCTTTGGCGGAGAGGTGCTGGAAGAACAGGCGCGGTTGCTGACCGCAACAGTAAAGCTGAAAGGCGCCGCACCTGTGCGGGTGGCAAGCTTGTATTTACCCAATGGCAACAGCGTGGGGAGCGAAAAATTTGAATGGAAACGCCGCTTTGTGACCCGCTTGAAAGAGTGGATGGCGCAGGAGCTGGCGGCCCACCCGCGCTTTGTGGTGGGGGGAGATTATAATATTTCGGCCGATGAACGCGATGTGGATGACCCGGAAAAGCGAGGAAAGGAATGTATGTTCACCCCGGAGGAGCGGGGATGGATGCACGCCTTTGCAGAGATGGGGATGAAAGACGGGTTTAGAGAAATATCGGACGAGGCCGGAGTCTTTTCCTGGTGGGATTACCGGATGCTGAGCTTTGAAAAAAACAAAGGCATGCGGATAGATTATAACTTGATAAGTGCCCCCTTGGCGGCGTGTGTGAAGGAGGTTAAACATGCGAGAAATATCCGTAAAAACACCCAGCCTTCAGACCATGTACCTGTATTAACAATACTTGAGGAATAAAAAATATGTTCATTCATCCCCAGTTTAATCCCGTAGCCGTGCAGCTGGGCCCTGTGGCCGTACACTGGTATGGGCTTGCCTACCTTGTGGCGCTTTTGGGCGGGCTTTGGGGTATCAAAAAACTTATCAAAGCCTATCCTGCCAAGGGGCTGGATCTAAAAGCCGTGGATGACTTCTTCACCCTTGTGGTGTTGGGGGTGATTGTGGGGGGAAGATTGGGATATGTTCTGTTTTATGGCTGGGCGCATCTGCTGGAAGACCCCTTGTGGGCTTTGCGCGTGTGGGAAGGCGGGATGAGTTTCCATGGCGGGCTGGCAGGGGTGATTGTGGCCGTGCTTTGGTTTAGCAGAAAAAGGGGCATTCACCCCGCAGATATCGCCGACAGGCTGGCGCTGGTGGCACCTTTGGGTCTGTTTTTGGGGCGTGTGGCAAACTTTGTGAATGGAGAGCTTTGGGGCCGCCCCGCAGAGGCGAGCTTGCCGTGGGCAACGGTTTTTCCACAGGTGGATAACCTGCCCCGCCACCCCAGCCAGCTGTATGAGGCAGGGCTGGAAGGCGTTCTTCTGGCAGTTATTTTATGGAGTGTCCTGCGGGTGGAAGGCATAAAGCGCTGGCGGTTGAGCGGGCTTTTTTGCCTGGGTTACGCATTAGCCCGCACATTTGTGGAAGATTACCGCACACCGGAAATTACCCATAACATCGCAGGGATGCTGGTGACACAAGGCCAGATGCTGAGCATTCCTCTGGCGCTGTTTGGGGCGTGGGCTCTGTGGAAAAGCACGCAAAAATAACGCCCGATGCTCCCCGCCTGGTTGCGCACGCAGATAAAAAAAGAAGGCGGCTGGATGCCGTGGCACGATGTGATGGCCGCGGCTCTCTACAACCCTGAGCACGGGTATTACATGCAGCATGTAACGTTGGGAGAACGGGGAGATTTTGTGACGGCCCCTAGCCTTACCCTGGCATTTGGGGCGTGTGTGGGCCAGTGGGTGCTTAAAATGTGGCGGGCGCTGGGGCAGCCGGCAGCATTTGTTTTGTGCGAGTTTGGCGCGGGCGAAGGCCAGCTGCTGCAAGGCCTTCTGGCAGAGCTTAACAAAACGGAGGCAGGGCAGGCCTGCCGGAAAGCGGCACATGTTCATATTGTGGAAATAAGCCCTCGTTTGCAGGCGGCACAGCAGGAAAAGCTAAAAGAGGAAGGGGTAATCTGGTGTGAAGAAAGCGCGCTACCGACAAACGCCCCGTTGGTAGTACTGGCCAATGAGGTTTTAGATGCTTTTCCCGTGCATATTCTGAGGAAAAAAGAAGGCGAGTGGGAGGAAGAAGGGCTGAACGAACAAGGAGAGACCCTGTGGCGGCCATGCGAGGCGGTGGAGGGCTGGCAGCATATAAAAGACGGGGCGATTGTGGAAATATCCGAAGCGCAAGAGGCTTTTGTAAAACGCCTGAGCGCACGGATAAACACACAAAAAGGGGCGGTGTGGCTGGCAGATTATGGGTATGAGAGCCTTCCGCCTGAAGGCGGAGAGACGTTGCAGGCGGTAAAAGGGCATAAAAAAATCTCTCGGGGAGAGAGTGTGGGCGAGGCCGATATCACCGCCCATGTAGATTTTGGCCGTGTGGCGGCATGGCTTGGCAAGAGGACTGTTCTTAAAAATCAGGCAGATTGGCTGCTGGCCCACGGCATGTTGGAGCGCGGACACGAGATGCTGGCGGCAGGCGAGGAGGATGCCCTGCACCGCCTGCTGCACCCGGCGCGCATGGGGCGGTTGTTTAAGGTGCTGGAATACGGGCCGTGTTTAGGCTAGGTTGGTGCGCATGAGCTCAGAAAACGTTACCTCTCTTAGCGAAGGCCACCGCAGTCGGCTGCGGGCGCGCTTTTTAGAAGGGTTAGGTGTGGGCATGGCCGATTATGAGGTGCTGGAGCTGGCGCTCACCCTTGCCATACCGCGGAAAGATGTAAAGCCGCTGGCCAAAGATCTGATGACCCGGTTTGGCAGTCTGAAAAATGTTCTGGTGGCAGATGTGCAGGCCCTTAAAGCCGTAGGCGGTGTGGGAGATGCCGTGGTGGTGCAGCTGAAGCTGGCGCTGGCGTTGGCGCAACGCATTTCTCTCCAGGCCCTGAAGAACGACGAGATATGCCTGGATAACCGGCTGGCGCTGATGGACTATCTGTTCGCCCGTTATGCGGATGTAGCGCGGGAAGAGTTTGTGGCCCTGTTTGTGGATGCGAAGATGAAGCTGCTGGCCGCAGAAACCTTGTTTACAGGAAGCCTGACAGGCAGCGTAGCCGCCCCCAGAGAGATTTTGAAGCGCGCCCTTGCCCATAATGCGGCAGGGCTTATTGTGGCGCACAACCACCCCAGCGGCGTGGCCGAGCCTAGCGGAGAAGATCATTTATTCACCCGCCAGCTGGAAGAAGCCTGCGAGAACCTTGGCATTATTTTGCATGATCATGTGATTGTGGGAGGAGAGAGCTATTACAGCTTTACCCAAGGGGTGAAGGTGAAGTTGCTGGGTGGGGTTGCTTAGGGGCTAAAAGAGGCTTGACGAGATAAAGCAGACGCGGCATAAGCGTGGTTGTTGCGGCAAAAGCCTTAAATAAGGCCAGCGCGCGTGGGCAGTTAGCTCAGTGGTAGAGCACTACATTGACATTGTAGGGGTCACAAGTTCGAACCTTGTACCGCCCACCATTTTTTTCATAAGTTATTTAACAACCATCTTTTTTAAGAAAAAGTTGAGAAATGTTGGCAAGGGAAAGGGGGGGATTTGTTGTGCTGTGCAAGTCATAATTTGGCGTAAGTATCATATAGTCATCAGGCGAAATCATTTGCTCAATAAGGCCAAGAGGACGGTTGTTTTCTGTTGTTCTCATCAGAATTGCATGAGGAGGGGTAAGAGAGATTTTCTTAAAAATTTCGTTTTTATGGGTAAGCATGGAGGCAATGATCACAAGGTCAAAAGAAGAATAATCAATATGTTGGGCAGATGAATGAATATAAGAAGCTTGAGCAAGGGGAAAAAATCGCTTTACCCAACGTTGGCACCATGTAAGGGCTCCGTCAAACATATCAACAAAGGTAACTTGGGCGCCCGCAGAAAGAAAGGCAAGACCTGTATAAGGCACGGCGCCTGGGCCTAAAATGCAAACTTTTCCACACATAAGAGAGGGGTGCGGGGTTAAAAGATCCAGTTCGCCATTTAAGAGATCGTGGCACTCGCCATATAGCCAGTGTTTATTGGTTATGCTGCAAAAATCCGCATAATTGAGTGAAGATTTCCATATTTTTTCAACACTGTAATATTCCAGAAGAGTGTTGAGGTGTCCCCAGGATAAAGCTGTTTGATGGCGCTGGGAAAGCACCCAAGGGTAGTGAAGAGGATTGTTAAAATAAGAAAAAGCCTCTTCATCCTTTAATAAAGAACAGGCGTTCTCACAAAACGTCTCATCTTCAGAAGTGAGTTGCTTTTTTAAAGAGAGGGTTTGTAAATAATGACAGGCAGATTCTGCAGAAAGCTGCCAAGAAGAGGAGGGTGAGGAGAGGGGGGTCATGAGGTGAAAAATAACAAGTTTGATAAACGAAACAACCTTAATATAAGTAGGTGTATTGTGAGGGTTTTGAACTTTTTCCTCTTGACGCGACCGTCAAAAAGGGTTAAGGCCCTGTGGATTGCTGTATAAACCGTTGGTTTTGCCATGGGTTTTAAACAGCAGCCGATTAGGGAATGAGAACTTAAAAGACAGGTAAGCAAACAATGCGTTATATTTCTTCCATTCGCGCTGAAAAAGTGCGTGACAAGAAACTTCAGGTCGTTAGCCGCCGCCGTAACAAGGCCGGTAAATTTCTGGGCCGTATCCGTATTGTGATGCGCGACAAGCGGAGCAACGGTAAAGCCGGACGCTACGCAGTAACCCAAGGCTAAGCCTTTCTCTTTCTAACCCGTAAACGAAAATAAAGGAGTGTAGCTGGTGGCTCGTATCGCTGGTGTTAATATTCCGACAGATAAGCAAGTGTGGATTTCCCTCACTTATCTTTATGGTGTCGGCACAAAAAATTCTTATGACATTTTGGCAAAAGCCAAGGTAGATCCTTCCAAACGCGTGAACGCGCTGTCTGACGATGAAGTCGCCAGCATCCGTAACGTGATTGATGCCGGGGTTCTGGTAGAAGGGGATCTTCGCCGTCAAGTATCTCTCAACATTAAACGCCTGATGGATTTGGGTTGCTACCGTGGTCTTCGTCACCGCCGTGGTTTGCCTGTCCGTGGCCAAAGCACGCACTCTAATGCGCGTACCCGCAAGGGTCCTCGCGGTAGCCGTGTGAAGAAGTAGGGAGGGATATTTATTATGGCAAATGCACAAACAAACGCCCGCACCAAAAAGCGCGATCGTAAGAACGTTCCCGCGGGTGTGGCCCACGTTACAAGTACGTTCAACAACACAATTGTGACAATCGCTGATGTGAATGGTAACACCATTGCATGGTCATCTTCTGGCCAGCAGGGCTTTAAAGGCTCCCGCAAGGGCACGCCTTTTGCCGCTCAGCTTGCGGGTGAAGCCGCGGCCAAAGGGGCCAAGGAGCACGGTGTTCGTGTGGTGGATGTCCAACTTAAAGGTGCTGGTTCCGGCCGCGAAAGCGCGCTGCGTGCCATTCAGTCTCAAGGGATTGAAGTCATCAGCATTAAAGATGTGACCCCAATGCCCCACAACGGCACCAAGCTACCCAAACGCCGCCGCGTTTAAGACTGGGCACTCACGGAGGAGCCTGTGCGCACGGCGCAGCTCCCCTCGCCCACGGGCTACCCGCCCATACCCCGCACCCGTGCCCAACAAAGTTGATTAAGAAACGGAGAGCCCCATGCAGATCCAAGCCAACTGGAAAGAACTGATTAAACCCAGCAAACTGGGCCTAAACCCCGGGAACATTCCCACCAAATCCGCCACATTTGCGGTAGAGCCGCTGGAACGTGGTTTTGGCCACACAATGGGGAACGCGCTTCGCCGTATTCTTTTGTCCTCCCTTCAGGGGTCTGCCATCTCCGCCATCACCATTGAAGGTGTGGTTCATGAGTTTGCCACCATCCCCAACGTGCAGGAAGATGTGACAGAAATTATCCTTAACCTCAAAGCTTTGGCTGTTCGCAACCACAGCACAGAATCTAAAACCATCAGCCTTCACAAAAAAGGCCCTGCAGTTGTAACGGCAGGAGATTTGACCCTTGGCCATGATGTGGACGTGGTTGATCCCGATTACATTATCTGCACACTTAACCCCGGTGCCGAGCTCCGTATGGAAATGACGGTAAGCAACGGTAAAGGTTACTCTGCCGCGGCCGATCGTAAAGCAGAAGAGCGCCAGCCCGGTCAGATTCTGATTGATGCAATTTACTCCCCCGTGCGTCGTGTCAGCTTTAAAGTGGCAGATGCCCGCGTGGGTCAACAGACCGACTACGACAAGCTGACCATGGAAATTGAGACCAATGGCGTGATTACACCGGAAGATGCGCTCGCCTTTGCCGCCCGCATTCTGCAAGATCAGCTGACCGTCTTCATCAACTTTGAAGATATTGCCGAAGAAGGCAAAGAAGATGCCGAGATGATCGACATCAACCCGCACCTCCTCATGAAAGTGGACGAGCTGGAACTGTCTGTCCGCTCTGCCAACTGCCTGAAGAACGAAAACATCGTTTACATTGGAGATCTGGTACAGAAAACCGAATCTGAAATGCTCAAAACACCTAACTTCGGTCGTAAATCTCTCAACGAGATCAAAGACGTGCTGGGTCAGATGGGCCTTGGCCTCGGCATGCGCCTGGAAAACTGGCCACCGGAAAACATTGAAGAGCTCGCGCTTCGGATGAACAAGTAAAAGCATTCGTTTTTGAAACCCCCGCTCTTAAAAAGCGGGGTTTTTATCTTGACACAAAGCCTAAAGTACCCCATAACCCGCCCAAGCATTAAGCAAAACTGATAGAATATTGGAGATAAAACAATGACACACGGCGTTTCTCACCGCAAATTTGGTCGCGATACCACCGCCCGTAAAGCCCTTCTTCGTGGGTTGATCATGAACGTGATTGAATATGGTACTATTGAGACCACCCTCGCCAAGGCGAAGGATCTGCGCTCCGTGGTGGAAAAAATCATCACCCGTGCCCGGGAAGACAGCTTGGCCAACCGTCGTCTGGTTGCCAAAACGGTTACCAATCCTGTCCTGGTTAAAAAACTTTTTGAAGATGTCGCCCCTCGCTTTGTTGGCGTTAACGGTGGATACACCCGCGTGGTGAAGGCCGGCCACCGTAAAGGTGATGCCGCCGATATGGCCATCATTCAGCTGACCAAGTAAGGCGTCTGTCTTACTCAAAGCCCCCGCTCAGGGGGCTTTTTTGTGCTTAACGTTGCAGCGATGCCACCCCGTTGCCTGTTTGGCGTGCTAAGCTATTCCCAATAAGAAGAAAAAAAGACAGACTGACCCTTAATGGTATTACGTCGTACACTCCCCTCCCGTGTATCAGCAGAGGCTGATACGAAGACGGCCGAACCCACCGCACCTGTCGCGGGGGCCACGCCATCGGTAGAGGCGGGAAGTATAACGCCAGAGCCTGTTGCCGAGAAAAATGTGCCAGATGCGGCTGAGGTTTCTGCTCAGCTGGATGATGCCCTTGGTGATTTTCCTGCCCCGAAGGAGCAAACAGCGCCTGCAAGCCTGGAGGAAAGCTTTGAGGCACCTCCCACGCCTGCTGCACCCGAGATGCCCCCCCAAATGCCAGAGGCAGCCTCAGCGCCCGTTGCCGAGCCAGAGAAGGCTCAGCAAGAAGAAACCCCAAGTGTTGCTGCCGCGCCAGAAAGTGCCCCTCAAGAGGTACCTGCGGCGCCATCCGAGCCTCTGGTCCCCTCAAAACCCCACGAAAATAAAATGAAGCCAAGAGTGCGGGAGAAAAAGCCCCGTAATTTTGGGTTTACCCCCCCAGCCGAGCCCGCACCTGTGGAGGAGTCCGCTCAAACGTCAGAGGCAGCGCCGGCCATGGAAGCGCCTGCAGATATGCCGCCCGCCTATGGGCAGAAAGAGGCGGAGACGCGTGATACAGAGGGCACCAGCAGTTATAGCGCAGGGCAGCCGCTAGAAGAAGAGGCGCCTTTTGCAGGTGCCCCCGCCCCCGCCGTGGCCGATTGGAAAGACATCGAAGAAGAGGAAAAACCTCAGAGCGCACCAGAAGAGTTTAACCCGTTTGAGGAGGCTCTTGCCGAAGAGGATCCTGCTGCGGCACCGGCCCCCGCGCCTCTCCCATCATCCTCCTCTGTGAGGGATGAAGAGGTGCAAGCAGAAGAACCTGCCGCCATGCCTGTGGAAGAGAAGAAAGAGGAAGACGAAGAAGCGCCTGCTCCCTCGTCAGATCTTCCCTGGGTGCAAGCCGCCGAACAAGAAGGGCGTGCCACCCTGCCGGATGCGGATGATTGGGCCTTTGCGGCCGATCAAACCGAAGAGGTGAAAGAAGGCGGAATGGAGACATCCGCGCCTTCCATGGAAGCCCCTGTAGATATTTACGGACCGGCCTCGGCCAGCCGCAGCCCCATGGGGGCAGAAACAACGGAGGTAGGCATGCCAGCCTCCTTGCCAGAGCTCCCCGGTGCAGCAGTAAGCAGCGCCCGCGCCGCCGCCTCGGCCAAAAACAAAGGCTCTCTCCAGTGGTTTATGGGGGCGGCTGTTGTGCTTGCCGTGGGTTTTGGGGTGTTTCAACTGGTGCGTAACGATGATTCTCAAGAGAGAGTGGCCCGCCTCACAGGCGCGCTGACAGAGACAACGGAAAAACTTCCGCCAGAAATGGGCGGTGTGCAGCCGAACGATGCCGGTAATCTGGTCACGCCAGAAAGCGTTTTTTCTATGGATGGCAGTAATGGGGGTATTTTGCCGCCGCCTGTCACCGGGGTGGAGAGCCAGCCCATGCCCACAGGGAATACGGTGATCGATTTTGCCGATGTCTCTCCTGCGGAGCAAAACCAGCCGATCGTGGCCGATGGTAGCGAGCAGATGCCGGAAGATATTGGCCTTATCGCCAAGTTCCAGCAGGCGGTTGCCGTTGAAAAAGCAAAGCAGGGCACAGCACCGGATGGTAGCGTTGCTGCCACCGCCGTGTCAGATCAAACCGGCCTTTCCCCCAAGGATAAAGCCCTTCAAAACATGGCCTTGCAGCAAAAAATAGAGGCCGAGCTTGACGCCTACCGCCAAACACTGGCCACGGCAGACAATGCGCTGGAAACCCCTAAACCCTCCGAATTTTTGAGAGGCGGAGAAGAACCCCTGGCCACCAAACCTGCACCAGTAGAGCCCCCCGCCGCCACAGGAGCCGAAATGGCCGGAGAGAACCCCTCAAACTTGCCTATTTTGCCAGAGCCTACGGCAGAAACAACCCCGCCTGTGAGAACCCTTGCAGATTTTGATGTGGCCGCATTTGAGCCGGATAAAAACCGCGTGCGCATTCCGAAAGGCATTAAGCCTCGCTTCTCGAGCACAGATTTCCCCGAGATGGAAGTTCTCTCCTTCGTGCCGGGCCGTGGTGTCATTGCTTTCAACCGCGGGAGAGAGGGCGTGCTGCTTATCGGAGAATCCCTGGAAGGCTGGGAACTGATCACTGTCGGGCCGGATAGCGCGCAGTTTAGCAACGGCAAACGCACCCAATACGTGACAGCCGAGTAACAAATCCATCCGTTAAAGGCGTTTAAGAGGTAAAAAACGGCTTGACGACTGCGCCGCGTTTAGGCATAACCGCGGGCGAGGGCCAGTAGCTCAGTTGGTTAGAGCACCGTGTTGATAACGCGGGGGTCGTAAGTTCAAGTCTTACCTGGCCCACCATTTTTCCCTCGTAAGGTTTCCATAAGGGAGAGTTTGGGCCTGTAGCTCAGTTGGTAGAGCGCGACATTCGCATTGTCGAGGTCAGCGGTTCGACTCCGCTCAGGTCCACCAAAATTGAAAAAAAGCTCCCCTCGGGGGGCTCTTTGTTTTATAAGAGACTATGATAGCCATTCATTACGATTGCGACCCGGGGCAGGATGATGTGATTGCCATCATGTATGTTCTGGGGAGCGGAAAAGTTGATGTTCAAAGCCTCTCCATCGTGGGAGGAAATGCCGACGTAAAACAATGTGCGCGTAATGCTCAGCAGATATTGGATATAACGGGGTTTAGCCACATTCCTGTCTATGTGGGGGCGGCAAGACCGTTGGCACGCCCGTTGGTCTCTCTCCCGGAAGTCTTTGGTGAAAGCGGGATGGATGGAGCAGGCTATTTACCTGATCCAAGCACACCGCCAGAAGAAGAAAACGCGGTAGATTTTATGTTAAAGGGCACAACCCCCAAGGTATGGGTGGCCACAGGGCCGCTCACCAATATGGCGCTAGCGTTGCAAAAAAATCCTCAGTTGGCCCAGCATATAGAGAAACTTATTGTCATGGGGGGCTGCGTTTATCCAGAACCTATTCACGGGCAGTTAGGAAATTACAAAGTACCGGGTACGGAAGGGTTTGCTGAATATAATTTTGCCGTGGATCCAGAGGCGGCTCGGATTGTGTTTGAAAGTGGTATTAAAGATATAACGCTTATCGGGGTAGATATAACGCGCACCGTTTTATTTAATCACAAAATAGAAAAAGCCTTGCGAGAGAATAAGAAAGCCTGTGCCGTTCTGGCGGCAGATATTCTGTCAACTGTCGGGCCGGAAGACCATCAGGATTATGCGGATTGTAAGGATTTTCCAGAAGACCCCGTGCGCGGCATGCACGATGTGGTCGCCATCGCGTATCTGACAGATCCTGAGCTTTTTCAATCAGAGATGTTACCACTTCGTATCATCACAGAAGGTCCTCCTTATGTAGCAGGGCAATTGCTTATAGATGAAGAAAGACCAGATCACCCTGCTGTGCGTGTGGTTACAGATATGGATAGAACAAAATTTCTGGAAAAACTTATACGGAATTTAAACACCTTACCTTGAAAGCTCAGGACAAGACAATTTCAGTAAGGCTCACAAGAATGGCACTTAAGACTAAAAGACCGATATAGATCACCTCTGATAAGGAGATTCTATGAAAGCGCCTGTTGTAAGTCATCAGGATAACGGGGCAAAGCATTAAGATAATGCTTACAAAAGCTGGGTTGGGTGAAAGCCATATAGCCGCCCAAGAGAGAGGACATCCAATAACAGCAAGGACCGAAAGCAAAGAAATGCCAGTCCACTCCCTTTTTTTAGGGAGTGAAATTTTATGGCTGACCGCAAGCATGCCAAAATAGCTTAAAACAGTCTGGGTCAGCATGATAATAGCCGAATATAAAAGGAGAGGACTTAAGCCAACCTTCTCTGCATTCATAAACTTGGAAAGTACCACAACAATACCCGCAAAGAGAGATACACGGATAAATCCCCACAAAACATCTCTGGGTAAGCCTTTCTTGGCAAAAAGATGCGTTCCTGAAGCGAGAGCGAGGCCGGTAATACCCAGAAAATAATATAAGGGAGAATGAGATACTGTGTTGATAAAAAATAGTTCAAAAAGCCCCCAGAATATGAAGATAAGAATGGTACTTATAGGAAGGTAAGCCCCGGCTATATGGCCGGAATATCTCTTCGAAAAGTCAAATGTCATAATACTGACAAGATGGCTGAGTACGCCTGTTAAAAAAGCCATGAGATACCATTGATATGACTGATCCGTATCCACAGGAACGATAAAAAACAACGGAAACAAACAAAGAGTACTAAGCAGAGATCGCCAAAAATTCAGATAATGCGCATGAATTTGAAAATGTTGGTTTGCCTGGGTTTGAAGAAGCGAAACGCAGAGCAAAACAAATGAAAGAATAATCCACATAAATTAAACCTTACTGGAAACTTATAGAAGCGACATTAAAAGAAGAAAAATAGTTAATCCAACCGTGCCCCGCGCACCCCATCTTTAAACCGCAGGGTCACATCTGTCGCCGGGGTGGCCGCACTTGTCACAAGCGTACCATCGGGCGCGGTTACAAGGGCAAAGCCACGGGCAAGGGGGGCCTCCGGGTTCAGGGAGGCCAGCAGACGAGCCAGTGCCTCCAGCTTGGCGGTAGGGGTTATCAGAAGCCGTTCTCCCGCCACCACAAGGCGTTCCTGCGCATCGTCCACACGTTGGGTGGCCTGCAGCAACAAACGCTCTGGCTGGGGCAGCATGCGGCTGAGAGAGGCAAGGTGGCGTGCATGCTCCGTAAGGGTCTGGCTCAGGCGGCGGGCCATCATCTCTCCTGTGGCGTTCAGGTGGGAGAGCAGATCACGCCGTACGGGCACAGCCATCTCGGCAGCGGCAGTAGGGGTGGGGGCGCGCACATCGGCGGCCATATCGCACAGGGTCATATCGGGCTCGTGTCCCACACCCGAGATAACGGGAAGAGGGCAGGCCGCCACCGCCCGCGCCACACCTTCGGTATTAAAGGCCAGCAAATCTTCAAAGCTGCCACCGCCACGGGCCACAATCACCACATCGGGGCGCTGGTCTTCGGGCAAGGCGGCCATACCGCGCAGGGCGGTGATGATCTCGGCCTCGGCCGTAGGGCCTTGCACGGCCACAGGCCATAACATAACAGGCACAGGGGTGCGGGCTTCCAAACGGTGCAGAATATCTTGAATCACCGCCCCCTTGGATGAGGTGATGATCCCAAGGCGGCGCGGTAAAAAGGGCAGTGGCTTTTTGCGGGCGGCATCCAGCAGGCCTTCTTCGGCCAGCATTTTGCGGGTGGCTTCAATCCGCTGAAGCAACGCCCCTTGTCCCGCCGGTTCTATTTTGAGGATTTTGAGTTGATAGCTGCTCCGCATGGGGTAAGTAGTCAGTTCACCTGTCATCACCACCAGCGTACCGGGCGGGGGGATGGTGAGACCGTTCTCAATCATCCCGCGCCAGGCCACGCAAGATATCAAGGCGCTTTCATCGCGCAGATCTCCATAAAAATGGCCGCTGGCGGCAACCTTTCCCACCAGCTCTCCTTGCACCTGAACCAGGCCAAAGCTGCCCTCCACCACGGCCTTTATTTCGGCCGCCAGTTGAGAGACGGAGAGGACAGACATAAGGGAGTAAGGCCTTTATTGAAGCTTGAGGGCAGGGCCGTCACCCACCACAACAAGCAGGCGAGAGGGGGTGTTAAGGATAGACTGTGCCGCATGAAGAGCCCCTTCTTTGCTGACAGCGCGGATACGCTCAGGCCAGCGGTCCAGATAATCGCGCGGCAGGTCTTCCAGTTGCATCATGGTTAAGTGAGAGAGAATTTTGGCATTGCTGTCCAACCGCAGGGGGAAGCTCCCCGTCAGGTAATCTTTAATATCCACAAGTTCTTCGTCGGTCAGGCCCGTGGCGGCCATGCGGTCAAACTCGGCGCGCATCAGGGTCAGGGCTTTCTCGGCGGTGTCGTTATTTGTTTGAACACTCGCCGTAAACAGGCCGCCACCGGGCAAGGGGCTGTTGTTGCTCCCCACACTATAAGCAAGGCCATTTTTTTCCCGCACTACATCAAACAGGCGGCTGGTGAGGATGCCGCCACCCAGCACTTCGTTCATCACAATGGTCGGATAATAAAGGTCATCCTTGCGGCTCACACCGCGCATGGCCAGTACAAGGCTGCTTTGGGGGGTGGTTTTTTGTTGGGTTTCAACACCGGTGCCCAAAGTCTCTGGCATATCAGGCCAGTCAAGGGGGGCACCTTCGGGCAGAGACGCCAGGGCAGAGCCATCCAAAAGGTCCACCAGCTTTTCAGGGGTAATATCCCCCACAACAGAGATAACCATGTTGGATTTTGTGTAATAGCGGGTGTAAAAATCGCGCACATCAGCTGCGGTAAGCGTAGCAACATCGGCGGCACGGCCTTCGGTCAGGTGGCCATAAGGGCTGCCTTCCAGCAGTTTTTCACGCAGCAAACGCTGGGCCATACCCGTGGGAGATTCCTCACGGCGCGAAATGCCGGAAAGGATAACGGAGCGTAAACGGGCCACGGCCTCATCATCAAAACGCGGCTGGGTAAGGGCAAGAGAAAACAGGCCGAAGGCCTCATCCATATGTTCGGTCAACGTGTCCAGGCTTATGCTCGCCGCTGTGGAGGACGCGCTTCCACCAAGGCGGGCGCCCATATCATCCAAAGCTTCTTTAAACGCGGTGCTGTCCATGGTGCCGGCGCCTTCATCCAGCAGGCTGGCAGTAAGGTTGGCAAGGCCTGTTTTGCCTTCGGAGTCAAACACGCTACCTGCTTTAAACGCCACATCAAAAGAGATCATGGGAATCTGGTGGCTCTCCACCAGCCAGACAGTAAGGCCTTGAGGCGTTGTAATTTCCTGAATATTCATGCCGTCGGTATGGGGGGTATCAGTCATGCCAAAAAAGCTCCCTATGGTGGTTAAGATGGATAAAATAAAGGTGTAAATGGTGTCCATAACAGGGCGGGAGCCTACCCCACCCCCTGCCTTGGGGCAAGGGGATAAACGCGCCTAAGACGCCTTAAACCCAAGCGTGGTGAGCACCTGATGCGCACGGTCCTGCACCTCGTGCCCGTCGGCAAGCAGGCGGGCATGCCCTGCTTTGGCCATGGCGGCAAGGCGGTCAGGGGTGGCGAGCAAACTCTTGAGCTGGGCCGCAAGATCATCGGCGTTCTCAAATAAAACAACCTCTTTACCGGGCTCAAAAAGGCTGGCGATATCATCGGTTTTCTCGCAAGCCATGAGTGTGCCCACGGCGGGTATTTCAAAACAACGGCGGGTGTAGGTATCATTGTTGAGCTTGGAAAGAAACACCAGCGCCACCTTGGCACTGGCAAGCCCTGCGCCGTAATCCTCACCATAGAGGGGCACAATGGGACCACCCATATGCTGGCAAAATGCCTCATAGTGGCGGCTTTTTTTCCAGCTGGTACCATAAAGCTTAAGGTTAATGCCCTGGTTAAGCAGGTGCATCATCAGGTCGTCGCGGCCATCAGCCTCAAAGTGGCCAATAAAAATCACATCACACGCAAGCTCGGGCTTGGCGATGGGGCGGGTGGCGGTATGAAGATAGTAAGAGCGCAGCAAGCTGACCGCAGGGGCCCCCGCTGCCTTAAGCTCGGGGATATTTTTATGGCGGTACGCAAACACATGGGTGTAATGCTTGAGTCCGCGTTTAAAATGCCGCCAAAAGTAAAAGGGGTAACGGTCAGAAAAAGGATCATCGTTGTTATATCCCACCACGTGCGCGCCCATCACCGTCAGGCGTTTAAGGGTGGAGGGCCACACGTGCGTCCCGCGGTAAATAAACACAAGGTCGGGGCGTTCTCTGCGGGCATATTTTAGTAGGTCTCGCTGGATTTTCCAAACAGCCGGCCCAAAAATAAGCTTGTTTTGCAAACGGTAATAAAAGGATTTCAGGCGGTTGCCATCGGTCGGGTAGCGGTCGGCATATTGGTAATGATGAAAGTAGCCTTTCCAGGAAAAGGAAACCACCTCACAGCCTTCATCTCTAAACCCACGAGAAAGCGCCTGGTCATAAATCTCGCCCCCGTGGCCATCCGATACCATGAGGACTTTAGGCATGGTTGTCGTCATATGCGTATCTCCAGCTTATCCAAAATATCTTTAAAGTATTTGTGCAGCATCCGTGCGCCAAGGCTGTGCCGCGCAGAGTTTCCAAAAACAGAGTTAATGGCCCCCGCACCAATAGAAAAACCTTGTTTAGGGCGGTAGAGGCAGGCCCGCGGCAGCTCATCG
>PFND01000098.1 GCA_002791805.1 Alphaproteobacteria bacterium CG_4_10_14_0_8_um_filter_53_9 | reverse complement strand
TCCGCTCACGGTAGAGGCACTCACCGTACTGGCTGTAATCGTTCCCGTCACCGTCAGGTTCGTCAGGCTGATACTGCCCGTATCGCTCACCGCCGCCACTTGGGTCGGGATGTTTGTCAGCCCGTACCAGTCAGCACTCCCTGCAACGCCAAGAGAGGTAAAGATCGTACCATTACAATACTGTAAGCTCCCGCCAGCATAGCGTATGGCCCCCGCCGTCGTCCCGTCACACACCACGCCACTATTACTCACCTGCACTTCACCAATCACACTCAAACTTACTGAAGGGGTTGTGGTACCAATACCTATATCCCCATCTTCCTGAATAGCCAAAGCCGTCGCTACATTATCTTGATGAATAACCAAACCGCTGGCAGGGCAATTTAAATCTCCCACACTGTCACATGCAGCAAACCTCCATTGTTGAGAAGCCCCCGTACCTCGAGCAACAAATCCGTTTTCCCACAGATCACCGGAAGATTTAATAATTCCCGCCACACTCAAGCTCACATCGGGGGCCACATCGCCAATCCCCACATTCCCACTAAAATACCCGTTCGTAGAGCTAATCCCACGCCCGGTAGAAACCGAAATCCCGTTAATCACCATCACACCAACAGGGCTAAGGTAGCCGGTCGTCACCCCCCCCGTGGTGATGGAAATGTAGTCCGTATTCCCGTTAGCTACCATCAAGGTGGTGCCAGATGTAATACGGTCAGAGCTGTCGGCCACCACACCCGAGAGCCCGCTTCCGTCACCAAAGTATTTATTGGCACTTACATTCCCCGTCACACTCACATGCCCTGTCAGGCTTGCATTAACGCCCGCCAGTGCCGTAAAGCTCGCATAGCGCCCATAAACATACGTTCCACTCGTGGTCGTGTTAGAAGAAAGAGTCGAAAGCAATGTCCCCACACTGGCCTGAGTCGCACTCACGTATTGAGCATTCAGATAGGTTCCGCTCACCGTCGTCGCCGTTACAGTTCCCGTCACACCAAGGCTGGATAAATTAATGCCGCCACTATCGCTCACCGCCTGTACTTGGGCTGGTATACTCGTCAAATCATACCAATCAGCACTTCCGGCAGTCACTCCCGTCAACCCGCTTCCGTCACCAAAGTATTTGTTGGCACTTACATTCCCCGTCACACTCACATGCCCTGTCAGGCTGGCATTAACGCCCGCCAGTGCCGTAAAGCTCGCATAGCGACCATAAACATAAGTACCCGACGTCGTTGTGTTGCTGCTAAGTGTAGAAAGAAGCGTCCCCACACTCGCCTGCGTTGCACTCACATACCTGCCGTAAAGGTAAGTTCCACTCACGGTAGAAGCACTCACCGTACTGGCGGTAATCGTCCCCGTCACCGTCAAATTCGTCAGGCTGATACTGCCCGTGTTACTCACCGCCGCCACCTGTGTGGGAATATTCGTCAAATCATACCAGTCCGCACTTCCGGCGGTTACACCCGTCAAGCCGCTTCCATCCCCGCTAAAATAAGTCGCCGTCACGCCACCAGTTACACTAATGCCACCATTGGCAAACAGCACACCATCAATAATCTGGCTACCGCTTACATAAAAATTACCGTCCACATAAAGGTCGTTCAGCACCCGTGCCGCATCCATATAAAGCGTGCTGCTGATATAGCTCGTTCCACTCGTCGCAAAACTCCCAAGGGTGGCACGCCCGCTTGTGGTCAGGGTATTAAGGCTGGTATCGCCAGAGACCGTCAGCCCCCCCGTGCTCATCGTCCCTGCCGTAAGCAGCCCGCCAGAGGAGATGCTGGCATTACGGTCACACGCCAGGTCCACGCCATCCGTGTAGCACAGGCGGTTGGTGGTCAGTGTTGTCGTCGGAGAAATCGTCGCAAAGGCCACCCAGTCATCCGCTGTAAAAGCAGCGCGAGGCAAAGCCCATACAGCTAAAAAAGCCAAGAGAAGGAGGCGTCGTTTCATATCTGAAAGCAACAGTAACCCAAGCCCAAGCCCCTCGCCACCACCCTAAGTCACTCCTTTCACACCGCCGTGGCGCTCAAAGCACAATAAATGCAAAAAGCTATCTCTTACGGAGCAAAACATAAATAGCGCCCGCGCCCCCATCCCGCGGCGCCGCGGTTTTAAAGGCCATAACAAGCGGATGACGCTGTAACCATTCACAAATCTGGCTTTTCAGCACGCCCATATCTTTAAGCTCACCATGCCCTCGCCCTTTGCCGGTCACCACCGTAACCACACGCTCTCCTTGCCTTGCGGCCTCACTTAACCAGTCAAAAAGGTGTATAAATGCATCAGCCCGGTGCCCATGAAGGTCAAGCGTGCCCGTCGGCGCCAACTGCTGCTCGCCCAAACCTTTAAACAGAGCCCTGTCCAGTCCCGCCTCATACCCGGCCTGATATTTAAGCGTATCAGAGACCACAACAAAAGCCGCCCGCGGCCCTCTCGTCCCTCGCACACGACCCTCAACATCACACAAGGCGGCTTCTCGTCCTTCCCGCTCCTGCCAGACCATAGTCACAGTTTCTTTCCATAAAGCCTCCTCAAAAGAAGCTTTATCTCTCGCATCACTCTCGGGTAAAATTTTAGGCGTTTTGGGCATCACGCGCACCATCTCCGTACCAAAAGACCACGATATGCCTAAGCCTTACGCGCCGCTTTATGAGAGGCATTTTTACGGTACAAATCCACTTCAGGAATAACTTCCGACGTCGTCCCCAGCCACTGAGAAAAAGCAGCATACCAAGGGTTATCAAGGTTTTTCGGAACTCCACCCTCATTTAAAATTGCCGCCCGCAAAAGGGGTTGAGTCGGCTTGCTCACAAGCTTGTCGGCAGAGGGCAAAAACGCCTGAGCCTCCGCATCCTCACCAAGGTTCACAAGGGCTTTCAGGTGGAGAACCACAAGCCGTGGGCTCTCAGGGGCAAAGTTCAAGCCGTTGGCCGTGGCATCTTTCACCCCGCGCCAATCACCGGCAGCGGCCGCCATACGGGCCAGGGCAAGGCTGGCGGGGGCGCCAAAAACCGCATTTCCCTGCAACTTAACAAGTTCGGCCTCATCCATATGGCCATGTAAACGCAAAAGCGTGTGGATCGCACGTTCAGCACCCACAGGCTTGGCCTTGGCTAAAATCTTGTTGGCACGCTTGTCGTCACCCATCTGACGCGCCGCCAGCGCCTCAGCCAGCATTCCCAAAGTTGTTTGCTGGCTTTTACCACTCACATAGCGAGAGATACGCTCGGGCAATCCCCGCACCCATGCCAAAAGCTCACCCAAAAAGAACGCCGTCAACAGCAAAAAAACCACCGTCAGAACAGCCACAACACCTGGCATCGCCAGCTCATAATCGGCATAAGAAAGAGTCACAATACCTGGGTCAACATGGCGCATGCCCGCAAGGCCAAGCATGGCCAGAACAAGAGTCATAAGGGCAAGGGCAAGCTTCATTACATCACCTCTTTCTGGGGCATCGCCATGTCATGGCGCGGGAGTGTCCCGTAATGACGGGAAAAATATCCCATCAAATCATTCAATGCCTGCGTCACTTCATTTTGTGCAGGCCCGGTTGCCGATATTTTTTTCACACTCACCCAGCGGTCAAACCAGCCAGAAATAGCCGCCTCATCCGCCACCGCCTCGAGCTTGACATCAAGGGCGGCTCTCAAATCCTCCAACCGAGAGATAAGCCCGTCATCACCCACACCCTCTGCCCATAATATAGTGTCATCTATCAAACGGTCGGTATTGCCCACACGGGCATTCACAGCGGAGACCAAAAGGGCAAGGCGCGCCGCAAGCTCTGCACCGTGGCTCCGTGTTTCCACCATCACAATCTGGGGGGCTGGTGCAGAGACCGTGGCCACAGGGGCCGCAGGCGCAGGCACAGCCTCCTCTTTTTCCTCTTCCACAACGTTAATCACACTTCCCGTGGGCAAAATATCCTCACTGCTGGTGACAGATTGCGGCATATCCGCATCCTGAATAACATCCACAAAAACGCTTGCCGTGCCGGCATTGTCCAAAGGCTCACCGGTGCCCACATGGGGCGCCACAGGCCCCTCGGCTTCAGGTAAAAGGGGAAGAGAGACAAGCCCCAGCTGATGAGCCTGAAACAGTACAAAACCAGAAACAGCCACAACAGCTGCCGCACCAAAGAGAGTTTGTTTTTTCATAAAGGAAAGCATGCCCCAAACCTTCAAGGGCTTCAAGGGGGTTATCGTACTTTCAAAGCTCTAAAGCGCCGCCGCTTCTGGGCCACATTTTCCACGGGCAAAGCATGTACCGTGGGTATCGCCGCCGTGGCCCCAAGGTCAAAGGCCTGTTTGGTTTCTATGGTGGCAGAGGCACGCTGGCGCAAGCGATGGACAAGGTATCCCGCCAAAATCAGCATCACACCGCCGTGATAGCCAAACAGCGCAGGTTCGCCAAACCATCCCATCAGGCCACTGGCAATCACAGGTCCAAGGGCGCTGCCCACGCCGTTGGCCAGCAGCAACCCGCCAGAAAGTTCAACAAAGTCTTTGCGGTCCGCAAAGTCAAAAGCATGGGCCGCCGCAAGGGCATAGGCGGGAAGGGTGCACGCCCCAAAAAGGCTGGCGAGGAAAAGCCCCGCACTAAAACTAAGGGTAATATGGTACACGCCCAAAAGCGTAATGGCCGCCCCCAAAATCACCGCCCCAAAGCAAATCGCCATCAAAACCAAACGACGGTCTATTTTGTCGCTCAGCCGGCCAAGGGGGGTTTGGGCCAGCGCCCCGCCCATCACCGCCGCGCTCATAAAAAGAGAGGTGTAGGCGATAGATCCTCCGCCCTGTGCAATTGCAAACACAGGCGCCAATGTCCAAAAAGCCCCTTGGCCAAGGCCAATCAGCACGCAGCCCACCATCCCTACAGGCGATATCTGATAAAGCTTCTTCGGCCTAAAGCGGGTCACAGGCGGCGGGGTCGGCTGGTTTGTGGTGGTTAAGGCAATCGGCAAGGCCGAAAGGGAGATAAGAATACTCGCCACCGTAAACAGAACAAAACTGCTCGGGTCTTCAGCCATCACCAAAAGCTGGCCGATCGTAATCACACTAAAGTTCACCACAATGTAGCTGCTCATCACAAAGCCGCGGTTGCCGTTTTCAGCTTTTTCGTTCAACCAGCTTTCAATAATCAAATAAAGCCCGGCCAGGCAAAAACCCGTCATCCCCCGCAACAAAATCCACACAAACGGGCTAATCAGCACAGGGTTGGCCAAAGGCCCAATGCTCGCAATGGCCACAAGCGCCGTAAAGGTGCGTATATGGCCCACACGCGCCATCAATCGGGGCGTATAAAGGCACCCTAAGATAAACCCGGCATAATAGCCAAACCCCATCAAACCAATGTTAATCGAGGCAAACCCCTCCATCCCGGCGCGTATAGGCACAAGAGTCCCCTGCAAACCGTTCCCCATCACCAAAAACGCCACCGCCAATAAAAGAGAGCTCACACTCCCAAGCGTGATGATAGACGGGTGATGCAGCGCCGAAGATAATTTCATACAAACAGGCTATATCAGCAATAGTAAAAAAAACAATTCCATCAAAAACAAAACCTTCCTGCTGTGGCAAACCCACCACCCCCACACCCTCATTTTCTAAATCCTCATCCTATGCTACACAAGCATACATGAACCAAATCCGCACCCTCTACCAGCAAGGCGATACCATTATCGCCCCCGCCAGCCTCGTGGGCGGCGGTGTCGCCGTCATCAGGGCCTCAGGCCCGGCGTGCAATGCCATTGTGCAGGCCTTGGGGGTAAATCCCCACACACTCACCTCTCGCATGGCCACCCTTAAAACGTTGAGAGATAACGAAGACGCGATCGATCACGTCCTCCTCCTCACGTTCCCGTCTCCCCACAGCTTTACGGGCGAGGATGTGCTGGAAATCCACACCCACGGAAGCCCCGCCGTGGTGGAAAAAATCATCGATCTCGCCATCAAAACCGTGCCACAGGTTCGTCTGGCAGAGGCCGGCGAGTTCTCGCGCCGCGCCGTCTCAAACGGCAAGATGGATCTCACGCAGGCCGAAGGCCTCGCCGATCTTATCGCCGCAAATACCGAGGCGCAGCGCAAACAAGCCCTCACCCAAATGGAAGGCGCCCTAGGGGAGCGGTTTGAAAACTGGCGTAAAAACCTCATTCATCTTCTCGCGCAGGTAGAGGCGGGGATAGATTTTCCCGATGAAGAGCTGGAGATTCTGGCCGATCCCGCCCTCACCAAAGCCCTTCTCGGTCTTATAGAGGATCTTAATCTCGCACTGGCAGAACGCGCAGGCGAGCGCATCCGCACAGGGATAAGGCTGGCCATTGTGGGAGAGCCCAACGCAGGCAAAAGCACCCTTCTTAATGCCCTTGCACAGGCAGATATCGCCATCACCTCGCCCATCGCCGGCACTACAAGGGATATCGTCACAAAGCAACTGAACATCGGCGGCTACCCGGTAGAAATTGCGGATACCGCGGGCTTAAGGGATGAAACATCGGATGTCATCGAGGCGGAAGGCATTAAACGCGCCCGCAAACAAGCCGCTCAGGCCGATATTATTATCTGGGTGCACCCGCTCCACAAGGCACCCCCTCGGCTCTTGCCTGGTGCAACCGCAAAAACCCTCTCACATTACCCGTGGCTCACCCTTGGTTTACCCGCCTCTTACCCCTCGCTTGTCCTGCTCTCCAAGGCGGATCAAAATCCCACCTCAAACCCACCCAAGTATATTGAAATAGAAGACAAAAAAGTCCCGACTCTACCCATAGATCTTACCGATAGCACCGCGCACCCTCGCCTCCTCGCCGCCCTTATACCCCTTCTCCAAAACGTGGCAGAAAACAGCCAAAAATCGGCCCTTCTCACCCGCGCCCGCCACCGCAAAGCGGTGGAGGAAACCCTCGCCGCCCTCGCCCGCGCCCACGTTCTCATTACAAAAAGCCAATCAAATACAATGGGTTCCATGTCAGAGCTCGTGGCAGAAGAGCTCCGCCAAGCGGCCGAAAACCTCGGTCAGGTCACAGGCCGAACCGATACCGAATCCGTGCTTGACGAAGTTTTTTCCACCTTTTGCATAGGCAAATAGGGCGCTTTCCTCTAGGCTAACAGCCATGCAAAACCACCTCGTTCTTATAGATGGCATGTCTTTCATCTTCCGCGCCTACCATGCCGTGCGCAACAATCTCACCCGGTCAGATGGCTTTCCCACCAATGCCCTCTTCGGTTTCACCCAAATGCTCATCAAGGTGGTGAACGATTTACAGCCGGATGCCTGTGTCATGGTGCTGGATAGCCCGCCCCCCAACTGGCGCCACAAGCTGGATGATAAGTATAAAGCCAACCGCCCCCCGCCGGATGAGGATCTGGTAAAGCAGCTCGGCAAGCTGGAGGATCTTGTCCGCGCCTTCGGCATCCCCATCCTGAGAGAGCAAGGTCTGGAGGCCGATGATCTCATCGCCACCGCTGTCAAGCAGTCCATCACGCACAGCATTCCTTACTCTCGCGTCACCATCGTCACGTCAGATAAGGATCTGCTTCAACTTGTGGGAGATTTCGATAACAACGGTAACCCCACCATCGTTAAACTGCTGGATACCCTGAAGGACGAGTGGCAAGGGGCAGAAAAAGCGCTGGATAAATTCGGCGTCACCCCCGCCCAGGTGCGGGATGTGCAAGCCCTCATGGGCGATAGTTCGGATAATATTCCGGGCGTCCCCGGCGTCGGCCCCAAAACTGCGGCCCAGCTCATTCAGCAGTTCGGCAGCCTGCAAAACATGTATGAGAATATTGAAGATATGGAGAAAGTAAACCTCCGCCAAAAGTTGAAAGATAACGAGGCCGCCGCCCGCCTGTCCTATCAACTCGTGGGCTTAAAAGATGATTGTTCCCTCCCTCCTCACGAGACATTCACCTTCCATCCCACCTACCATAAAGCCGCAGAATATCTTCGTGAAGAGCTGGAGTTCACAACACTCGCCAGCCGCCTCCTCAAAAAACACGAGGCTGCCCAAAACCCCGTAAAGCAAAAGTCCGCGCCTGCTCAAAGCTCCTCTCCAAAGCCTGAGAACCAAACCCCAACCGATGGGTGGGGCCCCTACACCCTCATCCAGTCAGAAGAAAGCTGGCAGTCTCTTTTGAAAGAAATAGATACCCAAGGCCTCGTAGCAATAGATACCGAGACAACAGGGCTGGATCCCTACGCCGCCACCCTCGTCGGCCTCTCCTTCGCCACCGCCACAGACAAGGCCTACTATCTCCCTCTCACACATACCGATGGCGCCGCAGATGATCTCTTCAACACCTCCGCCCTTCTGCCAAACCAGCTGCCCACAGCCAAGGTGCTGGAAGAGTTAAAACCCCGCCTTCAAAACCCAAAACTCACCAAGGTGTTTCATAATTTAAAGTATGATCTTCTCATTCTTGCCCGTGCCTACGGCATCATTCCCGCCCACACAAAATCTCAGCTTCAAGATCTTGTGCAAGGGTACGAGGATTCCATGCTCCTCTCCGCCAGCCTTCATGGCGGTAAGTGGAACCACGCGCTGGATGATCTGACCAAACGCCATCTAGATCATGAGAATATTCCGTTTAAAGAGGTGTGCGGTACAGGAAAATCTCAAATCACCTTCGCAGGCGTCCCGTTGGATAAAGCCACTCAGTACGCAGCAGAAGATGCAGATGCCACCCTTCGCCTCTGGCATCTCCTCAGTAAAGAGTCACCGGAGCCTCCCGATATTTATACACAGGTAGAGCGCCCGCTCATCCCCACGCTGGCGGCCTTAGAGGCCCGCGGCGTCTGCGTCAACACGTCAGAGCTTAAAGCCCTTTCCTACAGCTGGAACACGGAATTAAACACGCTGGCAGAAGAGATCCAAACCCTCGCAGGACACCCGTTCAATGTACAATCACCTGCCCAACTGGCCGTGGTGGTGTTCGATGAAATGGGTCTCGGCACCCCCGCGCAAATCAAAAAACGGTCCACCGCGTCAGATGTGCTGGAGGATATGCAAACATCAAAAAACCCCACCGCCAGCGCCCTTGCCACAAAAATGCTGCGCCACCGCCAGCTGGCTAAACTTCGCAGCACCTATGCCGAGGCACTTCTCAGCCAAATTTCTCCTCTCACAGGCCGCGTGCACACGTCCTATCATCAGGTAGGTGCGGCCACAGGGCGTTTTTCATCCTCCAATCCCAACCTTCAAAATATTCCTATTCGTACCGAGGAAGGCCGTAAAATCCGCCACGCCTTCATCCCGCAAAAAGGTTGGCAAATGCTTGCAGCGGATTATTCTCAAATCGAGCTTCGCCTCCTCGCGCATTTTTCAGGCTCGCAGGCGCTCAAGCAAGCATTCGAGGACGGACTGGATATTCACGCCTACACGGCCGCCCTGGTGGCAGGAAAAGAGATAGACGGCGTCAGCAAAGAAGAACGCCGTGCCGCCAAGTTCGTCAACTTCGGGCTGGTTTATGGTATGGGCGCGCGCAGCCTCGCCGGTCAAATCGGCTGTTCGGTGGCCGAGGCTCAAGAGTGGATAGACGCCTATTTCACCCGCTACAAAGGCGTAAAGGAATATATGGAAAGCAACAAACAGCAAGCGCGAGATAACGGCTATGTCACCACTCTCCTCGGCCGCAAGGTCTGGCTGCCGGATATCCATTCTCCTAACGGCATGCTCCGCAGCGGGGCGGAAAGGGCAGCCATCAACGCCCCGCTCCAAGGCTCAAATGCAGATATCATTAAAAAAGCCATGCCCCATGTGGAAAAATATCTGGCAGAGAAAAACCTAAACGCCCAAACCCTCATGCAGGTGCATGATGAACTGGTGCTGGAGTGCCCGCCAGATGAAGTGGAAAAGCTCACGCTTCACTTACCAAAATTAATGACCGAAATCGTCCATCTGTCCGTTCCCTTGGTGGTAGAAGTCGGCCTCGGAGACAACTGGGAAACCGCGCACTAATCCCAATTCCCTTGACACGCTAAAAAAACCGCCCTAAATAAAAGGCAGGTTAGGCGTTCAAAGTCTTGGTTGGCGCCATCTTTCCTTAAAAAAACCCATACACAAATCCACCAAAAAAGAGCCCGCTCTCACATCTCATGAACGATTTCAGCAACAACGGAAACGGCGGTCGCCGTGTCTATCGCCCCCGCCAGCAGAACACTGGCAAAACCGTCACCAGCACCCTTGGCGCAGGCCTGCCTTCCCGCCCGCAGGATGATAACGGCAGCACACCTTTAGGGATGAACAGCGGCATGAGCGGCAACGGCCAGCGCCGCCGCCACAATTTCGATCGCAAGCAACGCACGCAAGATGAAGCCAATCAAGCCTTTTCAGGCAACATGGCCCTGTCAGAGACAGAGATGGAAAGCTTGGAAGTCGTCCGTAGCGCGGCCCCCAAAGTTAAGCGCGTCACCAAAAAGGATGCAGGCACAGAAGAGGCTCCCATCAAAGCGAAGGATGGAGAGGTGATGATCACACACCTCAAACAGCTCCGCGGCATGAGCACAGATGAGCTCTTCCAGCTGGCAGAAGAAATGAAGGTGAAGGATCCCGCCAACCTCCGCAGACACGAAATGATGTTTCGGATTGTGGAAGCCATGCCAAAAGATGTGGAAGTCCACGGCGAAGGCGTCGTAGAGATTTTATCAGATGGTTTTGGCTTTTTGCGCATGCAAGAAAATAACTATACCGCCTGGCCAGAGGATATTTATGTAAGCCCGGGTCTTATCCGCCGTTTAGGCCTGCGTAACGGAGATACCGTCCAAGGGACCGTCCGTTATCCCAATCAAGGAGAGCGTTATTTCGCCCTGGTGCGGGTAGATAAACTCAACGGAGCCGATCCCGAAACTCAGCGTCATCGTCGCAATTTTGATAAGCTTACCCCCCTTTACCCAACCGAAAAGTTCACGCTGGAGACACCCGACAGCAAGGATAGAACCGGTCAGGTGATCGACATCATCGCCCCCATCGGTAAAGGCCAGCGGTGTATGCTGGTCGCCCCGCCCAAAGCGGGTAAAACCATGATGATGAAAGCCATCGCCCACGCCATTGAGGACAAACACCCCGAGGTAAACCTTATTGTGCTCCTCATAGACGAGCGCCCGGAAGAGGTGACAGATATGCAGCGCAGCGTCAAAGGAGAGGTTGTGAGCAGCACGTTCGATGAACCCGCCAACCGTCACTGCCAGGTGGCCGAGATGGTGATCGAAAAAGCCAAGCGCCTGGTGGAAATGGGTCAGGATGTCGTTATTTTGTTGGATAGCCTCACCCGCCTCGCCCGCGCCTACAACACCGTTATGCCAAGCTCAGGTAAGGTGCTCACCGGGGGTCTGGATGCCAACGCCATGCAACGCCCCAAACGCTTCTTTGGTGCCGCGCGGAAGATTGAAGAAGGGGGTAGCCTCACCATCATCGCCACCGCCCTCATAGATACCGGCAGCCGTATGGATGAAGTTATTTTTGAAGAATTCAAAGGAACAGGTAACTCCGAAATCTGGCTGGATCGCAAACTGGTGGAAAAACGTGTCTATCCCGCCATCGATATCACCAAGTCCAGCACCAGACACGAGGAAATGTTGTTTAACGAGGAAGAACTCCAGAAAATCTGGATTCTCCGCCGCATTCTCCAGCCCATGGGCACCGTCGAGAGCATGGAGTTCCTGATCGATAAAATGCGCCGGGCCAAAACCAACGCCGATTTCTTCAAATTCATGTCTCAATAAGCTAAAGTTTGTCTAAATCCCAAAAAGGGCGGCCCAAAAGCCGCCTTTTTTCATATTTTTCAAGCAACGCGTTTTCGCCACAACCCCTGTCAGTAAATGCAAAGCCCCCTTGTGTCATTTTTAATTTTGGCCTTCACTATAAGCCTACAGTAAACATAGCAAACAAAGGGGCTCTCATGAAACTTCACTATCTCGCCGTCACAGGTCTTTGTGTCCTCAGCTTTGCGCCGCACGCATTAGAAACGTCCGCCAGCTCAGGAAGCGATCAAAACGCGCTCAAAAATGCCAAGATAGACTTAAACAACCAGATATCTATCATGCAAGCCACCATCACCAACCTAACCAATACACTGGATGCTGTTAGAACAACGCTTGCCCTCGTAAAAACAGATAATGATCTTATGAAAAGCTGTGGTCTCATCGGTAAAATTTATTTCCCTACCGGCCCCAACGCCGATGCAAACGGCTGTTCCGGGGTGGATCTCAGCGGCATCTCCCTCCAAACCGCGTCTTTCGATTGGCCTAAACCCGCAGGCTCATGGGGCGCAAGTATGACAGCAAACGACGAGCCCAGCCGTCAACAAACCTGTAAAGAGCGGGGCTACTCAATGGTAACCGGCGTTGCGGGTCACTCTTACAGCTCACCGGGTAACAATGGTATTATCCGCTTCGTAGGTGGCACATGGGTCTTGTACGGGGCAAAAAGCTTCAACTCCGGCATCCGCACCATCACCTGCCAACGCCTCGTCTACACATACTAAAAAATGAGCCGGCCTAAAACTATCGGTAATTTTTCAAAATTAATCTCACAATAAGAAGTCAAAGCAACAAAATGGGGCGGCCCGAAAGCCGCCCCGTTTCATTATCGCGCCGCACGCCGTACGCCTGCCACAAGAGCCTCCGAAAGGGTCTCATAGCAAGGTGGAAAATCTGCCCTTGCAAGCAAGGGCAAGCCAAACGCCTTGCGGAATCGGTTAATGTCTTGGGCGAGCGCCTTCTGATACTTGATCTTTTGAGCCTCTGGCGGAAACCCGAAAACACATCGCTCCGGACGCAGCGCAAGCGTAAAACCAACTTCCGTATTGGTCGTAAACGCAGGCATCTGGCGTAACTCACGAGGAAGCCAGCAGACAATAGCGGCCGAACGTCCAAGAGCCTCAATCTCCCACCAAATCTGACTATCATAGTCATACTGGGGGCTACCATCAGAATCCTCGGGCACAAACACCGTGCCAGAAAAACGCATTTCCTCCAACAGGCGGAGGGCTTCTGGCCGCCAACTGGGGGTTATCGTATCCTTCCTTGGTGTTGGTCCCACCAAAAAAATACTATTCTGGAGAATCTCCGTTCTAGCATTTCTCTGCGGCAATGTTTGCCGCGCATAAATAATATTCATGATGTCTCTCCTAAAGGCAAAATTACCTTATTATCCTTTATGTATACTTTTTAAAAGTTGGCCGTCAATCATTTTTTCTCTCTTTCCCCGCCTTCTCACTTCCTCTACTATCCCCCCATGCAAAAAAATCTCCTCCTCACGCTCAAATGGGGCACCCGCTACGGGCCAGAACTTGTCAATCGCCTGGCAGAGGCCGCCCACAAGCACACCACAACCCCCCTCCAAATCATTTGTTTTACAGATGATCCCACAGGCCTCAACACCAACCTCATAGAGGCCCGCCCGCTCCCCGCCTTTCCAAATGTGCCAGAGCCCTTTGCGTCCAAACCATGGCGCAAACTCTCCCTCTGGCAGAAAAATCTGGGAGGCGATCTCACCGGTCGCCCCGCTCTCGTGCTGGATATCGATCTCATCGTGATGTCAGATCTCACGCCGTTTTTCACATTCGAGCCCACCAAACCTTTCGCCGTCTGGCGCAATCCCACCAAACCCCACAGCGGTGTAGGCAACACCAGCGCCTTCCGTTTTGTGGTGGGCGCCCACCCGGAAGTTTTTGATCACTACATCGCAAACCCCCTCGGCGTGTACGAAAATGATTTTAAAATCGAGCAGGAATACATCAGCGCCATTTTGGGGGATGGCACCGCCACAAAGGCCACCGCCCGCACCGCCACCGCCAAACAAAACCCGCTATATCAAGGCAAAAACGCACAAGTTTTCTGGCCGGAAGGCTGGGTCTTAAGCTTTAAAGAGGATCTCCTCCTCCCGTGGCCGCGCCGCCTGTTTCAGGTCACACCGCCGCCGCCTCCCACCTGCAAAGTCATCGCGTTTCATGGCAAGCCAGATCCGGAAGAAGCGGCAGCAGGCATCTGGCCCACCAAAAAAGGCCAAAAATGGAAGAAAATCTATAAATCCCTCCGCCCCATCCCTTGGCTGCAAGGCTAAAAAAGCGTAATCTCCCCGCCATGTCACGCTACCTCATCACCTCCGCCATTCCGTATGTTAACGGTGTCAAACACCTGGGCAATTTGGTAGGCAGTATGCTCCCTGCGGATGTCTACGCCCGCTTTCGCCGCGCCCAAGGGCACGAGGTCATGTATCTGTGCGGAACCGACGACCACGGCACCCCCGTAGAGATCGCCTCCCAGAAAGAAGGCACCCCCACGGCCGAGTTTGTAAAACACTGGCACGCCTTCCAAGCCAACATTTATAAAAACTTCGGTCTCAGCTTCGATCATTTTGGCAGCTCCTCCAATCCGCAAAACCACGCGCTCACCCAGCATCTCGCCCGCAAGCTGATGGAAAACAACCTGCTGGAAGTCCGCACAGAGGAGATGCTCTACTCCGAGGCAGATAAACGATTCCTGCCGGATAGATACGTCGAAGGCACCTGCCCCCATTGCGCGTACGATAAAGCCCGTGGAGATCAATGCGAAAATTGCGGCCGCGTGTTAGATCCGACCGATCTGCTAACCCCCCGCTCTGCCATCAGCGGCAGCACCGCGCTGGAGCTCCGCAAAACTTCTCACCTGTATTTCAAACAATCTCAGCTGGTGCCCACCCTTCAAGCGTGGATAGACAAACAAACCCACTGGCCGGATATGTCGCGCGGCATTGCCAAAAAATGGTTGCAAGAGGGCCTGCAGGATAGAGGGATTACACGAGATATCCAGTGGGGCGTCCCCGTGCCAAAGGATATTGCGGATCATTTTAACGCACCAGATCTGGCGAACAAGGTGTTCTATGTATGGTTCGATGCCCCTATCGCCTACATCGCCGCGGCCGAGGAACTGGCAAACCTGAACGGAGAAACCCCACAAGGGGATATTCCGCTCTCGCCCACCCCTAAAAGCTGGTGGATGCCCGATGAGCCACAGCTTACATCCTCTCCCTCAGAGCCGTCTCCATCGGGAGGAGAAAATGGCATTTCGCAGGAGCGAGCAGCGCAACGTACCTCTTCGTACGTGAGCAGCGCAGATTCAAGAAAGGACATTTTACACCCCGAGGGAGACGGCACGAGTGTCACCTACACGCAATTTATGGGCAAGGATAACGTCTATTTTCACACCATGTCCTTCCCCGCCACCCTCTTCGGCAGCGGAGAAAACTGGAAGCAGGTCACAACACTCAAGTCATTCAGCTGGCTCACCTATTACGGCGGCAAATTCAGCACCTCACAAGGGGTAGGTATTTTTACAGATGCCGCCCTTCGTCTCAACCCGCTGTCCACAGAGGATAGCCCCCTCCTGCTGGAAGAAGGTGCGCCTCACCCTCTTCCAAACTGGGCAGATTACTGGCGCTATTACCTCATGGCCCGCGCACCGGAGAATGATGACAGCGCCTTCACCTGGGAAGACTTCGCACAAACGGTAAACAAAGATCTCGCCAACGTGCTGGGTAACTTTATCAACCGCACCCTCCAGCTCACCCACAAAAACTTTGGAGATACCATCCCCGCGCAACCCACATGGGGCGTGGCAGAAGAAGCTCTTGTGGGCAAACTCACCACCCTCATTGCCAGCTATACGGCGCACATGGGCGCCATGGAGTTCCGTAAATCACAAGAGAAACTGCGTGAAATCTGGACCCTCGGCAACGAGTACCTGGCCGAGCAAGAGCCCTGGAAAGTCATAAAAGAAGATAAAGAGCGCGCCGCCACTATCCTCAGCGTCGCCATTCACCTCATCCCGCTGTTCGCGCGCCTCGCCTCACCGTTTATACCGGAAAGCAGCAAACTCATCGCCGCTCTCACAAGCTCAGAAGATAAAGCTCTTCCTAAAGAGGGTAAGATAAAAGAAGCCCTCCAAAACCTTCAAAATAAAACCTTCACACTCCCCACAGGCGTCCTCTTCCCCCAACTCAGTGATGATATCATTGCTCGCTGCAAAGTAGAATTCAAAGCGCCGCCGGATTCCGCCAAATCGCCCTAAAGCGATTTGGCAAGGAATCCGAGCGCCACGCCGAAGCCTCTTGGCGTAGGCGGGCCTCCCAAGAAAGCTTCCCCATGTTCTATGTTTACTCCTTACAATCTATCTCTCATCCCCATAAGTTTTATATTGGTCAAACAGTGCGCTGGCCAGAAGATGAAGAACGTCTGACAGAACACAACAGTGGAAAGACGGCGGCAACGCAAGAACGTCGTCCATGGAAGTTAGTTGCCTACTTTGCCTTCACAACAAGCTCTCAAGCCTTAGCTTTTGAGGTATATCTTAAAACAGGCTCAGGCCGTGCTTTTCTCAAAAAACACTTTCAACCAGAATAGTCTCAAAAAATGCCCCTCAACACTCT